>NZ_CP028365.1:2712150-3013500 GCF_003033925.1 Tannerella serpentiformis
CTGGCTGGCGACATCGGTTCGGTGCGCAATCTGCCCGTCAAATCCATGTCGGAACTTTACCTCCTGATCCGCGAGACGCCCTGCGTGCCGATCCGCCCGCGCGAGCGTGACATCCTCATGACCTGCTTTGAATACATCCGCCTGAGCTACTCCCGCAGGCTCTTCCCGTATCGCCTCGAGGTGACCCGCCAACTGATGATGGTGCTCGGCTGCGAAGTGGCCGCCATCTATCAAAAGAGTCAGCGCGTCAAGAGGCGTGAAGACACGTATAAGGAGCGCATCTTCCACCAGTTCATCCGCCTCGTCTCCGACAATTACATGTCCGAGCGGCGTGTGGATTTCTACTCCAAAAAGCTCCATATCTCGTCCAAACATTTGGCTCATCTGGTCAAGAGTGTATCGCAAAAGACGGCCGCCGAGTGGATCGACGATTTCATTATCCGACACATCAAACGCATGCTCCTGACCTCGCCGCAGACCGTGCAACAGATCTCCACCGAACTGAATTTCCCCAATCCCTCCTTCTTCACCCAATACTTCAAACGGGCCACGGGCAAGACGCCGAAGCAATTCCGCATGACGGCCAAATAGTGCCCCCCGCCCTTTACGCATAACAGAATTATGATCGAACGAATCAAAGCACTGCTTGCTGAGGTGGAAAACCTCCAAGCCCAAAACGCCGAAGAACTCGAGGCGTTACGCATCAAATACCTCAGTAAGAAAGGCGAAATCAACGCCCTGATGGGCGACTTCCGCAACGTGGCCGCGGAGAGCAAACGCGAGGTCGGCAAGTACCTTAATGAGCTCAAGGAGTCGGCCCAAAACAAGATCAACGAGCTGAAGGCCTGCTTCGACGCCGCCAACGATAGCACCGACCTGGTCGACCTCACCCGCACGGCTTACCCCATCGCCCTCGGCACCCGCCACCCGCTTTCCATCGTCCGCGGCGAGATCTGCGACATCTTCGCCCGACTCGGTTTCAGCATCGCCGAAGGGCCCGAGGTGGAGGACGACTGGCACGTCTTCTCCGCCCTCAACTTCGCCGAGGATCACCCCGCACGCGACATGCAGGACACCTTCTTCATCCAGCACCACCCCGACGTCTTGCTCCGCACCCACACCTCCTCCGTGCAGGTGCGCGTCATGGAGCGCCAGCAGCCGCCCGTGCGCATCATCTGCCCCGGACGCGTCTATCGCAACGAGGCCGTATCGGCCCGCGCGCACTGCTTCTTCCATCAGGTCGAAGCGCTCTACGTCGACCGCCAAGTCTCCTTTGCCGACCTCAAGCAGGTGCTCCTCTTCTTCGCCCGCGAACTCTTCGGCGCCGGCACCGAGATCCGCCTCAGGCCCTCTTACTTCCCCTTCACCGAACCCTCGGCCGAGATGGACATCACCTGCCACATCTGCGGCGGCAAGGGCTGCAACATCTGCAAGCACACGGGCTGGGTCGAGATCCTCGGCTGCGGCATGGTCGACCCGAACGTGCTCGAGAGCTGCGGCATCGACAGCCACACGCACTCCGGTTTCGCCCTCGGTATGGGCATCGAGCGCATTGCCATGCTCAAGTATCGCATCAACGACATCCGACTCTTCTTCGAGAACGACCTGCGCTTCCTCCGCCAGTTCGCCGTGGCCGAATGACCAAGAAGGAGCGTTACCGCGGCGTCATCGCTTGGTTTGAGGAGCACATGCCGGTGGCCGAAACGGAGCTGCATTACGAGGATCCCTTCCAGTTGCTTGTCGCCGTAATCCTCTCCGCGCAATGCACCGACAAGCGTGTGAACCTCGTCACGCCGGCGCTCTTCGAGGCCTACCCGACGGCCGAAGTGATGGCCGAGGCCACGCCTGAAGCCGTCTTCGAGTACATCCGCAGCGTCTCCTATCCGAACAACAAAGCGAAGCACCTGGTCGGCGCCGCCCGCATGCTGACGACCGACTTCGGCGGGCGCATCCCGGAGAGCGTCGAGGAGCTGATGAAGCTGCCCGGCGTGGGTCGCAAGACGGCCAACGTGGTCACCTCCGTCGTCTTTCATCAAGCACGCATGGCCGTCGATACGCACGTCTTCCGCGTGGCCAATCGCATTGGCCTGACCACGAACAGTCGCACGCCGCTGGCCACCGAAAAAGAGCTTATCCGCCACATCCCCGAACGGCTCATCGCCAAGGCTCACCATTGGCTCATCCTCCACGGGCGTTACGTCTGCACGGCCCGCAAGCCTCATTGCGACACCTGCGGACTCGTCCCCTGGTGCAAGTCGGCCTTCAAGGTGTAAGGCCTTAGAGAAGCCCTCAGAAAAAAGACTGCGCGTAACGGACATAACCTCTCTCAGTGGAGGAGTGCCCGTTGCGCGTAGTCTTTTGTGTTTGTGCTTGTGGGGGAGAATGCCCGGCCCGTAAGTGCGGGGGCTTCTACGATGAGCTTGACGCGAAGAGATCGCCCCCTTCGCCTCCATGCTTCTAACCTTAGAACCGGATCCGATACCCCGGCAGGCGGCCTGCCACCATCGCCAGAGTGTTTGGTAGCTCTGGCAGGCGGCCTGCCAACGTCACCGGAGTCTTTGGTAGCCCTGTCAGGCGGCCTGCCACCATCACCAGAGTCTTTGGTAGCCCTGTCAGGCGGCCTGCCACTGTCACCTGAGTCTTCGATAGTCCCGGCAGGCGGCCTGCCAACGTCACCTGAGTCTTCGATAGTCCCGGCAGGCGGCCTGCCACCATCACCAGAGTCTCCGATAGGTTTGGCAGGCCGCCTGCCAGCCTTTTAAGGGCCTCCGGGGGCGGCGTTAGTTCTGTGATTCCAACTTCAGGATGCACCAGACGGGGTAATGATCCGAAAGGCGGATGCGTGTGTCCACCGTGGCGCTGTAGGCCTTCATGTCCGCCGAGTGGAGGATGTGGTCGATGCGGAAGCGGAAGATGCTGCGGTTGTAACTGATGCCCGGCCCAATGCCCGACTCGGCGTAGGCGTCGCCCAAGGGGCCGCAGACGGTGCGGTAGGTGTAGGAGAGGGGCGTGTCGTTGAAGTCGCCACAGATGATCAGGCTGCCACTGGGCATTTCGCCCACCTCCTCGGCCACGATGCGTGCCTGCTCAGCGCGGATGCGGAAGGCCTGCCCCACCTTGGTGCGGAAGATGTCCTCCACGCGGCTGAGGGTCGAGGCGTTGGCGTTGCGGATAAAATCCGTGTAGCGCGAGCGATCCTCTTGGGTCAGCTTGAAAGACTCGAGGTGGTTGTTGACCACCGTCACACGATGGCCGTTGACGTCGATCTCGTGGATCGTGGAGCCGTTGAAGGTGCTGTCGTAACGCACCTTGCGCGAGCTGAGGATGGGGTATTTGGAGAAGATGGCCAGCCCCGTGGAGTAGTGGTGATAATAGACCAGCGGGCGGTAATAATGGTAGGGATACATGCTCAGCGCGCGGGCCACCTTACCGGCCGTGAGGATGTTTTCGGCGTCGCCCTCGAGGTACTCCTGTAGGCAGACCACGTCAGCGTCTGAGGCGGCGATGTAGCGGATGATCTCGTTCGGATTGTCGGTCGTGTGGTCCTTGTAGCCAAAGCAGCGGACGTTGTAGGTGAGCACTTTGAGCGTGTGCTCCGTCGGCGGTTCAGGGCGGAAGAAATGGAGCGGCGAATAGTATTCGATGGAGCGCCGACAGATGAGTAGCATGACGATCACGACGATCGTAAACGCGCGATCACGTCGCACGAGGCGCACCAGCAGGAGGACGATGTTGAGCAGCAAGATGAGCGGGAAGGCCAGCCCAAGGTAGGTGAAGGCCAGCCCACGCTCCGGGGGGACAAACCCGCCGTAGGCTGAGGCCAGAAAGAGCAGGATGGCGGGGATGTGGATGGCGTTGAGCGTGGTGGCGCCTATGCGTGAGGGTTTCCGTTTCATGGTGTGCGGTCTCCCCCTCCGCCTTGCGCCCGACTGGCGTCGAAGAGCGTCTTTTTCTCGTCGGCCGAGAGGCTCTCGTAGCCCGACCGACGCAGTTTGTCGAGGATCTCGTCGAGCGTATCGGCCTCACGACGCTTACGCTCGCGATAGGCCTCGTCGCTCTCTGCGCGTCCGCCGGGGGTCGCTTTCATCTGCGGCTCGCGCTGCTTCTTGAGGTTGGCCAGACGGTCCAGGATACGGTTGATGGGGGCCGTGAGGTCGCGCCCACGTTGCAGGGCGCTGGCGAAGGTGAAGCCCCAGAGTGCACCGCCGATGTGGGCGATATGTCCACCCGCGTTGCTCGATGTGATCGAAAAGAAGTCGATGGCAAAGACACCCAGCGCCAAGTAAAGGAGCTTGATCTGCCCGATGAACAGGAGGTTGACCGTGTAATCCTTGCGGTAGAACGAGACGGCAAAGACGATGGCCATCACCGAGGCCGAGGCACCCATTAGATAGCTCGTCTGGCCCATGCCGCGGAAGTAGGGGAAGAAGGCGTAAGCGGCCACATAGAGCACAGCCCCAGCGATGCCGCCCGTGAGGTAGACGCCCACCAGCCGACGCCCGTCAAGGAAGAGCAGGAAGATGCGCCCGAAGGTGTACAGCCAGAGCATATTGAAAAGCAGATGGAAGACGTCGACGTGTAGGAACATGTACGTCACCACCGTCCACGGTCGGAGAAGGAGCAGCCCGATGTTCGACGGCGTTTGGAACATGGCCAGCAGCGGTGTGCCCTCTATGTTGAATAGCCGCAGCGCGATGAGTGCCACACGTACGACGACGAACACCCCTACATTGATATATAGCAGCTTCGTGAGCAGGCTTCCGGCCTCGTACGAGCGACGGAGCTTAGTAAGAAACTCGTCCATGGTCTTTGTCTTTCTTACGCCAATAAAGGATCAGGATCAGGCCGAAGAGCATGCCGCCCAAGTGGGCGAAGTGCGCCACATTGTCGTTCGTGAAGTTGGCCACCCCCATGAAGAGTTCGATCAGGCCGTAGATGACCACGAAGTATTTGGCTTTGATGGGGATCGGTACGAACATAACGTAGAGCGGTGCGTTTGGGAAGAGCATTCCGAAGGCCAGCAGCACGCCGAATACAGCCCCTGAGGCGCCGATGGTGACAAGCATGCTCACGCCCGGATCGAGGGCCACCTGCTGCATGATGCTGAGTCCGTTGCCGGCCGCATAGCTGGAGACGGTATAAAGCCACGTCAGCTCCTGCACCAGCGCTGCGCCGACCCCCGTGGCGAGATAGTAGAAGAGGAAGCGCCGCGGCCCCCAAGTCATCTCCAGCACGCGCCCAAACATGAAGACGGCGAACATGTTGAAGAAAAGGTGTCCGATGGAGTGTGTGTCGTGCAGGAACATGTAGGTCAGGGGCTGGAACCAGTGGAAGGTGTGTGTGCCCGGGAAGTGCAGCCCGCCCAGCTCGATGAGGTCGATGCCGAATCGAGGTAAGACTAAACTCGCCAGCCAGCAGAGGGCGTTGATGAGGATCAAGTTCTGCGTGACGGGCGGCATTTGCATCGTATTGGAAAATCTGTTTTGCATCATTGTTTCTATGTACGGGGTTTCTGTTGCGGGGCAAAAATACGGCAAGAAGCTGTTTGCCTTTTGACCCGTGCGGGGTTGTGCAAAAAGGGTGCCCAAACGACTGTCCGGGTGCCGCAGCCACATGCTGCGAAAAAGCAACCCCGAATGTCCATTCTAATTTATGCCTCTATATTTGGCGCCGCAATCCGCGTGAGTATAAACGCATTGATGCTTCTACAGAGTACGATACATTACTATTTTTTTAATTGCAATATTATGAACAAGACAGAATTCATTGACGCCGTATCGGCGAAGGCTGGACTGAGCAAAGCCGACGGGAAAAAGGCTGTGGACGCGATGGTGGAAACCATCCTGAGCGAGATGGAAAAAGGCGAAAAGATCTCGATCCTCGGCTTTGGATCCTTTACCGTCGTGGAGAAATCCGCACGCAAAGGGGTCAACCCTCGGACTAAAGAGGTCATTGAGATCCCCGCTCGCAAGGTCATCAAGTTCAAGCCCGGCGCTGAGTTGGTGAGCTCGGTGAGCTAAAGAGCGATTCTTGTTTCTCCGGATTGGGAAGAAAGGGAAACACAGGCCGTCCGTCCGATCATTCGTGATCCGGCGGCGGCCTTTTTTTGATCCTTATCCGATCGAGGTGTGTGATACGCCCGATCGCACCCTATGGAGGGAGTGTCCGGGGAGCCGTGTTTCTCCTATAAAAGAAGTGAGGCTGGCCCCTGAGGGTTTTGCGCTCCTTGAAAAAAAGAGGGGCTAAACCCTGAGGGTTTTGTGTCACTTGAAATAAAGTAGGGCTAAACCCTGAGGGTTTTGCGCTCCTTGAAAAAAAGTAGGGCTGGCCCCTGAGGGTTTTGCGTCACTTGAAAAAAAGAGGGGCTGAACCCTGAGGGTTTTGCACTACTTGAAATAAAGTAGGGCTGAACCCTGAGGGTTTTGCGCTACTTGAAATAAAGTAGGGCTGGCCCCTGAGGGTTTTGTGTCACTTGAAATAAAGTAGGGCTAAACCCTGAGGGTTCCAGCGCTACCCAGAAAAAAGTAGGGCTGTATGTTAGCGCATACGGGTTCCCCCGAAAATAGATTGACGAGTAAAGGGCTATGGTCGATGGCCCGCTCTATCCAAACTGGCCCGCCACGGGGCCACTGCATACCTATTATATATATGTGTAGAATGAAGAAACTCATGCAGGCCGCCCTGCTTATGCTGGCGGCGCTGACGCCCGTACACAGCGCGGCGCAAGAGCAGACGGTGGGCCTCGTGCTGAGCGGCGGCGGGGCGAAGGGCGCCGCACACTTGGGCGTGATCAAGGCCCTGGAGGAAAACGAAATCCCCATTGACTACATCGCCGGCACGTCTATTGGCGCCATCGTCGGGAGCCTTTACGCCATCGGCTACACGCCCGACGAGATGCTCCGGCTGTTCCTTTCCGACGAGTTTGGATACTGGCAGTCTGGCCGCGTGGAGGACGAGTATGTCTACTATTTCAAGCAGCCCGACCCCTCGCCAGACTTTATGCGCTTCGCCGTCGACCTCTCCGATTCGCTGCAAATCATCCCCAACCTGCTGCCGCAAAGCCTCATCAACCCGATACAGATGAATCAGGCGTTTATGGCCCTCTATGCACCCTCCACGGCGAAGTCGGGCTGGGATTTCGACCACCTTTTCGTGCCCTTCCGCTGCGTCAGCTCCGACATCTATCACAAGAAAGCTGTCGTCTGGCGCAACGGCGATTTGAGCCAGGCGGTGCGCGCCTCGATGACGTTCCCGTTCTTTTTCAAGCCGATTTGGAAAGATGGCGTCCCGCTCTTCGACGGCGGCATCTACAACAACTTCCCCGTGGATGTTATCAAGGCCGAATTTAACCCCGACTTCATCTTCGGCTCCTCCGTGGCCGGTACGCCCAACCCCTCTGCCGACCTTATGAAACAGATCGAGCCGATGGTGATGCGTGGCACGGAATACGACATCTCGGAGGATGACGGTATGATGATTCAGTTCCAATTCCCGGACGTCAACCTGCTCGACTTTCCCCGCGCCAAGGAGCTGATGGATGAGGGCTATCGGCGCACACTGGGGATGATCGACTCCATCCGTCAGCGCGTCACGCGGCGTGTCCCCCTCTCGGAGGTCAACGCCCGGCGCCGCGCCTATCGCGCCAGCTTGCCCAAACTGATGTTCAAGAATATCTACGTCACGGGTGTCACGGGCGCACAGCGGCGCTATGTCGAGGAGCAGCTGCACCGCGATATCAACGGGGAGTTCTCGATGGAGGAGTTCAAGCGCGCCTATTTCAAGATGCTCTCTAATTCGAAGATCAAGGAGATCATTCCGCAGGCGGTGTACAACCGCAAGAACCTCAATTTCGATCTCTATCTCGACGTCCGTATCAATGAGGAGGTGGAGGTGAGCATCGGCGGCAACATCTCCTCGCATCAGGCCAACCAACTCTATCTCGGGCTGAACTATCAGATCCTTTCCGGTAGCGCCATCGACCTGCACGCGGACTTCCAGATGGGTAACCTCTTCAGTGGCATCGCCGTTTCCGGCCGCGCCTACCTGCCTACGGCCCTGCCCACCTACCTCCAGCTTCAAACCGTCTATTCCTATCGGAAGTACATGCAGGGCCAGTCGCTCTTTTACGAAGATCTGCTGCCGGCCTTCATCAAGCAGCGCGAGCGTTACGCCAAGCTCAAGTTCGGGCTGCCCTTTCTCTCCGTAGCGAAGGCCGAGCTGGGCGTCGGCTACGGCCAACTGAGCGACAACTACTATCAGCGCAGCGACGTCTCCTTCTCCGATTCGCCCTTCGACAACAGTCGGCACGACCTCTTTGCGAGTTCACTACGCATCGAGCGAAACTCGCTTAACGCCAAGCAATACCCCACCGGTGGACGCCGCCAGTACCTCCTTGCGCAGTACGTGGCCGGTCGCGAGACCTACTCCCCCTCCGACGCGCCGCACACCCGTGAGCCATACCAAAGCTGGCTCCAGGTCAAAGGCCTCTGGACGGATTACATCCCTCTTAGCCGTCGCTTCCGCCTCGGGCTGATGGGCGAGGCCGTGCTCTCCAGCAAGAATCTGCTGAGCAACTACACCGCCACCGTCCTCCAAGCGCCCGCCTTCACGCCCACGCCTCACAGCAAGATCACCTTCAACGAAGGTTTCCGCGCCAATCAATACGTAGCCATCGGTGTCATGCCCATCGTCACCCTCGGCAAATCGCTCCACCTCCGCTTCGAAGGTTACGGCTTCCTTCCCCTTCACCCCATCCAGCGCACCCTCGCATCCGACGCCTTCACTGGCGAACGCGTACGCTACGGCAAGACCGTCGAAACCTTCCGCTATATGGGTGAGGCCGCTCTGGTACTGAATCTACCGTTCATCTCCGTCAGCCTCTTCGCCAACGGCTACAGCTACCCGAAGAATGACTTCAACGTCGGCCTGAACATAGGCTTCCTACTTTTTAATTCGAGCCTTGTGGAGTGACGCGTTGACGTGGCGACACTTCGCGAAATGAGAAGGTGCTGCTGGTGTTTATCGTTGGGCATCAGCATATTCTTGCCCGCCTCTTTCGCTGCATTAAGCCCTCGGAATAGGTCTCAGCACCCCCTCGTTTCGCCAGGTAAAGGCTTGTTGGAAGCTCTTCGGAGCGAAAAAAATGCATTGCATTATTTGGAGGTTTCGGAAACGAGTTTACCTTTGCGCCCGTTAACGATAAAAGAAAACCCAAAGGCCCCGTGGCTCAACTGAATAGAGCATCTGACTACGGATCAGAAGGTTACAGGTTTGAATCCTGTCGGGGTCACTTTTCATTCCTCCTATAAAATAACTTTCTATTTCAATAGAAATTGATGATGCGTTTATCCGAGCATAGTGATGCCGAATAGACGCATCATTTTTTGCTATCTGATGCTGAAATGTTCGGAGAGAGAGGGTCCGAGAATCAGTTCATCTCCGGATTTTTAGGGTAGTTAATCCACGTACTATACGGGTGGCCTAATCGCTCCACGACATGATTCCAAAACGAATCGTCGCGCGCTAAGATCAAGCTGCGGCAGGAGGAATGTCCCACCAGCCATGAATTGCACACAATCTCGCTATCCAGCTGCTCCTTCGTCCAACCGGAGTACCCCAAGAAAAACTTCACCTGCCCATAGGCCGAATTGTCGCTTTTGAGGTGATGCTTGAGCACTTCAAAGTCGCCATCGAAATACAAATCCTCGCCGATCTCCACACTGCCGGGGATAGCCATGCCCAAAGAGTGGATGAAGAATAAGTGGTTTGGACTGACGGGGCCGCCCAAGTATATGGGGATCACGGGGCGCTCCTTGAGCTCAGGGAAGAAGTCATTGACGATTAAATCAGTTTGCTTGTTCACAACGAAACCCATCGATCCCTCCCCTCCATGCTCGATTAAGAGTACGACAGAGCGCTGAAAGTAGGCGTCCTGCAAGAAGGGTTCGGAGATCAAGATCTTTCCCTTTTCAGGTTTTAGATCGTTGTGTTTGACCTGGAAATTGTCTCTATATGAAATCATGAAAGTCAGTTTTTCTATTGTTTAGGCCGACAATGTAGTGTGTATATTCTGTAAAATCAAAGAGGGAAACGAGATTTTTTCGAAAGGATCTCAACTTTTCTCCAAATCATCGGCGAATAAAGACTGCGAAAGACGGCCTGAGAAGCGCATTTCGAGGTCCAAGAGCGCCCGCTTGATGTCAATTCCTCCCGCGTAACCGACCAGTGTACCATTGGTACCGATCACACGATGGCATGGGGTGACAATCGAGATCGGATTGCAGTGATTGGCCATACCGACGGCTCGGAATCCCCGGGGGCTTCCCACTTCGGCGGCCAGTTGCTTATACGACCAGGTGACGCCGTAGGGAATCCGTCGGAGGGCCGCCCAGACGCGGAGTTGGAAGGGCGTGCCGCGCTCGTCGAGGGGGAGGTCGAAGGTGCGGCGGCAGCCAGCGAAGTATTCGGTGAGCTGCGTGACCGCTCGTTGCAGTAGTGGCGTGACGCGCTCTGTAGCGTCGGGTGGGAGGGGGAGCGGATCGTCGGTGACGAAGTCGATCTGGGAGATGCCGCGCCCGCTGTCGACGATAAGCAGGGGGCGGAGGGGCATAGGATGGACGAGGTAGTGAATCATAAGAAGGAGGATTGAGGAATGAATGAGGTTGCGAGAGGAAATGAGGCTCAGGGGAAGCGAAGCAGGAAGGTGGTCAGGCCGTCGGACGAGGGGCGTTTGAGGGAGATGGCGCCGCCGGAGAGGCGCATGATCTGGCGCGCCACGGAGAGGCCGATGCCCGAGCCTCCGCTTTTGGTCGTGAAGAAGGGCGTAAAGATGTGTTCGGCCACGTCGGGCGGGATGGGCGCACCGTTGTCCGAGACCTCGATCTCGACGGAATCGTCCGCACGGCAGGCGGCGACGATGCGAATACGGCCGTCTGAGCGGTCGGCCCCGATCGCTTGCACGGCATTCCTTAACAAATTGAGCATAACCTGGCTAATCAGATTTTCATCTGCATAGAGGATGAGGTCGTCAGGGCGAATGTCAATGTCGACTGCGATATGTGGGCTGCCATCCGTGGTGCCGACAACGTCGGGGAGGGCCAACCGCAACGTGCGATCTAAAAATCGGCGCACATAGAAGAGCGTCGGCTGCGGGGCAGGGATGCGGGTTAGGCGGCGGTACGACTCCACGAAACTCATCAATCCCTTGCCCGTTTCAGAGATCGTCTCGAGGCCCGCGCGCAGTTCGCTGTCAGTTGGGCCAAAACGCTCTCGGAGTGTGTCGCTGACAGAGGCGATGGGAGTGACGGCATTCATGATCTCATGCGTGAGGATGCGTGTGAGGCGCACCCAAGTCTCCACCTCGGTATCCTCCATTTCACCGCGAATGTCGTTGATAGCCGCTAGCAGGGCGCTGCGCCCACGCAAGACAGTCTTAGAGACATGGACCGAAAGACGCACTCCACCGCGCTCGTTACTAAAGGCCATGTCATAATGTTCACCAGCGCGGAGGTTAGCGAAGCCTTCCGCTAGGCTGTGATCGATACGTTCCAGCTGTCGAACATGTGTAAAGAGCGGTAGCCCCAGCAGCCGGAGAGCCTCCTCATTGCATTGTAAGACAAACCCTTTCTCGTCGACCACTACGATGCCGGTACCCGCAGCCCGCAGGATGGTCTCGTAATATCGTTCCCGCTCCATCGTGTCAGCTTTAGCCTGCAGCAGAATACCAAGCATGCGATTCAGCGATTCGTTGAGCAACGTCTCGTCCAGTGACTGGCGACGGGTGGAAAAGTGGAACGTTAGGTCGTCATTATCGACAGCATCAAACATAAAGGCAATCTTACGGAGATTGCGCCGGTAGAGAGCCGCCGTATGGACAGCGGCGATGAGACTCACCGTCGCACACAGTGCACCCGCCAGCCACTGTCGGTTGGCCATCAGCACTGCAGTAGTGGCCGTGACAGCCATCAGCAGACAGAGGCGAAAGGTAAAGCTGTCAGACAGATGTCGATGCATATAAATAGGTATAGAAAGGCGCAAAAGTAGCCGCGCCGGAAGATTCCTTGGGTGGAGCGAAGGCAAATTTCTTCAGAATAAGTCTCACCCCCGCCCTTCATCTCCTATTGACTCATTCATTGAGCGATTCTGGATTGAATAACCCGCCATTGCTTCGATCAATATCAACTTGTAAGTATTGTGATTTGCTATTGCTTCAGACAGCATTAACTCTTTAGCTTATTAGCTATTATTGATTCGGATCACATTAACCCGCAACCTTATGAGCTATGATTGCTTCAGACGATATTAACTCATAACTTTATGATCAACTATTTGTGTGTGAAATATCAGATCGAAACCTTGAGAGTTGCTGTTGTCTCGGACAATGGTAGCTCATAAAATTTGGACTTACTGTTTTATCGCATAATGTTAGGTCCAAACATTAGGAGTTACCATTGTCCGAGACAACGTTAGCTCAGAATCTTAGGGGTTGCTATTGTTTCGATCATTGAGAGATGGGATATTCACGTTTTTCTGGGTGAAAAGCCCTGTGGCAGATTCGCCCTCAGGGTGAAATTGATTACGGAAATATTTCCGTATTTCCGAATCTCTTCTACTTTTGCCGCCGTTGCGAACAAGATTTTCCTCTGTTTACTCACCTAAACGATATATTCTATGGAATTTTTGACGAACGAAAAATTGACAATCGTTGGTGCCGGTGGCATGATCGGCTCCAACATGGCACAAACTGCGGCGATGATGCGCCTGACGCCCAACATCTGCCTGCAAGACGTGTATGAACCTGCGCTGCAAGGCGTGTATGAAGAGATGCGCCACTGCGGTTTTGAGGGAATGAACTTCACGTACACGACCGATTCCGCTGAAGCGCTGAAGGACGCCAAGTATGTAATCTCCTCTGGCGGCGCTGCCCGCAAGGCCGGCATGACGCGCGAAGACCTCCTCAAGGGCAACGCGCAGGTGGCCGAGCAGCTGGGCAAAGACATCAAGGCTTACTGCCCCGATTGTAAGCACGTAGTCATCATCTTCAACCCCGCTGACATCACGGGCCTCATCACCCTGATCTACTCCGGCCTGAAGCCCTCGCAGGTGACCACCCTAGCCGCCCTCGACTCTACCCGCTTGCAGAGCGAGCTGGCCAAATATTTCAAACTGCCGCAGAGCGCCGTAACGGGCTGCAGCACATTCGGTGGACACGGTGAGCAGATGGCCGTTTTTGCATCCACAGCTAAGGTGGACGGCACCCCGCTGACCGACCTGATCGGTACCCCGAAACTTCCCGCTGAAGAATGGGCGGCACTGCAGCAGCGCGTCATCAAAGGCGGCGCCAACATCATCAACCTCCGCGGTCGCTCCTCGTTCCAGAGCCCGGCCTACGTGTCGGTAGAGATGATCCGCGCAGCCATGGGCGGCGAGACGTTCCGCTGGCCAGCTGGCACGTACGTTTCGACCGACGAGTTCCACCACATTATGATGGCTATGCCGGTGGAGATTACCAAGGACGGCTGCGCCTACCGCAAGGTGGAGGGCACCCCGTCGGAGATGGCAGATCTAGCCAAGAGCTACGAGCACCTCTGCGCTATGCGTGACGAAGTGATCGGCCTCGGCGTACTGCCTCCGGTGGCTGAGTGGAGCAAGGTGAATCCGAACCTCTAAGCCCCTCTCGTAACCTATCGCTTGATCTCTTTTAAGTGCATTTGTTCTCAAAGTGACGAAAGGGTGGAGCTCCCCGCAAGGGTTCCACCCTTTCTCTGTGTTTAGACGATAGGAGCTACGTCCTACATCCTCTAACCCTTTCCTACTCCCCCCAACAATTCCCCCCTTTCTCCCCATGCTTCGAAAGATATTTGAACTGATCGACGATTTCGCCCCGCAACCGATCAGGATCCCGCTCGACAAAAGCGAATTGGAGACGATCGCCCGCTCGCTCTTCACGTGGATGTTCCCCGTGTGCGACGAGTTGAAGATGATCAACGTGCGCAGTGGTCTAATGGACGCAGCCATCAAGCTGCACGCCAACATTGCCCGCCTGATCGGCAATCCGGAGGCCGAAGAGAAGACCGAGGCCTTTTTCAGCCGCCTCAGCGGTGTGCGCGAACGGCTCTACAAAGACGCTGCCTGCTACCTGCGCAACGACCCCGCCGCCAAGTCGCTCGAGGAAGTCATCATCTCCTATCCCGGCTTCTTCGCCCTCAGCATTCACCGCATCGCCCATGAGCTCTACACGCTCGGCGTACCCCTCATCCCGCGCATCTTCTCCGAATACGCCCACTCCAAGGTCGGCATCGACATCCATCCCGGCGCCACGATTGGCAAGAACCTCTTCATGGATCACGGCACAGGCATCGTCATCGGCGAGACGACCGAGATCGGCAACAACGTCAAGATCTATCAGGGCGTCACGCTCGGCGCCATCTACTTAGAGAAGAAGCTCTCCGAGGTCAAGCGTCACCCGACGGTGGAGGACAACGTGGTCATCTATTCCGGGGCCACCATCCTCGGTGGATCGACCGTCATCGGCCACGATTCGACCATCGGCGGTGGGGCTTGGCTGACGCATAGCGTGATCCCCTATTCGCTCGTGTACAATAAGGTCGACGTGAAGGTCAAGACCGTGAAGGGCTTCGAAGAACCGATCAATTACTCCATCTAAAGATGAAAGCAGACAACATTTTAGGACTTATCGGAGGCACGCCACACGTTCGGTTGGGACGACTCTTCCCCGACCACGAGGTGTGGATGAAGCTGGAGCGACAGAACCCCGCGGGCAGCATCAAGGATCGTATCGCGCTGGCCATGATCGAGGATGCCGAGCAGCAGGGAATGATTCGCCCGGGCGCCACGCTGATCGAGGCTACGTCTGGCAACACCGGCGTGGGACTGGCCTTTGTGGCCGCCGTGAAAGGCTATCGGCTGATCATCGTCATGCCCGAATCGATGTCTGTCGAGCGTCGGCGACTGATGCAGAGCTACGGCGCTCGGCTGGAGCTGACGCCGCGCGAGAAGGGCATGAAGGGCGCCATTGAACGGGCCAAGGCCCTACTCGCCGAGATCGACGGATCGTGGATGCCGCGCCAGTTCGTGAACCCATCGAACCCTGAGGTGCACGCCCGTACGACGGCGCGCGAGATCATGGACGACTTTCCCGAGGGCTTCGACTATTTCGTCACCGGTATTGGCACCGGTGGCCACATCTCGGGCGTGGGGCGTGAGCTGAAGCGCGTCTTCCCCAGTGTGCAGATCGTGGGCGTAGAGCCGGCTGATTCGTCCGTGCTGACCGGAGGATGCGCCGGCGCACACCCCATCCAAGGTATCGGGCCGGGCTTTGTGCCTGAGACGCTCGACCGCAACGTGATCGACCGCGTGACGGCCATCACTGGGCCGGACGCTTTCCGGTTTGCCCGCCGACTGGCGCGTGAGGAGGGCATCCTCTGCGGCATCTCCACCGGTGCGTCGCTGGCTGCCGTGGAGCGTGTGCTGGCTGGATCGGGTGTGTCGAAACGCGTCCTGACTTTCGGCCTCGACACCGGCGAACGCTACCTATCGGTCGAAGGACTGTTCACAAACAAGGTCAGACACTAAGGCACGCCCATAGAAGTACCCGGCCAAACTCCACGGCCTCGGCTGAGGCCTCCATCACTCACCTAACGATAAAGATGAAAAGACAACTCCTTGCTGCATGCTGCGCCATCATTGCGCTGACCGTCGGATGCAGCCCGACGAAACGAGCGGACGACGCTCCGCACACCTTCACGCCCGCCGCTGTCCCCGCTGAATATCGCCAACCTCAGGCCCGCGCCGCCTACCTGGCCATGCACTATTGGGACGGTTTCGACTTCCGCGACACAGCCTTCGTGGGTTCTGCCGCCAGCGTCACCGAAAACGCCCTGACGGACTATTTCAACGCCGTCTTCCCCAACGTCCCGTACGACGTGGCCGCCGCCGGCATCCGCAACCTGCTCGACCGTGCCGTCACGAATCGCGCCATGTACGCCTTCTTCACCTCCAAGATGGAGCAGTACCTCTTCAACCCGGCCTCGCCCATGCGCAACGAGGAGTATTTCATTCCCACGCTGCAACACATGCTGGCCACCGACAGCCTCGACCGCTACCGTAAGGCCCGGGCGCAGGCCATGCTCGAGGAGGTCGTGAAGAACCGCCCCGGCACACCCGCTGCGGACATTCATTATGCCACCGCAAGCGGCGGAACCGGCTCGCTCTACGCCCTGAAGACGGACTTTGTGCTCATCTTCTTCCACAACCTCGACTGCGGCAACTGCCGCCAGCTGGCCGCCGCCATCAGCGCCTCGCCCATCGTCAGCGAGCTGATGAAACGCGGTCGACTGACCGTCTTGGCCATCTATCCGGACATGGCGGCCGACATGTGGCGCCAGTATCTGCCGCAGATGCCTTCCGCCTGGACGCACGGCTACGACCGCGATCTGGAGATCGCCAACAACCACACCTACATCCTGCGTGTGTTGCCCGCGCTCTACCTCGTCGACCGCGACCACCGCGTGGTGATGAAAGACGCCGCCTTCCCCTACGTCGAGCAATACTTGGCCAATATCCTCAACCCGCCCTCCCTCATGCAGCCGCGCGCTGCGCAATGAATCGGTGCGCCCGTACCTATTATTATAGGTGGGGCGCATCCCCCATCAACCATCCTCTCAAAAAAACAAAACGAAATGAAGAAAAGCATCATCTACACCGGCGGTGGCGACAAAGGCACCACCGCACTCGTGGGCGGCTTTCGCGTGCCCAAAACCCATCCGCGGCTCGAAGCCTATGGCACCATCGACGAGCTCAATTCGCACATCGGCCTGCTCATGGCCGACGTTGACGACCCCGAGACGCTCGACACGCTCCGCTTCGTGCAACACAAACTCTTCACCGTCGGCTCCTATCTGGCCACCGACCCCACCAAGACCGACTTCCGGATCGAGAGTCGCGTCACACCCGAGGCCATCCAACGCATCGAGTCGGCCATCGACCGCATCGACGGCCAGCTGCCCCGCCTGAACGCCTTCGTGCTGCCCGGTGGCAACCGCGCCTCGGCTCAGGCGCACGTTTGCCGCACCGTCTGCCGCCGCGCCGAGCGTTGCATCTATCGACTGACCGAGACCGGCGCTGAGGTCGAGGAGCCCGTCCTCATCTTCATGAACCGCCTTTCGGATTTGCTCTTCGTCATCGGTCGCAACGAGTGCGTCCGCCGTGGCGACGACGAAATCATCTGGGACAGCAAGGAAGGCGCCTGAGGCGGCGGGATCAACTGTCGATCGCCTTCCCCCGTCCCGCGGCGGGACGGCGTCTCAATGGTCATTTGGGTCTCGTCCCGTGGCGGGACGGCGTCTCAATGGTCATTTGGGTCTCGTCCCGTGGCGGGACGGCGTCTCAATGGCCATTTTGGTCTCGTCATGCGGCATGATGGCGTCTCAATGGCCATTTTGGTCTCATCCCGTGGCGGGATGGCGTCTCAACGGCCATTTTGGTCTCGTCATGCGGCATGATGGCGTCTCAATGGCCATTTTGGTCTCGTCATGCGACATGACGGCGTCTCAATGGCCATTTTGGCCTCGTCATGCGACATGACGGCGTCTCAATGGCCATTTTGGCCTCGTCATGCGGCATGATGGCGTCTCAACGGCCATTTTGGTCTCGTCATGCGACATGATGGCGTCTCAATGGCCATTTTGGCCTCGTCATGCGACATGATGGCGTCTCAATGGCCATTTTGGTCTCGTCATGCGGCATGATGGCGTCTCAATGGCCATTTTGGTCTCGTCATGCGGCATGACAGCGTCTCAATGGCCATTTTGGCCTCGTCATGCGACATGATGACAGGGACGCATCCGGCATTTTTCGCTTTTCGTTTTCCATTCCTCGCTTATGGCTTGCAAGTGATTATATTAAGTCTACTTTTGCGCGCCTTTCACGTGGGGGCACTTCGCCTGCACGGAGAGAAGGATAAATGACAATCTAAACAGTATAAAAAAGGAGACTTCATGTATTGGACATTAGAGTTGGCTTCCAAACTGGAAGATGCCCCTTGGCCTGCCTCCAAGGACGAGTTGATTGACTACGCGCAACGTTCCGGCGCCCCGCTCGAGGTGATCGAGAACCTGCAAGAAATGGAGGATGAAGGCGAGGTCTACGAAAGCATAGAGGACATATGGCCGGATTACCCCAGTAAGGAAGATTTCTTCTTCAACGAAGAGGAATATTGAAACCGAGAGAAAATGATGGAGCTGCAGGCCAATGCGCGCTTGCAGCTCTTTTTTCGTTTGTTCGGATACAATTTTACCCGCCTGTGATGAGTTGTATTATACGCATCCCCCCCGTGTAGGTTGAGAATGAAGAATTATCGTTTTTGGACACTCTGGCTTAACCTCCTGCTGTGTGCGACGGTCGTCGTGGCGCAGACGGACGCCCCGCTGAACCATTATTTCACGGCCATGACGGCCTACAACCCCGCCGCGGTGGGAATGCAAAGCGAGATCAAGGCCACGGCCCTCTACCGCCTGCAATGGGTCGGGCTGGACGAGGGCGCACCCAAATCCATCTTCGTAGCTGCCGATATGCCTTATCGCTTCCGAGAGACGCAAAACGGCGTCGGCATCATCCTCTTCAACGACGACAAAAGCACCCTCTATAAAGATATGTACGCCGCTGCGCAGCTGGCTCACAAGCGACGCCTCGGCAAGGGCACACTCAGCATCGGCCTGCAAGTGGGCATGATTAATAGCACCTATCAAGGCTCCAAAGCGCGTCCCGTACCCGAAGGTGCGGACGGAAGTGCGGACCATGCGTCCGAGGACGACGCCATCCCTAAGGAAGACCTTACGGCCAAGGGCCTCGACCTGGCCGCCGGAGTGATGTACTCCACCGACAGATACTACATCGGCCTGGCCTCGACCCATCTCACGGCCCCCACACTGCAGCTGAACGACAACTTCGGACGTAAGGTGATGCGCGAATACAATTTGATGGCAGGATACAATATCGCTCTGCGCAACCCGTTGGTGGAATTGCGTCCGTCGCTGCTGGTGCGGTCTGATCTGCACATGTCAGTCGGCGACGTGACCCTCAGAGCCATTTATAAGAAGATGTTCAACGGGGGGCTCGGCGTGCGTGTCACGGACAGCGGTACGACAAATGGCATCCTCTATCTGGGCGCCGACATTGCCGGCTTTCGCGTCAGCTACGCGTATGAATATCCCTTTTCAGCGCTCTCCCGAACGACCTTCGGCAGTCACGAAGCCGTCGTCACCTATCGCCTGCAGCTGAACCTGCCCAAGGGGGGGCGAAACAGGCACAAGAGCATCAGAATATTGTAAGACAGAGAATATAGACACATAGAGACGATGATAAAGAAGATAGCGATCATGGGCGTGGCGGCATGGCTGCTTACAGCGTGCGGGAAAATGCTTTCCGGTGACGGTGGCGAACTGGTCGGCGCCAGAATGGCCTCCTACAACGAGCCGAGCCCTTACGGGATGGTGCTCATCAAACGCGGATCCTTTGAGATGGGACCTTCTGACAGAGACAGTTTGTGGGGATTCGAGCCGGATACGCGCGGCGTCTCGTTCGAATCTTTTTGGATGGACGAGACGGAAATCACCAACGCCCAGTATCGCCAATTCGTTTACTGGGTGCGCGACTCCATCATCCGCACCCGTCTGGCCGATCCAGCTTACGGCGGCAACGAGCTCTTTATGATCACCGAGGATAAGTTCGGAGACCCCGTCACACCGCACCTCGACTGGTCGCGCCCCATCCCCTGGAAGCGCGCTAACGAAGACGAGCGCCGCGCCATCGAGAGTGTCTACTACACGCATCCCGTGACGGGCGATCGCAGTCTTGACGCCCGACAGATGAACTACAAATACGAATGGTTTGACTACACCGCCGCCGCGCTGCGTCGCAATCGCATCGATCCAGCCGAACGCGAGCGCAACACGGACTATCAAGTCGATCCGAACGAGGTGGTGATGATCTCCAAAGACACCGCCTTCTTCGACGCCGAAGGGCGCCCCGTCAATCAGACCATCACGCGCCCCCTCAGTAGCCCGTTCGACTTCCTCAATACGCGCATTGTCAATATCTACCCCGACGAGACGAGCTGGGTGAACGATTTCAAGAATGCCCATAACGAGCCGTATCTGAAGATGTATTTCACGCATCCGGGCTACGACGATTATCCCGTCGTGGGCGTATCGTGGGAGCAGGCCGAGGCCTTTTGCGTATGGCGTACGGAGTACTATAAGAAGTCGGCTAACCTGCCGCCGGGCACCGTGATCGAACCTTTCCGACTGCCGACTGAGGGCGAGTGGGAATACGCTGCCCGTGCCGGCAAGAGTGAGAACAAATATCCCTGGTCGACCAACGAATTGCAGAACGCCAAGGGCTGCTTTATGGCCAACTTCAAGCCGGGCGATGGCAACTACACCGAGGATGGTCACCTGATCACTTCACGCGTGGCCACCTTCGCCCCGAACGAGTTCGGACTCTATGACATGGCCGGCAACGTGGCCGAATGGACCTCATCGGTCTACACCGAATCAGGCCTCAGTCAGACGAGCGATCTCAATCCTGACCTGCACTATCACGCCGCCAAAGAAGACCCCTACGAAATGAAGAAGAAGGTGGTCCGCGGTGGATCGTGGAAAGACGTAGCCGAGTTTATCCGTTCCGACCGTCGCACGTTTGAGTATCAGAACGAGACGCGCTCCTACATCGGCTTCCGCTGTGTTCGCACACAGGTCGGATTCTCCAATGCCAAAGGCAAGGGCAACAGCAACAAGAGCAAAAAGAAGAAGTAAACACTTATCCCCCCTCCAATAATTAATCAGCGATATGGGAAAATATAGAAGATATAAGAACCGGATGGAGATGTTCCTCTCGTCCGAAAACGGCAAACGGACGTTGAACTTTGTCTATAGCTGGGGCGCATCCATCGTCATCATCGGCGCATTGTTCAAGATCCTGCACCACCCGCTGGGCAGCCCCATCCTGTCCGTGGCGATGGTTACGGAGGCCCTCGTGTTCTTCATTTCAGCCTTTGAGCGACCGTCCAACGAATACCATTGGGAAGAGGTCTTCCCCGTGTTGAAGTCCAAGAATCCACTCGACCGACCCGAGTTCGGCGGCAGTGGCAATGGCGGGAGCAACGGCGGCGGATCGATTGTAGTCGGCGACTTGTCCGGTCTGCAAGGTCTTGGCGGTAGCGACAGCAGCCAGGGTCTGGGCGGCAGCTCGATTGTCCTCGGCGATTTGTCGGGCTTGCAGGGCGGAGGCGGTGCGCCGCTCACAGGCAATGCACGCGCGGCTCGTAGCGCTGAGATCGGTATGGCGGCGATGGGGCTGAATGTTTCCGAGGAGGATACGCGCAGCCTTAGCGAGAGCATTAAGAAGCTGGGTGACGCCGCCGAGCAGATCGCTCACATGGCCGACCTGACGGAGGCTACAAAGACCTACATCGAGCAGATCACGGGTGTATCGGCCAACTTGGAGCGCTTCAGCACCGTGACGCAATCGCTGAGCGACGTATCCGACACGATCGTCAATTCCTATCGCTCCATTGCTGCGGCCACGACGACCGAGGGCACGGAGGAGCAGACCGTCGGTTATGTGCAGCAGATGGAGCAACTCAATCGCAGCCTCTCGGGCATGAACGAGTTCTATTCGGCCCACCTCGACGGTCTCCGTGCGCAGATGGACACCATCCGACAGATCAACGACGGCTTGGGTCGCATCCGTGACATGTACAACAACTCCGTGATGGACAGTACCGCCTTCCGCAACGAGAACGAACGTATGGCGCAACTGCTCTCGCAGCTGAATCAGGTCTACGGCCGACTCTTGCAGGCCATGACGATTAACATGGCGGCTCCGGGTGGCAACATGTATCCCCCGCAGCAGCCCATGTATCCGCCCCAAGGTGCACCGGCCGCCTATCCGCCGCAGGGTGGCTACGCGCAACAGCCGCCCTACACACAACAGCCGATGAGATAATAGTCGACGAACAGAGACCGATCTACCCCACAGTATAATGTCAGGAATATCAAACAATCCCAATTCTCCGCGCCAGAAGATGATCAATCTGATGTACCTCGTTTTCATTGCCATGATGGCCATGAACGATACATCGTCAGAGGTGCTCAGCGGGTTCGAGCTGGTGGAGAAAAGCCTGCGCGAATCTGCCGCTACGGCCGCCGATCGCAACCGCAAAACGCTGGAGGAATTGGAGGCCGCCAATCGGGTGAACCCGACCAAGGTCGGCGAGTGGTACAAGAAAGGCGTGGAGGTCAAGAAGCAGTCCGACGAACTCTTCGAGTACATCCAGCAACTCAAGCTCCGCATCATTCGCCAAGCCGACGGAAAGGATGCGAACGTGGACCAATTACAACACAAGGAAGACCTCGACGCCGCGTCGGAGATTATGCTCTCACCGATGGGCAGCGAGGCTGCTAAGCTGAAGAAGCGACTGGAGGCTTACCGCGCGGCGATGAGTCGCATGGTGGACGACCCCGAGAAACGCACCATGTTGGAGCGGGCGATCGACACGAAGGTGCCCGGCAAGTCGGGCCTCAACCTACGCTCTTGGGAGACGGCGCTCTTTGAGAACATGCCCATGGCGTCGGCTGTCACCATACTGACGAAGTATCAGAACGACATCCGCTACGTCGAGGGCGAGGCCCTCGCGTCCATCGCTCGCAGCGTGGATGTGGGCGACTATCGCGTGAATAAGATCGTGGCGCAGGTGGTGCCCAAGAGTCAGATTGTCATGAGCGGCACACCCTACGAAGCGGCCATCGTCCTCTCGGCCATCGACTCCACGCAGCGCCCGCAACTCTTCATCGGTCCGCGCGGCAGCGAGCGCGAGGTGGTCGGCTATGACGGCACGTACACCGTCGGCACCGGATCGACCGGCACGTTCCCCGTCCAGGGCTACCTCAAGGTGCCCGGCAAGGATCCGTATTACTTCAGCAGCGAATACTCCGTATCGGCCAAGACGGCCACCGTGGCATCGGCCCTGATGCGTGTCCTTTACGCCGGCCGTGTGCGAGAGAACGAGATCGAGATCGCTGTGCCGGGCGTGGCCAGTGGCGACGTGACGGCCACGATGACCAACGGCCAGATCCGCACCGAGAACGGCAAGCGCTACGCCGTGCCCAACATGGGCGCTCGCGAGGCGGTGATCTCCGTATCGGCTAAGATCGGCGGCGTATCGGCCAAGATCGGCGACTTCACCTTCAAGGTGCGCCAACTGCCCAAGGCTCAGCCCTACATCTTATATAAGGATGCCAACGGCACCACGCGTAAGTTCACCGGCGGACGCATTTCCAAGCGCGCCCTGCTCGACGCCGTCGGCCTGCAATCGGCCATCGACGACGGCATCCTCGACATCGAGTGCCGCGTGAAGCAGTTCACGCTCACCTACTCCGACTCGATGGGCAACTCGCTCATGGAGGTGTCGCAGGGCGGCTCCTTCACCGAGCGGCAGAAGAACTACATCCGCAACCTGCAACGCGGCAAGCAGTTCTACATCAAGTCCGTCTCCGTCACGCCCGAAGGCGTAGAGCAAGAGCCGATCGTCTTCGACGTCATTGTGCAGTAAGAGGGTAGTTAGAAGTAGTAAGAGGGTTGTTAGAAGTGGGCTTCAACGTCGCTCAAACAGATAAACGCATAAACAGATAAACAGATAAACGAAGACATGAATCGGATTGGCTTTTTAGCGCTCCTCGCGGGCGTTTGGATGATGCTCACCCCCGCCATGCAGGCGCAGGAGGACGGCGGACGGCCCGCGCGCCGATCGCCACAGATGGGGCGTAGCAGCGAACGTAACCGACAAAATGACAGCGATGGTGATCTGCCCGAGCTTACCGTCCGCGCCCAGCACCTCAACGATCAGCTGACGCAAGAGGTGGGCAACGCCCGCTGGATGCGTATCATCTACCGCGAGCTGAACATGCTGGAGGACAAAAACGCGCCGCTTTATTATCCCGTCACGCCGATCAATGGCACGCAAAACCTCTTCACGACCATCTTCCGACTCGTGGCCGATGGCAAGCTGCCGGCCTACGAGTATTTGGACGGTTACGAGGCCTTCGACGACGCGCATTTGGTCGACTTCAAGTCTGTCCTGGACCGCTTCTCGATCATGTTTCAAACCTCATCCGGGCGCGACGGCCGTACGCGTTATGTGATCAACGACAGCGACGTCCCCTCTGGCGAAGTGCGCGCCTTTTATGTCAAAGAGGCGTGGTATTTCGATCAAAACAACTCTGTCTTTGACGTGAAAACGCTCGCCATTAGCCCCATCATCTTCTATGAGGGCGACATGGGCACGGAGCGCACGCCGATGTTCTGGGTGCTCTATGAGGAGGTGCGGCCGTACGTCTCGAACACGTACATCATGACCTCGAACATGAACAACGCCAAGACGTTCACCATCGACGACTACTTCCGTCGCCGCATGTTCGACGGCAAGATCATCAAGACCGAAAACCTGCTCAACATACCGCTGCAGGCCTACTGCCCAACGCCCGACTCGATGGCGCGTGAGCAGCAGAAGATCGAGGACCAGCTGCAGGCCTTCAACAAGAACCTCTGGTTCCAGCCGGACACCACGGCGCAGGTGGCCGCCACGAGCAAGACGAAGAAGAGCGCACGCCGCGGATCGTCTGCCAAAAAGTCCGATTCATCCGATAAGGAATCGACCGCCAAGCCGAAGGCCGAGAAGGCCGCCAAGGCGCCAAAGGTTCCCAAGGTGAAGGCGGAGAAGTCGGCCGGAGCCACCCGCAGCGTCCGTCGCAGACGGTAGGGGCGTCTACGGACGCCGGCGAATAGGGCCGGGTACATGATGGGGAAATCCCAACGTGTACTCGGCTTTAGTTTTTAGCTGTTAGATTTTCGATGTACCGCGGTAGGGGCGTATTGCATACGCCCCACGTGTACCCGGTCATCTGATCATTCGGCCCCGTTGGGCCGTGTAGTGGGGCGTATGCAATACGCCCCTACATGTACCCGGCAGGGGCCGTATGCAATACGCCCCACGTGTACCCGGTTACCTGATCATTCGGCCCTGTTGGGCCGTGTGGTGGGGCGTATGCAATACGCCCCTACATGTACCCGGCAGGGGCCGTATGCAATACGCCCCACATGTACCCGGTCACCTGATCATTCGGTCCCGTTGGGGCCGTGTGGTGGGGCGTATGCAATACGCCCCTACGTGTACCCGGTCATCTGATCATTCGGCCCTGTTGGGCCGTGTAGTGGGGCCGTATGCAATACGCCCCACGTGTACCCGGCAGGGGGGCGTATGCAATACGCCCCCACGTGTACCCGGTCATCTGATCATTCGGCCCCGTTGGGCCCGTGTGGTGGGGCGTATGCAATACGCCCCACGTGTATCCGGTCATCTGATCATTCGGCCCCGTTGGGCCGTGTGGTGGGGCGTATGCAATACGCCCCTACCCGGTTCCCTGACGCCTTATTCCTCCGGCAGCTTGATGTCGGGGTTGCCGTCGTCGGGTTTCTTCGGATCCTTGGGCGTGTCGGGCTGTTTGGGCTCTTTCGGATCCTTGGGAGTCTTCGGTTCCTTCGGTTCCTTCGGCTCTTTGGGCAGCTTGGGTTCCTTCGGCTCCTTGGGCTCCTTCTTCTTCGTCTCCGGACGCTCGGCCAGGAGGGCCTGCTGTATGTCCGCATTGATGCTGCTCATCAGACGTTTATAGGGCGCTTCGCCGCCGAGTGTGGCCAGTGCGTTGATCGTGTGGGCCAGGTGGCGATACTCATCGTCGAGGGCGATACGCTTCTCCTTGGTTTGGCCCACGAGATCCATGTTGCGCTGCGTACGGGCGTTGTAGGCGGCTTCAAATTTCTTGTTCGCGTCCTTGAGCTCGTCCAGCCATTTGTCGGCACCGATAAGCGTCAGTTTGGCCTTCGCGTCGGCCACCTCCAAGTCGCTGACGACGTTGGAGACGATGGCCGTTTCTTCGCGTAGGGGCTTCGTTTGCGGCGCCTTGTCGTACTTCAGCAGGATGGCCTGTAGCTGTTGCGCGGCCGTCGCCTTGGCCTCCTCGGGGAAGCCGGTGAAGACGCGCACGTGTCCGTAAAGCCCTATCAGGGCCTTGTCGCGTCGCTCGTCGAGCTTGTTCAGCTCTTTCGTGTCCACATCGCCACGCATGGGTTGCACGGCCGCGTCGAAAGTCTTGTACTTCTCATCGAAGACCTTGGCCGCGTCTTTCAGCTTCAGCGTCTCCAGATCTTCCTGAGAGAGGAACAGTTGCACATTCGTCATCACCTGATAGAAATTCATCAGGCGGAGCTTGGTGAGATTGAAGTAAAGTATCATTTCTGTAAAATTTAGAGTGTAATCCTGTAATTGTAGTAAGCAATACGCCCAACTGACATCCATTGAAGGCGTTTCCTTGAGTAATTTTCACCGACGGACTTCTTTTGGAGGAATTTCCTTGAGTAATTTTCACCGACGACTCTCTTTTGGAGGAATTTCTCCGAGTAAATTCGCCCAAAAGCATTCGGTTGGAGGAATTTCTCCGAGTAAATTCGTTCAAAAGCATTCGGTCGGAGGAGTTTCTCCGAAGAAATTCGTTCAAAAGCATTCGGTTGGAGGAATTTCTCCGAAGAAACGCCTTCGCCAGCCTTCAGCCGGGGCGTATGGCCAAAAGCGCCGGCGAAGAAAAGGAAAAAGATCGTTTGGCGGCCGGGGGAAAACGGTAAACGAAAAACGAAATGCCGGGCACACGCAGGCGAACCCCACATGTACCCGGCACAACAATTCAACAATTCAACGCGCCAAAGGCGCCAACAACTCAACAGGGCGAAGCCCTCAACAACTCAACGCGCCAAAGGCGCTAACAACTCAACATCAATCCACGAACACCTTCTCGGTGTGTGTGCCTGCGCGGACCACGTAGACGCCTTGATTCAAGCGTGGGGAGACTTTATGTATTCCTACTTTTTATGCGCATAGCTGTCATTTACTTCTTCTTTTGATGTATGACAATATCCCCACCGATGACCTTTCCGCGAACCTTTATAACAAGATCTCTATTTCTGCCACTGTCGTTCTCATCAATACGGATATGTTTCAACTCTCCTGTATCCATGATGTTGAACCATCCTCCAATCACTTCGATTGTATCGGCCAAATTTGTCGGATTATTAACATTCCAATACACGCAACAGCTATCGGCTTCGGCCGGAATACGGATCGGCTTGCTTTCTGCCCTTGGCATACTGAATAACTCAAACTCCTTCCGTTCATTGATTCTGACAATGTTTATCATGGTGCCTATACTCGTACCGACTTCTAATTGATGCGCAGAAGCATCCACATCGAAACGGTTAGGGGTTGTAAAGCGCCAATCTTCCTTATCACATCCCACTGCTGCGAACAGCAGCAGGATGGCAACTACAACTAATGATTTTGTGTGCATAGCAGCCGCGTTTACTTTTTGCTGATCTCCATTCTTTTAAGGTGATTCCAAGCGATATTTTCTCCATCCAATCTTTGGTGGTAGTTGACAACTTGTGCGATAGCAATAGGCACACATCCCGCCGGCGCATGTTTTTCCCCTTTAATCGGTGTGTAACGATTAAAAGGATAATCCTGATGCCATTCTGTGGTTAAGAGCGGCCCAACTTTCTTATAGTTTCGGATCTCATCATAGTAGTGCTCAGAACGAAGAACTGCCCGATCCCCTTCTACGATCTTTTCTCCCTCTATTATCTTCTTGAATGCTGCATACGAACCCAAGACCGCAGAACGGTCGAGGTCGGCCTTCTTCTTGGCTTCTATAATGCTCTCTTTCGTAAGATCCCACCAAATCGAAAGCCCGATATTCTCGTTGTTTTCCATGTCTTCCAATTCGGATGCGTCAAAATTACCCTCATCGGAATAGGCCAAAATGGGGAAAACCTCTTTTGTGGCGCTGACGATGGCAACCCCTTTCCGGTAGTTGATGACATACATCAGTGTGTCCATCTCGTCAGATTTGACCACCGTGTCGCATTGAGCAAAGGATTATCTTCTCGGCTGCCGCTTCGGAGAGTTTGCTCATTTCCTCTGTTCCAATTCATAAATCGGCTTGAAATAGCTTCCGCTTCTTTCAGGTCGATGAAGTATTCACCCTGAACGGATGAATTGCCACTCCCTTTCTGATTGCTCAGAACACTGTCGTTTCGCTCCGGTATTCCGGTCTGCGCATCTTCTGTACATGAGAGCACGGCCAACAATACCAGAATCACTGTAGATAAAGTCAATGATTTCATAATATGTTGTGTTTTTGAATTACAGGGGCAAAATTGGCTTCATGCAACAGAAACACAAAACAGAACCCCCCAAAAACAGATCTGCAACCTGCATTTTTAACAATATAAGAACGAAAGAAGAGAAAAACGGGCTCTCACATAATACAAAGGGAAAATCATCACCGTCGATCCCTATCCAGGGTGCCGCTTTGCTCTATCCCGGGCTAGTGATGAACTGTCCCTTCGGGGCGCATCCGGTACGTACAAAATAAGGGCGTCCACAAGGGCCGCCCCCTACGCGGCGCCATAGCGGATGTAGACGTGGGCCGAGGGCGTGAAGACGTCGTCCTTATCGGCGGAATAAGGACGGGATGGGCATAGCAGCCACCTCAGCTGTGGGTTGATTCTCTTGAGGCGCGCCTAAAGTCTCATGCTGTTAGCCCGCAACCGCTCCACAAGCAGCTTGATCCGCACGACGATGAAGGCGTAGACTAATCGCGGCAGGATGATCCAAAGCCACGGGGCACCGAGGGCGGCGAAGAGGATCGTGTCCTCCAGCAGGGAGTGCGAGACGGCCAGATGGTGGTTCAGCAGGTCGCAACTGCGGCGCGAGATGGCGTCTTGCTTCAGCTGCTCCATCATGATCGCGCTGCCGTAGCTCAGGCCCACGATGTTGCCCACGAGCCAGAGGAAGGAGCATTCGCGCGGCAGGCCGAAGAAGTCCATCACTGGAGCCATGCGGCGCGAGAGGCCGCGCAGGAGGTCGAACTCGTCGAGGATGTAATGCAGGATCATGAGCGAGGGAACGATGGCGGCGAAGAGCAGCGCGATGCGTAGCGAACTGCGCAGCCAAAGCACGAGGACGTCGCCGATGGAGTGGCTCACGGCGACGGCGCCCGTGATGGCGAGGGGCGCGTTGTAGGCGCCGTGGAGCATGAGGTGGTGCACGGTGAAGGCCATAACGAAGCTCATCGTAATGCGCAGCACGAGCATGCCTACGAAGGTCGAACCCGTGCGGCCCTGCACGGCGCACTCTACGGGTAGGCTGTGCGAGAGGAGGCACATGAGCGAGAGGATGGTCAGCTGGCGCACCGTTAGCGGCATGGAGGTCATCAGCGCGATGGGCGCGTAGAGCGGTGTGAAAATGCTGGTCAGGAAAACGATGGCGGCCTCGCCCGGCAGCCCGATCAGGCTGAAGGCGGGCGCCAGAAATCCCGACGCCTGGCCGAGCAGCCCGGAGTATTGAAGCAGTCGTACGGCCAGCGAGACGGGCAGGATGATCTTGAGCAGCCATAGGCACGTCCGGGCCGCCTTGGGCAGCGCCCGACGCACGCACCGCCACACCCTCTGCCCGATGGTCCCTTCTACGAGTGACATGGTTTTTCTGCTCCGACGGGGGCTTTATTTCTTGAACATGCGGTCCATCTCGCGGCGATCGTCGCGCTCGCGGATCGACTGTCGCTTGTCGTACTCTTTCTTGCCTCGGGCGATGGCCAGGACGAGCTTGGCCAGCCCGCGTTCGTTGATGAAGAGTCGCGTGGGCACGAGGGTGAAGCCGCGATCCTTGGCGGCCGTCTGCAGTCGGCGGATCTCCTTGCGGTTCAGCAGTAACTTGCGGTCGCGTCGCGGCGCATGGTTGTTGTACGTCCCGAAGAAGTATTCGGCCACGTACATATTCTTCACCCACACCTCGCCGCGCTCGACGATGGCGAACGTGTCCACGAGGCTGGCCTTGCCCAGGCGGATGGACTTGATCTCCGTGCCCGTCAGTACGAGGCCGGCGGTGAAGGTCTCGAGCAGCTCGTAGTCGAACGAGGCGCGTTTATTCTTTATCGTGATTTGGTTCGTAGGTTTCTCTTTAGCCATGATGAATGAATTGGAGTGGGGGCGAATGGCATTCGCCCGTGTCAATTAAAAGCGGAGCCCCGGCATCAGTGTGAACAGGAGGAAGGAGATGATGGCCGGTGTGCCGATAATGATGAACGAGGCAAGGGTCGTGAACTTCAGCTGCACCTCGTTGTCCACATGTAAGTAGTTCACCGCGCCCGCCCAGATCATATAAATGGTATACAGCGCCGGGATGCGCAGGAAGATCAGCTCGGGGAAGAACGATTGCACAATCTCGATCACGAACAGCAGCGACGAGGAGTAGCCGACGAACGGCTGGATGAGTCGCATGCTGCGCGGACGTTTGAAGACGAGTGCCCACAGTTCGTTCAGCAGGTACGACGCCAGGAAGAAGCCCCCGGCCGAGGCTACAATCGCTTTGATGGTCGACTTGAGCGCGATCACGAAGTCGAACTCCGGGCCCGTGAAGAGCATACCGACAAACGCCGCCAGCGCGATGAGTCCAATCATGGGGTAGAGGAAATGCGAGAGGAAGTCGTCGTCATTCTCCTTCACCTTCTTGTGACTCAGCGCCTCCCACGCGTCCATCGGGCGGAACGTAAAGGCGACTAAACGGAGGAATACAGCTTTGAACATAGGTGTTTATCTTGTTTTGAGAGCGGGCAAAAATACACGGAATAGGTGGCAGACAAAGTGAGGCGATCAGACCGCGCGGCAGCTTGTGCCGACTTGCGTTCCAGGGAGCAGCATGAGGCCCGTGGGCCTAAGCCCTAATGCCCTGATCCGGCTTTAATCGTAGCTTTGTGCCATCAATGATCAGTTGATCATCACGTTTCATCTCAAAAACAAATTATATGAGCAAGACAGTTGAATTATTGGGTGCACAGGCAGACTACTACCTGGCCCACGAGTGCAAAACCATCGACAAGAGCCTGATCTACGCGCCGGGACCCGACGCCATCGATCGCATTTGGCTCGATTCCGACCGCAATCCGCAGACGTTGAACAGCATCGCCGCCCTCTACGACCACGGCCGCTTGGCTGGTACGGGATACGTCTCCATCCTCCCCGTTGACCAGGGTATCGAGCACTCTGCCGGCGCATCTTTCGCCCCGAACCCCGTCTACTTCGATCCCGAAAACATCGTCAAGCTGGCTATCGAAGGCGGTTGCAACGCCGTGGCCTCCACGTACGGTGTCCTTGGCGCTGTGGCTCGTAAGTATGCCCACAAGATCCCCTTCGTAGTGAAGATCAATCACAACGAACTGCTGACTTACCCCAACACCTACGATCAGGTGATGTTCGGTACCATCAAGGAGGCATGGGACATGGGCGCCGTAGCCGTGGGAGCCACCATCTACTTCGGTTCTGAAGAGAGCCGTCGCCAGATTGTGGACGTAGCCAAGGCTTTCGCTTATGCGCATGAGCTGGGTATGGCCACCATCCTCTGGTGCTACCTGCGCAACAATGGCTTCAAGAAAGACGGCACAGACTACCATGCTGCCGCCGACCTCACGGGGCAGGCTAACCACCTCGGCGTAACCATCCAGGCCGACATCGTGAAGCAGAAGCTCCCCACCAACAACGGCGGCTTCAAGGCCATCAAGTTTGGCCGCACCTCCGACAAGGTGTACACCGAGCTCTCCTCCGATCACCCCATCGATCTCTGCCGCTACCAAGTAGCTAACGGCTACATGGGACGCGTCGGCCTGATCAACTCTGGCGGCGAATCGCACGGAGCGGGCGACTTGGAGGAGGCTGTTATCACGGCCGTAGTCAACAAGCGTGCCGGTGGTATGGGTCTCATCAGCGGTCGCAAGGCCTTCCAGAAACCGATGAACGAGGGCGTAAAGCTGCTCAACGCCATCCAGGACGTTTATCTCGATCCGTCGATCACCCTCGCATAACCCTGGGAGACGAGAGACATGAAGAAGATCGTATTGCTGCGCCACGGCGAAAGCCAGTGGAACAAGGAAAATCGCTTCACGGGCTGGACAGACGTCGACCTGAGCGAGAAGGGTGTGGCCGAAGCCGAGAAGGCGGGCGACGCACTCCGTGACGCGGGCTTTGCCTTTGGCATGGCCTACACGTCCTACCTCAAACGTGCCGTCAAGACGCTCAACTGCGTGCTGGATCGTATGAACGAGGACTGGATTCCGGTGGAGAAAACGTGGCGCCTCAACGAGAAGCACTACGGTACGCTCCAAGGCCTGAACAAGAGCGAAACGGCGGCTAAATACGGCGACGAGCAGGTGCATATCTGGCGTCGCAGCTACGACATTGCCCCCGTGGCCATGGAGGCTGACGACCCCCGTAACCCCGAAAAGGACCCACGCTACGCGGGCGTCCCCGACGAGTATCTGCCGCGCACCGAGTCGCTCAAGGACGCCATCGCGCGTGTCATGCCTTACTGGGAATGCGTCATTTTCCCCTCCCTCAAGCAGCACGATAACCTCTTGGTCGTGGCGCACGGCAACAGCCTGCGTGGCATTGTGAAGCACCTCAAAGGCATCTCCGATACGGATATAGCCTCGCTGAACTTACCCACGGCGGTGCCTTACGTGTTTGAGTTCGACGACAAACTGAACCTGACGAAGGACTATTTCCTGGGGGATCCCGAGGAAGTGCGCAAGCTGATGGAGGCTGTAGCCAAGCAAGGCGCGGCCAAGAAATGATCGGATGAGTGGCGGTCGAGGCGCATCGCCCGACTCGCATAGATGATAAGGTTCGCGTGCGAACGGATGGAGGGGATGCTCCTCGCCGTCGTACGCGAACCTGTTTTAAGGGGACTCTTGAAGCGAAATTCGCTCCCCCTCATGCGACGAATGGCCGGGTACCTGAGGAAAATGTTCCTCGCGAGTACCCGGCCATTCGTCATTTTTGGCTTTCCCTTGTGCTGCCCTCGTCACTGCATCTTCAGGGTGAGGATCGTCACTGAGTTGGCGGGGAAAACGTAGACCATCGGCCAGCGGGGGAGGCGCACGTTGCGGATCACGGGCATGACGGCCGTCGGTTGGAGGGGCGTATTGCGGGCCGTGGGGGAAGCGGCGAGGCTGACGATGTGCGCCGAGGTGGCGACGCTGCCACCCTCTATGCGTAGCGCTGTCCGCTCGTCGTGCTGCGTGGTGTTCGCCACCTTGAGGATGATCGTGCCACTGTTCGGATCGGAGGTCGCCACGGCCACTAACGACGGCCGGGAGGGCGCCGCAGCCTCGATCACCCGTACGTTGTTGATATAGCCGCAAATGGCCTCGTCGACACACTCCACCTTGGCCTCCATCCAGCCCGGTGAGCGCATGATCTCGATGGGGCCTGCCAGGACGCGATCCAGAGTGCCAGACTCATGAATGAGGCATACGGTGCTGTCGGTCAGCTCGAAAACGATTGCGTCGCGGAGTGCTCCGGTGCGACCATTATCGCGGATCCGTAGCCGGACGGAGCCCGAGGCGCCGTTCATTTTGCGCATCAGACGCGCCGAGAGGCTGCCGTTATACGTCCGTGACGAACTGCCGCGCAGGGTGTCTGCCGACTCGACCGCAAAGGCGTCACCGACGACCGCTACCGAGGCTTTGCCGTACGTCAGGAGGGGCTTGCGGGCCGTGGTGACGTTCGTGGTGAGGAGCCGTCGGCCACGGTGATCGGCGAAGAGTTGCCAGACGTAATACGAGGGCGTGCGCACCAGTCGGCCCATGCTCGCGAGGAGCAGTCCGCCCGTGCTCGGCGTGCCGATAAGTGGCGTGTAGGAGAGGCCGCGGACACAGCCCGGCCGACGCTCCACGCCGATGAGGAACGCCGCCTCACCGACGGCCGCACGCATCGTCCCGGTGTCGTCCGTCCCGGACGTCCCGAAAGCGTCGGTATAGGTGGCCGAGGACGAATAGCGGTCCGCGCTGTCGGAGGTGAAGAGGTCGCTCTGCGTCATCATCAAATCCGCGTCCATGAGGTACTTAGGCCCGCTCTCGTCGGCCTTTATCATCACGGGGCGTATGTTCAGGTCTTGGCAGAGGCGGGTGTATTCGCTGGCCGTGACCCGCCGCGACCCATCGTCGGCCATCATCCGGCCGGAGAAGCGGATGAAGCGCGGCCGTAGGTCCGTGATCGCCTCGATGAGGTCCGTCCGGAGCCCCATGGGCCGGTTGCGCCACGTTTTTTGTGGGAAAAGGGCGACCATATCTAAGCCGAACGACGCGCCGCTGTCCGTCTCGAAGACGAGCGTGGCGCCGCACACGCTGTCGGTGGCCGTAAAGGTGTGCCGGAGCGTAGTCCACGCGTCGGGGAGGGTCAGCCGGAGCGGCTCGGCAAGCATGCGCCCGGCCAGGGAGTCGCGCAGCGAGATGGTGAGCGACCGGCCGACCGTGCCATGCAGGTAACACGTCAATTCGAAGCGCTCGCCGCGTGCCGCAGCCGCTCCCCGCGACACATCCGCCACCACGCCGTCGCGCACAAGCAGCGACCGCCGGTTCGTTTCGCTCAGTGGCGCGCGGGCATCAATCGTCAGCGCCGAACCCGTCGTCAGGGCGCGCCATCCAGCGATCGAATCCGTCGCCGAGGGGCCATCCACCTCGAAACTACCATTCGTAATCATGTCCGCCGACCACTCGTCGGGGCGGACCGTACCGTCGGCCGCCTCGGACGTCACCCCGTAGAGGTCGCGATCAACGGCCACCGTCGGCCGATCCAGATCGATCGTAATGGTAGAAGTAGTCGGCATCTCGGGGCGGCACGCCCCCAGTATGCCAGCGGCCAACAGCGCCGCAGCGTATCGTAGGTTCATCTTGCGAGTTCAAATTTATGGCGCAAAAATACGTCGGGATTAGTCGAAAGGTGCGGAATGTGGTGCGGGAGCGAGCTCCGAAGCGCATGGAGCAGCACGCCGCGCCTATCGGATCTATTCCGCAAGCAGACAGAGCTGCTAATTGTATACATTTTCTCACATTCCGAAGAAATACATACGCCTACCCGATGGGTGGGGCAGGCCTGCGCGCTCGCCCGTCCCCTTATTGATCTATTTATGTAAGTGTCAGAGAAAGAGCGGATAAACAGGTGGCCATTTCAGCACATACAGACGTCGAAGATCTTCTTCTTGTGACAAATTATGAGGAGAGCGAGAGACGGAAGCTCTGAATATTAGGGGCGGAGAGATATGTAAGATAGATGGCGGTTAAAAAATACCTTTGCGGAAACATGTCCTAATAAATCAATTATGTATCAAGCCTACAAAGTGGGATCTTCTTTTTGGAAAGGCTTCCAAGAAGAGGGTTTTGGAGAACTATTTTACACGTGTGAGCAAGAATTTCAAAGGAGTGGGAAAGACAAAAATGTAGAAGCCTTTCGCTCTATTCTTCATTCATACATGAATAGAAATGGATCGACCAAAACCAGATTCATGGAACACAATATACTCTTTCAGATGAATGCAGATGTTTATATTTCACATTCCCGCCATGATGAAGTCTTTGCGATGGCTTTGGCCGGAGAGATTAGAGAGAGTATAGGTTTGGTGCCTATCCTTAATTCATACATCTGGAAGCAGGCCGATCTTTTTCTGCAAGAGCTGGAGGACAACTATTTGCAGCGTAAGCATGATGAAATGCATAATCAGGAGATGCGCGATGAGATTAGGAAGTACATTTATATGATGACAAGGACAGTCTTGGATATGATGATTTATAAAACGGAATGTTTCTTCTATGTGAATAGTTCAAATATCATCATGCAAGGGCATGTCATGAATCAGAAGACAGAATGTCCTTGGATGCATCACGATCTAGTAATGAGCAGACTCCTTTATAATGAGCCTAAAAGATGCAAGGAATATATAGGTCGGTATAACAAGAATAAACTACGTCATCCATACGATTACGCGATAAAAACAAGCCATTTAATACGGCTTGACTTTCCATCTTATTATTCATGGACAGTTGAGTCATTAGATGAAGACAGAGACGGCATATTAGATACGTTGTATGGAATAACGTTATACAGCTGATTGTTGAGCATCTGATTTTTTCGATAAAAAAAGGTGCAATAAACGTCGAGGCGCCTCTTTCCGCGATGTGTAGCGGGGAGGGCGCCTCGGTCTATGCGCTATTGTCGACTCCGGGCGGAGGTCCGCGAAACGGAGAGGACAACGAGATGCTTCAATCTATTCTTCCGGCAGATGGATGTCCGGATTGCCACCTTCGCCGCCGCCCGCCTCGGGCTGTTTGGGCTTCTCGCCGCCTCCGGGCGTGCCACCCCCTTCCGGTTTTTTCGGCTGATCCGGCTTTTTCGGCTCCTCCGTTTCCGGTAGACGAATGTCCGGATCCTTGTTATCCTTTTCCGGCTTTTTCGGTTTCGGTTCCTTGGGCTTTTTCGGCTCTTTCGGGGCGTTCGGATTCTGCTTCCGCTTCTCGGCAGCCGCCTTTTTGATGGCCTGACCTTGTTTATAAGACGCGTAAATATCTTCTGCGCGCTCGTTAAAACGTGCAATCAGCTTGGCGATCAGTTCCGGCTCGATGGGGGTTGTCCCATACACATATTTATATTGTAGCACGAGCAGGATACGCTCAAAAATGGCATCCGTACGGTTACGCACGGCTGGCATTTTAGGCAATTTATTATCCGCGCGCTTCTTCGCCCGATCGCTATTGATCGAATCAAACTCTTTGTTGAGCGTCTCCAGCTTCGTAACATCCGAAGTAAATCCCAGCTTGGACACGTCGGCGGCGTTTTCTGTCTTTTTGAGGTCGGTAAGCAGGCCGTCTACATGCGACGTTACTCGATCAAACGACTCTTTCCGGATCCCAACGTAGGGATTCATGACAACATTTAGACGCATGGCAGCATCCGATTTTTCTTTGTCCGGAGAGAGCAGTCCGTTGCGCACGACACCGAAAATATACTTCAGCAGGCGGTCGCGCTCTTCGTTCTTCTTGACTAAGAGTTCCGAATTGACGCTCGCTTGAGCCTCCAAATTATTTTCCTTCTCCGTGTCAATGCTCTCTTTCCACTCGTTCTTCAGTTCTTCCGGAATACCGAGCTTCGGGAGGTCAAATTCAATGACGAAGCCGTACATCGAATCATGATATTTCACATGCAAGGCATTATCCAATTTGGATGTACCTATTCTTTTGATTTCTAATCCGTCTTTCATCTGGATCTTTATTTAGTTGAACAACAATTTTTTCGTTCCGCAGTCTTTGCCATGGCGAATCATTCGAATACTTTTTGTGGAGATTCTCCTCCGTAGCCTCCGATTGGTGCTTTCCGTTGTGGGGAGGACCCTCCGTAGCCTCCGATTGGTACTTTCCGTTGTGGGGAGGACCCTCCGTAGCCTCCGATTGGTACTTTCCGTTGTGAAAAGTCCCTTTCGTAGCCTCCGATTGGTGTTCTCCATCGCGAGAAGTCCCTTTTGTAGCCTCCGATGGGTGCTCTCCATCGCGAGAAGTCCCTTTTGTAGCCTCCGATTGGTGTTCTCCATCGCGAAAAGCCCCTTTCGTAGCCTCCGATTGGTGTTCTCCATCGCGAGAAGTCCCTTTCGTAGCCTCCGATGGGTGTTCTCCATCGCGAGAAGTCCCTTTCGTAGCCTCCGATGGGTGTTCTCCATCGCGAGAAGTCCCTTCCCGAGGCTCTTTTCGACTTACTCTATGATAAAGTATCCTCTTGTGAGATTCAAATGATATAAATCCATTCTGCCGCTGCAGTAACGGGCGCAAACATAAACCATTTTTCAAAACAGCAAACAGAAAAATGGATGAGGCGAAAAATTCCGTCTTTTGAATAGCCTGCGCACCGCCCTAATCAGTCACATCCGCCCCATCTTCCCCGGCCTCGGCAGAGGCCTTGATCTTCTTTTGCCTTCTTTTCTTCTATCAAGAGAAGAAAAGAAGGTACTCGCCGGCCTGCGCCTGTTCCCGAAAGGGGATAAATATGGGCATTCGGATTCAATCATTCGATCCTCGCGGATCGTCTGTGGGGCGTATGCAATACGCCCCTACAAACGGGGATGTCGCTTTGTCCTCTTTTCTCCTTTTCTTTCCTTGATGAAAGAAAAGGAGGCAAAAGAAAATCAAGGCGTCAGGGACGCCAGCCAAATTGGGCGGGTACCGGATGTGGGGTGGACCTATGTGCCTGCCCGTTGGATGGGGTTTGATCGGGCTGCATGTGCGCTCCGCCCCTTAACGGTCTTATGCGATCCGTTATACAAGTGTGCGGGGCGGCTGAGGGTGCTCGTGGGGTGGGGGAGGGGCGTTATGGGGCGTGTTTGGGGCTTAAATGATCTACATGTCATCTACTAATTTGAAATTTATCAGAACTTCCAACCATCTATCTACCAAATGAATAGGGATATAAAGATGTACTCCGGGATCTACTTTTTATCTCACTGCATTAGGCAGATCGAAAAATAGGGTCGTAACTTTGGCAGTGTACATTACTTATACAAAATAATTTTACTGCCACATGATTAATCGTATTCAGAGCGTGCTCCTCTCGCTCTCTTTCTTGATGATGTCCGCTTGGGGCTTGCAAGCGGAGGATTTGAAGTCGCCCAACGGTCGATTGCTGATGCATTTCGAAGTGGACGGCATGGGCTGCCCGGTCTATACCTTATCTTATAAGGGGAAGCCGGTGATTAAACGCAGTCGGTTGGGCCTCGAGGCGGAGGGCTTCTCGCTGCGCGAAGGTTTCCAACTCCAAAAGGCGGAGACAGCTACTTTCGACGAGACTTGGAAGCCCGTCTGGGGCGAGGTTAGCTCCATCCGCAACCATTACAACGAGCTGGCCGTGACGCTCCATCAGCCGAAGGACGACCGGACTATCCGCATCCGCTTTCGCCTTTACGACGATGGTCTCGGGTTCCGCTACGAATTCCCAGAGCAAAAGAACCTCGTTTACTTCGTTATCAAAGACGAATACTCCGAATTTGCGATGGCGGGAGATCATAAAGCCTTCTGGATTCCGGGCGATTATGACACGCAGGAATATGATTACACCGAGTCGCACCTTTCCGAGATCCGTAAGCTAATGAAGGCGGCCGTCACGTTCAATACGTCGCAGACTCCGTTCTCTCCGACTGGCGTACAGACGGCGCTCATGATGAAGTCAGCAGATGGACTTTACATCAACCTGCATGAGGCGGCGCTGGTGGATTATCCCTGCATGTCGCTTGAGCTGGACGACAAGACGATGACCTTCCGCTCTTGGTTAACCCCCGACGCGCAGGGCAAGAAGGGTTATATGCAGACGCCGTGCCAGTCTCCCTGGCGTACGATCATGGTCAGCGACGACGCGCGTGAGATTCTGGCGTCTAAGTTGACCCTTAACCTCAACGAACCATGTGCCTTAAAAGACGTCTCATGGATCAAGCCGGTGAAATATATCGGCGTTTGGTGGGAAATGATCACGGGCAAATCGACGTGGGCCTACACCAACGACCTTCTCTCGGTACACATCGGCGTGACGGACTACACCAAGGTCAAGCCCAACGGCACCCACGCGGCGAACAACGACAAAGTGCGCCGCTATATCGACTTCGCCGCCAAGCACGGCTTCGATCAGGTGCTCGTCGAGGGCTGGAACATCGGGTGGGAGGACTGGTTTGGCCACTCTAAGGACTACGTTTTCGATTTCCTCACCCCTTACCCCGACTTTGACATCAAGGCGCTCAACGAATATGCCCACTCGAAGGGCGTCAAGCTGATGATGCACCACGAGACCTCCGCCTCCGTCCGCAATTACGAACGCCACATGGAGGAAGCCTATCAATTGATGAACAAATACGGCTACAACGCCGTCAAGAGTGGCTACGTGGGCAACATCATCCCACGCGGCGAACATCACTACGGGCAGTGGATGATCAATCACTACTTATACGCGGTGAAGAAGGCCGCCGAGCACCACATCATGGTCAACGCCCACGAGGCGGTGCGCCCCACGGGCCTCTGTCGCACCTATCCCAACCTGATCGGTAACGAGGCGGCCCGCGGCGGGGAATACGAATCGTTTGGCGGTAACAAACCGTTCCACACCACCATACTCCCCTTTACGCGCCTCATGGGCGGCCCGATGGATTACACACCGGGCATCTTTGAGACCCGCATTAAGAACGTCAATCCGGAGAACAATTCGTTTGTGCACTCCACGTTGGCCCGCCAGCTGGCCCTCTTCGTGACGATGTACAGCCCGCTGCAGATGGCGGCCGACCTGCCCGAAAATTATGAGCGCTTCATGGACGCCTTCCAGTTCATCAAAGACGTGGCCGTGGACTGGGACGACTCCAAATATCTGGAGGCTGAGCCGGGGCGCTACATCACCGTGGCCCGCAAGGCCAAGGGCACGAACAACTGGTTCGTAGGCTGCACCGCGAGCGAGAACGGCCACATGGCTAACATCTCGTTCGACTTCCTCGACCCCAAGCGCAAATACACGGCTACCATCTATGCCGACGGTCCGACGGCGCATTACGAGAAGAACCCCCAGGCGTACACCATTAAGAAGATGACCGTGACGAATAAGTCACGCCTGACCCTCCGCGCGGCCTCGGGCGGCGGATTTGCCATCTCAATTATTGAGCAATAAGAACCGTGAGAGGTGTCGATGCGATCCCTGCGTCGGCGCCTCTTCTTGTGTGACACATTTATCTACAAAGCATAATGGAAAAAAGAGAACTATTTAATTGGAAGCGGTGCATTTACCTGCTGCTGGCTGCTCTGCTGCCAGCCCTTGGCGGTTATGCACAGAAGATGACGGTTAAAGGTGTCGTCGTAGATGCGACGAACGAACCGATCATTGGTGCGAACGTGGTGGAGAAGGGAACAACGAATGGCATCATTACCGATCTGGACGGCAACTTCACGCTGTCGGTCGAGCGAGGTGCTACGCTCGTTTTCTCCTTCATCGGCTATCAGTCTCAAGAACTTCCGGCCTCCGCACAGCCCATGCGCGTGATGCTGAAAGAGGATACGGAGCTGTTGGATGAGGTGGTTGTGATCGGTTACGGATCCGTCAAGAAGGACGATGCTACGGGATCGGTGACGGCCATCAAGCCGGACAAGATGAATCGCGGTCTCACGACGAGTGCGCAAGACCTGATGACTGGAAAGATTGCCGGCGTGAACGTGGTCTCGAGTGGCGGTTCGCCGGGTGGCGGCTCCACGATACGTATCCGAGGCGGCTCGTCGCTGAATGCCAACAACGACCCGCTGATCGTCATCGACGGTCTGGCGATGGACAACGACGGCGTCAAGGGCCTCTCCAACCCGCTGGCGATGGTCAACCCGAACGACATCGAGACCTTCACCGTGCTGAAAGATGCCTCGGCGACGGCCATTTACGGCTCACGTGCCTCGAACGGTGTCATCATTATCACCACCAAGAAGGGCTCCATAGAGGGCGGTAAGGCACGCCTCCGCGTGGCGTACGACGGCAACGTGTCGATGAGTAACGTCAAGAACACGCTCGACATGATGGACGCCGACACCTATCGCGCACGCATCCGTAGCCAGTACGGCGAGGAGAGCAACGCCTATAAGGCCCTCGGCACGGCCAACACCGACTGGCAGAAGGAGATCTATCGCACGGCCCTCTCGACGGATCACAACGTGAGCGTCTTCGGAGGCCTCGGGACGATGCCTTTCCGCATGTCCGTGGGCTACACGAACCAAAACGGTATCCTCAAAACCTCGAGCTTCAACCGTTACACGGCCTCGCTGAACCTCTCTCCGTCGTTTTTGGGCGGCATGCTCAAGATGAACGGTAACCTCAAAGGAATGTATGCCGAAAGTCGCTTCGCCGACGTAGGCGCCGTAGGTGCGGCCACGCAAATGGATCCCACCCACTCGGTGCGCGACGCGGGCGAGACCTATCAGAAGTATTTCGGAGGCTTCTTCCAGTGGACGAACGACGGAAAGTCGCTCAACGACCCCACCTGGCTGCTGACCAACAACTCGCTGGCCCCAGCTAACCCCGTCTCCCTGCTGGAGATGAAGGACGACCGCGCCAAATCGCAGTCGCTCGTCGGAAACATCGAGGTGGATTACAAATTTCACTTCCTCCCCGACCTGCGTTTCCACGCCAATGGCGGTATGGACCTCTCGTCCGGTAAGCAGACCACCAACGTGGATCCCCAGTCCTACTCGAACAACTATTACGGTAGCTATGGCTATGAGAAGATCGACAAATACAACCTGTCTTTCAATAGCTATTTCCAATACATGAAGTCAGTCGGTGTGCACAGTTTCGATGCGATGATCGGTTACGAGTGGCAACATTTCCACCGTAAGGGCCACAATCGCTACGCGGGCATCTATCCGCAGACGAACGCCGTGAACCCGGGCAAGGAGTACTCGCCCTCGAGTAAGGAGTGGGCGTCGGAGAACTTTTTGGTCTCCTTCTTTGGCCGATTGAACTACACGCTGGCCGATAAGTACCTCTTCACGGCTACCGTACGTCGAGACGGCTCCTCACGCTTCCATAAGGATCACCGATGGGGCACATTCCCCTCGTTTGCCTTTGGTTGGAAGATGAAAGAAGAGGGATTCCTCAAAGACGTGGAGGCCCTGTCGGACATGAAACTGCGCCTCGGCTACGGTGTCACAGGTCAGCAAAATATTGGTTCTGACTACTCCTATTTTGCCTCTTATACGGCCAGCAAGAACTACGCTTACTATCCGATAGGCTACGGCGATGGCGAATCGTATCGTCCCGACGCCTACAATAAGAACCTCAAGTGGGAGCGAACAACGACTTACAACGCGGGCGTGGACTATGGCTTCCTGAACGGTCGCCTCACGGGGTCGGTGGACTACTATTTCCGTCGTACGGACGACCTGATTAACTACGTGTACGTATCGGCCGGAACGAATTTCAAGAATCAGGTGAACGCCAACATAGGCTCGCTGGAGAATAAGGGCGTCGAGTTCACCATCAACTCCAAACCCATCGCACAGAAGGACTTCTCGTGGGACTTGGGCTTCAACCTCACCTATAACAAGAGCGAAATTACGGAGCTGACGGGAGGCGATCGTTCGGATTACTACGTGGCTGCGGGCGGCGTGACCATCGGCACCGGTGGCACTGTCCAGGCGCACGCCGTAGGTCACCCCGCCTATGCGTTCTATGTCTATCAGCAGGTCTACGACGAGAAGGGCAAACCGATCGAGAACACGTTTGTGGATCGTAACGGAGACGGCGTGATCAACGATGCCGATAAGTACTTCTACAAGAAGCCCACGGCCGACGTATTGATGGGCGTCTCCTCCAAATTCGTCTACAAAGCGTGGGACTTCAGCTTCACGCTCCGCGCAAGCCTCAACAACTACGTATATAATAATGTAGAGGCCAACGCCAGCAACATGAGCACGATCTACGCTCCCTCGGGCTACCTCACCAACCGACCCAACATGGTGCTGGAGAACAATTGGCAGGGCGAAGGCAACTACTACATGTCGGATTATTTCGTGCAGAACGCCTCCTTCCTCAAGTGCGACAACATCACCCTCGGCTATTCCTTCAATTTGAAGAAGATCGGCTCGGGACGTGTCTTTGCCGCCGTGCAGAACGTCTTCACCGTCACGAAATACAAGGGCCTCGATCCCGAGTTGATCACCGGATCGGGTACGGGTACCAACTATGGTATCGATCGCGACTTCTATCCGCGACCGCTGACCTCGCTCGTGGGACTTACGCTGAACTTTTAATCCGCAACTACTGAAATGGAACTCAAAATGAAACGAAATAAGATCACTGCTTGGGTCGCCGCATGCGCGATCCTCATTTCCGCCTCGGGCATCACCTCCTGCGTAGGCGATTTGGACGTGGAGCCGATCGATCCCAGCGTCACGACGACGTTTGACCAGAACAAGGTCTTCACCAAGATCTACGCTACGCTCGGTTTGACAGGCCTCGAAGGGCCGGCTGGCTCGATTGGCTCTGGCGACGTGGACGGTATCGACGAAGGCTCGTCGGACTTCTTCCGCTTGATCTGGAACATGAACGAACTGCCGGCCGATGAGGCGCATTGCTGCTGGATCGACGGTGGCGTGCCCGAATTGGTGCATGGCACATGGGATGCGTCGCATTCCTTAGTTACGGGGCTCTACTATCGCCTCTATTTTGACATCACGCTCTGCAACTTCTTCCTCGAGCAGACCGAGGGGAAGACGGACGCCGAGAGCGTCACCCAACGGGCCGAAGCGCGCTTCATCCGCGCCCTGAACTACTACTACTTGATCGACCTCTACGGCAAGGTGCCGTTCGTGACGACCGTCTCGACCGAAAAGCCGTCGCAAGTGGAGCGTGCGGAGCTGTTTAAGTTCATCGAAAAGGAACTCCTTGAGGCGTCGGAGACCATGAAGGATCCGCGCACCAACACCTACGGTCGCGCCGATAAGGCGGCGGCTTGGCTGCTCCTGGCCCGCCTCTATCTGAATGCCGAGGTGTACACCGGTACGCCACAGTGGGCAAAGGCGGCTGAGTATGCGCAGAAGGCGATCAACTCCGCTTACTCGTTGTGCCCCGTCTACAAGCACCTTTTCATGGCCGACAACAACGGCAGCAGCGTGAACAAGGCCAACACGGAGATCCTCCTGCCTATCCTTCAGGACGGTGGCACGACCCGCAACTACGGCGGCTCGCTCTTCCTCATTGCTTCCACGCATAAGACAGACGACATGCCGGCTTTCGGCACCACCGAAGGCTGGGCAGGCAACCGCTGCCGGCCGCAGCTCGTCAGCAAGTTCTTCCCCAACGGCAACGCACCGGCAGCAGGCGATGCGGACGCTATGACGAAGGCTGCAAACGACGATCGCGCGCTCTTCTTCAGCAAAGGCCGTTCGCTGTCGATCGATGTGGAGTCGGAGTTTGCCAGTGGATACTCCCTCGTGAAGTTCTCTAACCTCCGCGCCGACGGAGCCACAACGCACGACTCGAAGTTTACCGACACCGACCTGCCCCTCATGCGTCTGGCTGAGGCCTACCTGACTTATGCCGAAGCAGAGGTGCGTCGCAACGGCGGACCGACTGCAGCCGCTACCGAAGCCATCAACACGCTCCGCAAGCGGGCTCATGCGAAGACGGAGACGTCCTACACGCTCAGCAATATCCTCGACGAGTGGGCACGCGAGTTCGCTTTCGAGGGACGTCGTCGTTCGGACCTGATTCGCTTCAACCGCTTTGCCGGCAATGCGGACTACACCTGGCAATGGAAGGGCGGCGCGAAGGACGGTACGACGCTGTCTCGCCATCTCAACCTTTACCCGATCCCGACTAAGGACGTGAACGTCAATTCCAACCTGAAGCAGAATCCGGGATATTAACGGACCCCTAACTACGAACAACAGAATATGAAAGCAATCCATAAGATAGCGTTCGCGCTGCTGGCCGGCCTGATCGGCCTCACCACCGCATGCGACGACGACAACAGTGCTAACCCCACCCTCAAGACGTCCTCCAGCTTCACGCTGAACACGCCCACCGCGGCCGAGAACACCGTCTACGACTTAGAACATGTGAAGAACGTCGAGCTGACCTGCGTCCAACCGGACTACGGCTTCTCTGCCGCCACGGTATACGCCGTGCAAGTCTCACTCGACAACGATTTCGCCACCGAAGGCAAATTCATCACCCTGCCCACCACCTACCCCAAGGCCCAGATGGAAGTCGACGCCTCGGAGATCGCCGTGGCGCAGACCACGCTGGCCGTGAAAAAGGGCGTGAAAGAGGACAAGTTTCCCCTCACCTCGAAGCTCTACGTGCGCCTCAGGGCGGCCCTGACCAGTGGCAAAGGCGAGGTCTACTCCAACGTCATCTCCATCAATGCGCGCACCCATTTCGCCCTCACTCCCGCCGCAGTGCCCTCGACGATGAACGTCATCGGCAGCACGAAGGGCATCGGCGAGTGGAATTGGGCTGGCTCTGTGCCGATGGTGCAGACCTGGGCGAAGGATGGCACCTTCTGGCGCATCCTGTATCTCGAAGCGGGCACCTCGATGAAGTTCAACGCCGAGAAGAAATTCGACGGCGGCGAGTTCGGATCGTCCGCCAAGCTCGTGGACAACGCCTCGGCCGGCCTCTCGGACGACGGTGGCAACCTCAAGGTGGCCAACGCGGGCTGGTATCTCGTGGTCATCAAGACGACCGCTCAGGGGCGTGACCTGAAGTACACCGTCAGCTTCGAGAAGCCGAACGTTTACCTCATCGGCGACGTCAGCGTGGGTGGAAAATGGGAGATCACGGCTGAGAATCTCTTCAGCGTTCCCACCACGGCCGACGGCTGGTTCGTCTCGCCCGCCCTGGCTGCTGCTGGTGAGGTGCGCATGTGCGTCAAGATTGAAGGCGAAGACTGGTGGCACTCCGAGTTCATCGTGCTGGCCGAGGGCGAGATCCTCTACCGCGGCGCGGGCGGCGACCAAGATCGCTCGAAGCAGAGCGCCGGGCGGAAGGTCTACCTGAACTTCATGACCGGCAAAGGCGAATACAAATGATTGAGCAGGCCGGGGGGGCGCGGAGCTTTTTCACTCCGACACATCCTCCCGGCCTTCATCTTATTGTATGCACCGCAGGTGACGACGGTTTCACGGCCGCCTCACCGACACGATGGATCAGGTGCAGGACAAGTAACCATAACCAATAGATACATGGTCGACTACATCTATTCATATCTCTATCATTTTTCTCCATGTATTGCACTGGTTTTTATCGCGGGTAGTGGCCGGGAGGGTTGCTACCCGCTGTTTTTTTGTGCCTATCCGTCTGAGGAGTGGGGGGAGGTGAGACGTGAGCCCAGCGTACGATTTCTCGAGGCAACCCGCGAGAATCGGAAACGTTTCGGCTCATTGTATCGTACAATCGCGAGAAATGAAACCGTTTCGGCCGATTGTATCGTACAATCACGAGAAATGAAATCGTTTCGGCCGATTGTATCGTACAATCACGAGAAATGAAATCGTTTCGGCCGATTGTATCGTACAATCACGAGAAATGAAATCGTTTCGGCCGATTGTATCGTACAATCACGAGAAATGAAATCGTTTCGGCCGATTGTATCGTACAATCACGAGAAATGAAATCGTTTCGGCCGATTGTATCGTACAATCGCTAAACTTTGATGTGTTAACCCCGACATCGCCCTATTTTTGAGCGATTTTTTTGGGATAATAATCTAACTATATGACCGCAGAAATTATAACGATCGGCGACGAATTGCTGATCGGACAAGTGACTGACACCAATTCGGTGTGGATCAGTCGAGCCCTTGAAGACCACGGATTTCGTGTCATGCGTAAACAAACCGTGGGCGACGACGAGCCAGAGATACTCCGCGCCCTCCGCGAGTCTGAGCAACGCGTGGATGTGGTGCTCCTGACCGGAGGACTGGGGCCCACCAAGGACGACGTGACCCTCAACGCGCTTTGCAAACACTTCGACACGGCGAGGCATTTCTCGACCGAAGTGCACGAACACAATCAACAGCTATTTGCGGAGCGCGGCGTAGAAATGAACGACTTAACGCGTGATCAGGCGATGGTACCCGACAACGCCACGGTGATCATCAACGAGGTGGGCACGGCGCCCTGCACCTGGTTCGAGCGCCGGGGCTGCATGGTGATTTCCATGCCCGGCGTGCCGATGGAGATGAAGTGGCTGATGACGAACCGCGTGATTCCCCGACTTCAGGAGTACTATGGGCGCAAGGCCGGCATAGCCCATCGCACCTGTTGGGTCACGGGCTACACGGAGTCTGCTCTGGCGATGGCGTTGGCCGACTTTGAGCGCGATCTGCCCGATGAAGTGCGGCTGGCTTACCTGCCTCAACCGGGGCTTATCCGCCTCCGACTCTCGGCCTACTGTTCGCCACAAGCCGTGGCCGATCGAGTGGCTGACGTGCTGCGCCTCCGCCTCCGCACCATCCTGAAAGAGCACATCATCGCCGAGGAAGACCTTCCCATCGAAGCCCTCTTGGGCCGTCGGTTGCAAGCCGCAGGGCTGACGGTTGGCACCGCCGAGAGCTGCACCGGAGGCGCCATCGCCGCAGCGATCACATCCGTGGCCGGCAGTTCGGCTTATTTCAAAGGCGGCATTGTCTCTTACACCGACGAGGTGAAGCGCCGCACGCTGGGCGTCTCTGCCGCCGACCTCGAAAGCGTGGGCGCAGTCAGTCAGCCCGTCGTGGAGCAGATGGCACGCGGTGCGCGTGAGGCCTTGGGGTGCGATTTGGCCGTAGCCACGTCGGGCTTCGCTGGGCCGAGTGGCGGCACGCCGGAAGCGCCCGTCGGGACCGTTTGGATCGCCGTGGCTACGCCTTCCGCGGTTGTCTCCAAGGAATACCATTTCGGAGCAGCCCGCGATCATAACATCAGCCGTGCCGTCAACATGGCGCTACTGATGCTCTTCGAAATGGCCGCCACGCCTGAGGTGCAGGCGCCCACGGCGTGAGAATCCGGGGCGACAAGCGGAGGCGGATGGGCCGACAGGTGAAGCCGCAGAAAATGGCTACACAGGCATATTCCTACTTTTGCCCGCAGATAAACCATCACCTATAAGTAAAGAATGAACGTATTAGAGTTAAGCGAACAAGAAATCATCCGGCGTGGCAGCCTTGACCGGTTGCGCGAAATGCACATCGATCCGTATCCCGCTGCGGAGTATCCCGTGGACGGCTACGCCGACGAAATCAAGACCCAATTCAAGGACGACGCCGAGCCGCGCACCGTCTCTATTGCCGGCCGCATCATGAGCCGACGCATCATGGGCAAGGCCTCCTTCATGGAACTACAAGACTCCACCGGCCGCATCCAAGTCTACGTCACCCGCGACGACATCTGCCCCGATCCATCCGACACGGAACTGTATAACACCGTATTCAAAAAGCTGCTCGACATCGGCGACTTCGTCGGCATCCGCGGCTTCGTTTTCCGTACGCAGATGGGCGAGATCTCCGTCCATGCGCAAGAGCTGACCGTGCTCTCTAAATCGCTCCGACCGCTGCCCGTGGTCAAGGAGAAAGACGGCGTAGTCTACGACGGCTTCACCGACCCCGAACAGCGCTATCGCCAGCGTTACGTCGACCTCGTGGTCAATACCGACGTGAAGCAGATCTTCATCAAGCGCAGTAAAGTCTACGCCTCCATGCGCGAGTTCTTCAACGCCCGCGGATACCTTGAGGTCGAGACGCCCATCCTGCAATCCATACCCGGTGGCGCCGCCGCCCGCCCTTTCGTGACACACCACAACGCGCTCGACATCGATCTCTACCTCCGCATCGCCAACGAACTTTACCTCAAGCGTCTTATTGTGGGCGGTTTTGAGGGCGTCTATGAGTTCTCGAAAGACTTCCGCAACGAGGGCATGGACCGCACGCACAACCCAGAGTTCACGGCGATGGAGATCTATGTGGCTTACAAGGATTACAACTGGATGATGCAGTTCACCGAGCAGATGCTCGAGAAGGTGAGCCGCGATGTGAACGGCACGACGGAGGTCGAAGTGGACGGCCAGACGATCAGCTTCAAGGCGCCTTTCCGACGCGTCACCATGACCGACGCCATCCGCGAACACACCGGCATAGACATCACCGGCATGGACGAAGAGGCCCTGCGCGCCGTCTGCCGTCAGCTCGAAATCGAGGTGGACGAGACGATGGGCAAGGGCAAATTGATCGACGAGATCTTCGGCGAGAAATGCGAGAAACACTACATCCAGCCCACCTTCATCACCGATTACCCCATCGAAATGTCGCCCCTCTGCAAGCGTCACCGTAACAACCCCGAGCTGACCGAACGCTTCGAGCTGATGGTGAACGGTAAGGAGCTTTGCAATGCTTACTCCGAGCTGAACGACCCGATCGACCAGCTGGAGCGCTTCCAGGAGCAGCTGCGACTGAGCGAGAAGGGCGACGACGAGGCGATGTTTATCGACATGGACTTCGTCCGCGCCCTCGAATACGGCATGCCCCCGACGAGTGGTATGGGTATCGGTATCGACCGCTTAGTGATGCTGCTGACGGGCCAGACGACGATTCAGGAGGTGCTCTTCTTCCCGCAGATGCGTCCGGAAAAGACCGTGCGGAAGGATGCACCGGAGAAATACGCACCGCTCGGTGTGCCCGCGGAATGGGTGCCGGCCGTGCAGAAGGCGGGCTATCCCACGGCTGACATGCTGGCAGGCGCCAACGCGCAACTGCTCCGCCGCGCCCTCTTCGATTTGAATAAGAAATATGCCCTCGGGCTGGAGCTGCCCTCGCCGGAAGCCGTCGAGGCGTGGACCCGCCAGCCGGACGAGGCGTAACCCCCCGTAACCCGTAAACAAAACAAGATCGACATGGAAAATTTCCCCGGAAAGATTGCCATCATGGGCGGCGGAAGCTGGGCCACGGCGTTGGCCAAGATTGTGCTCTCGAACCAGCCGGAGATGAATTGGTACATGCGTCGGCAGGAGGTCATCGAGGAGTTCAAGCAGACGAAGCACAACCCCTCGTACCTCTCCGCCGTGACGTTCGACACGGAGCGCATCCATTTCTCGACCGACATTAACGAGATCGTCGACCGCTCCGACCTGCTCATCTTCGCCACCCCATCGCCCTTCTTCAAGAACCACCTGAAGCAGCTCCGCGTGCCTCTGCGCGATAAGACGATCCTCTCGGCCATCAAGGGCCTCGTGCCGGACGAGAACATGCTCATCACGGACTATCTGGCCGAGTGTTACCAAGTGCCTCTGGATCGATTGGCCGTCATCGCCGGGCCGTGCCACGCTGAGGAGGTGGCCCTCGGGCGCCTCTCGTACCTCACGCTGGCCTGCAAAGACCTCGATCGCGCGCGGGCCCTCGCCCCGATTTTCACGAACGACTTTATGCGCACCTCCTGCAGCCGCGATGTCCGCGGCATGGAGTACGCCTCGGTGCTGAAGAATATCTATGCCATTGTGGCCGGTATCTGCCACGGCATGAAGTACGGCGACAACTTTCAGGCGGTCTTCATCTCGAATGCCATCAAGGAGATGCAGCGCTTCCTCGGCTCGGCCCACACGCTGCCGCGCGACATTTCCGACTCGGCCTACCTGGGCGACCTGCTCGTGACGGCCTACTCGCGATACAGCCGCAACCGCACCTTCGGCTCCATGATCGGCAAGGGCTACTCTGTCAAAACGGCACAACTGGAGATGGAGATGATCGCCGAGGGGTACTACGGCGCCAAGTGCATCTACGAGATCAATGAGCGCTATCAAGTCGATATGCCCATCCTCGACACCCTGTACGCCATCCTCTACGAGCGCCAGTCGCCCCCGGCCGTCATCCGTCGCATGACAGAAACATTCAAGTAGAACGAAAAACGAAAAGCTAAAAATGGCCGGATACTTGGCATACTTCTGCTGGCGGCCGCAGCCCCCCCTGTTTTTCACTTTTAGTTTTTCGCTTCTGAGTTCCCCATCCGTCGCATGACAGAAACATTCAAGTAGAACGAAAAACGAAAAGCTAAAAATGGCCGGATACTTGGCATACTTCCGCTGGCGGCCGCAGCCCCCCATGTTTTTCACTTTTAGTTTTTCGCTTCTGAGTTCCCCCATTTTAGTTTTTCATTTTTAGTTTTTAGCTCCCATGAACCCTCTTCAATTAGACTTCACCAAAGCCTTCGGCCCAGCGGCCGATGAGCGCCTCGAGGCCATCCGCCCAGAGGCCGAAAAGAGTCTCCGAACCCTTTATGAAGGCACCGGCGCCGGCAACGACTTCCTCGGCTGGCTCCACCTGCCCAGTTCCATTACCGACACGCAGCTGACCGACATCGAGCAGACGGCTGAGAGGCTGCGCGCCTGCCAAGCTGTCGTAGTGATCGGCATCGGTGGCAGCTACCTCGGCGCACGCGCCGTGATCGAAGCCCTCACGGACAGCTTCGACGCGCTCCGTACCGGCGCCGACCGCACGCACCCCGTCATCCTCTACGCCGGCAACCAGATCGGCGAGGATTACCTCAGCGAGCTTTGCGACCTGCTCCGTGGACGCGACTTCGGCATCATCAACATCTCCAAATCCGGCACCACGACCGAGCCAGCCATCGCTTTCCGCATCCTCCGCAGCCTGCTCGAGGAGAACGTCGGCGCCGCGGCCGCTAAGGAGCGCATCGTGGCCGTGACCGACCGTGCCCGGGGCGCCCTCCGCACGCTGGCTGACCGCGAGGGATACAAGACCTACGTCATCCCGGACGACGTCGGCGGACGATACTCCGTCCTCACGCCCGTCGGGCTGCTGCCCATCGCCGTGGCCGGCATCGACATCCGCGCCCTCGTCCGTGGCGCCGTCGAGATGGAGCGCGCCGTCGGCCCCGACGTGCCCTTCGACCGTAACCCCGCCCTGCGCTACGCCGCCGCCCGCCAAGCGCTCTATCGCGAGGGCAAGAAGATCGAGATCCTAGCCAATTTCCACCCCAAGCTGCACTACGTGGGCGAGTGGTGGAAGCAGCTCTACGGCGAGAGCGAGGGCAAGGACCACCGCGGCCTCTTCCCCGCCGCTGTCGACCTCACCACCGACCTCCACTCTATGGGCCAGTGGATCCAGCAGGGCGAGCGGACGATCTTCGAGACGGTCGTTTCGATCGACTCCCCCGAGCGCACGCTCTCCGTCCCCACGGACGCTGACAACCTCGACGGGCTGAACTACCTGGCCGGCCGCCGCGTGGACGAGATCAACAAGATGGCCGAGCTCGGCACCCGCCTGGCCCACGCTTCCGGTGGCGTGCCCAACATCCGCGTCTCCATCCCGCGCCTCACCGCCGACCACCTCGGTCGCCTGCTCTACTTCTTTGAGGCCGCCTGCGGCATCAGCGGCTACCTCTCCGGCGTCAACCCCTTCGATCAGCCCGGCGTGGAGGCCTACAAAAGCAATATGTTCGCCCTGCTCGACAAGCCCGGCTTCGAGGCCGAGAGTCGTGCCATCCGTGCGCAGCTGGGGTGATACTCAAAACCCGGTTTTAGGCGCGTTGCACGTTCTGCAATGTCCCAAAACCGGGTTGTAGACGAATTGCACGTTCTGCAATGTCCCAAAACCGGGTTGTAGACGCGTTGCAGGCTCTGCAATGTCCCAAAACCGGGTTTTAGACGCGTTGCAGGGTCTGCAATGTCCCAAAACCGGGTTGTAGACGAATTGCAGGCTCTGCAATCCTCCAGAATCAGATTCTGAGCGATTGCAACGGTCTGTAAAGCCCCGGAATCAGATTCTGAGCGATTACAACGGTCTGCAAAGCCCCAGAATCAGATTCTGAAGCACATTTCACCGCTTGCTATTATGCACAACCACTCATGCAGCTACGATGCAGAAGCGGTTGGGTATCTACAGCAGATCTGGCCGAGGCCGCATGACGGTCGATCACACTCAAACCACCCCGTAACTATTATTATTTATGGCTGACGACAAGAAAATCATCTTCTCTATGGTGGGCGTGAGCAAAACCTTCCCGCCCCAAAAACAGGTGTTGAAAAACATCTACCTCTCCTTCTTCTATGGCGCCAAGATTGGCATCATCGGACTCAATGGCTCCGGCAAATCCACCCTGCTCAAGATCATCGCCGGACTCGACAAAGACTATCAAGGCGAAGTTGTCTTCTCGCCCGGCTACTCGGTGGGCTACCTCGAGCAAGACCCGCATCTGGAGCCCGGGCGGACGGTCAAGGAGATCGTCCAAGAGGGCGTCTGCGAGACGGTCGACCTGCTCAAGGAATTCGAGGAAGTCAACGAACGCTTTGGCGACCCCGAAGTGCTCGAAAACCCGGACAAAATGGACGCCCTGATGAACCGTCAGGCCGAGCTACAAGACCGCATTGACGCCCTCGACGCATGGAACCTCGACAGTCGCCTCGAGCGCGCCATGGATGCCCTGCGCTGCCCACCCGAAGACCGCATCGTGGACACGCTCTCCGGCGGCGAACGCCGTCGCGTGGCCCTCTGCCGCCTGCTCCTCCAGCAGCCCGACGTCCTTCTCCTCGACGAGCCCACGAACCACCTCGACGCCGAGTCCATCGACTGGCTCGAGCAGCACCTCCAGCAGTACGCCGGCACCGTCATCTGCATCACTCACGACCGCTACTTCCTCGATCACGTCGCCGGTTGGATCCTCGAGCTCGACCGCGGCGAGGGTATCCCCTGGCGTGGCAACTACTCCTCCTGGCTCGATCAGAAGACTCAGCGCATGGCCCAAGAAGAGAAGCAAGCCAGCAAACGTCGTAAGACGCTCGAGCGCGAGCTGGAGTGGATTCGCATGGCCCCCAAGGCGCGTCAGGCCAAGGGTAAGGCCCGTCTGAACTCTTACGAAGCCCTCCTCAACGAGGATCAGAAGGAGCGCGAGACGAAGCTCGAAATCTTCATCCCCAACGGCCCACGCCTTGGCAACAAGGTGATCGAGGCGCAACACGTAGCCAAGGCCTTTGGCGACCGACTCCTCTTCGACGACCTCAACTTCATGCTCCCGCCTAACGGTATCGTGGGCGTCATCGGCCCCAACGGCGCCGGTAAGACTACCCTCTTCCGTATGATCATGGGCCAGGAATCGATCGACCGCGGCGAGTTTGCCGTCGGCGAGACCGTCCGCATCGGCTACGTCGACCAGTCGCACGCCGCCATCGACCCCGACAAGACCGTCTATCAAGTCGTCTCCGGCGGCAACGACACGATGCGCATCGGCGGCCGCGAGATCAACGCCCGCGCCTATCTCTCACGTTTCAACTTCGCCGGCGCCGATCAGGAGAAACGTTGCGGCGTCCTCTCTGGCGGCGAGCGTAACCGCCTCCATCTGGCGCTCACGCTGAAGTCCGAAGCCAACGTCCTCCTCCTCGACGAGCCGACGAACGACATTGACGTGAACACGCTCCGCGCCTTGGAAGAGGGCCTCGAAGCCTTCGCCGGATGTGCCGTTGTTGTCTCGCACGACCGCTGGTTCCTCGATCGTATCTGCACACACATCCTCTCCTTCGAGGGCAACTCCGAAGTTGTCTTTTACGAAGGCAGCTACTCCGATTATGAGGAGTACAAGCGGAAGAAGGAAGGCTACACCGAGCCTAAGCGCATCCGCTATCGGCAGCTCGGATAATTACCAATTGATAATGTAGGTAATGGGTACTCGGCACGCTTCTTCGGGGCGATCGAGTACCCGACGATCTTAGCCGGTGGCCGTAGCCGCCGCTTCAAGAATGATTCTCCCCCGAGGCGGGGCATAGTTGGAAAATTATCTATCGATACTTGCAGGTTTAGAGAATGGCTCTATCTTTGTGCCCGACAAGAGAACAAAAGGGTTCCTTGGCCGAGTGGTTAGGCGCCGGTCTGCAAAACCGTTTACAGCAGTTCGATTCTGCTAGGAACCTCGAAGAGAAGAATAAGGAGCGTGGCGATTCGGTCACGTTCCTTTTCTTTTTTACGTATCCCCCCAATTTTCCCCCCGTGATCCCACTATCTCCCGTCCCTACCCTCCTTTCCAATCCGTACTTTGGCATGATGTTTGGAACGACTGAGGCCATGTGTAATTTTGCGGAGAACAAAGCATGAAGAGTATGAGTAATAGCTATTCCAAAAGAATGAACGACGTGATCGAAGCCGGTCGCGAAGAAGCAAGCCGTTTGCAGAACGGTTACATCGGGCCGGAACACCTGATGCTGGCCCTGCTGCGCGAAGGCGATGGCAATGCCATTCGCATCCTCCACGGATTTCAGGCCAACCTAACCCAGATCAAGCAAGATATCGAACTCGAAATAAGTAACACCGTCGACGACATTGCGCCGGGTGACATTGCCGTAACCAAAAGCGCCGAACGCGTGCTGCGCATTAGCATGCTGGAGGCGCGGATGTTCAAAAGCGACGTGACGCGCACCGAGCACCTCCTCCTGGCGCTCCTCAAAGAGGAATACAACATCGTGGCACAGGTGCTGAACCAAAGCGGCATCACCTACCGCATGGTTTACGACCGGATCAGCGCCATCACAGGCGTAGATCGCTTGGCCGAAGTCGATGAGACACGCGATGGCTTCACCGACGATGACGAGGAAGAGGAGGGATTCACGCCTTTCAAGAAAGAGCCCGTTCCGCCACAACCCACTCCACAGCCCAACCAACCCAACACCAACACTACCACGGCACAGAAAGCATCATCGACACCCAGCGATACGCCCGTGCTCGACAATTTTGGTACGGATATGACAAAGGCTGCCGCCGAGGGCAAGCTCGACCCCATCGTAGGCCGTGAGAAGGAGATCGAGCGACTGGCGCAGATCCTGAGCCGAAGGAAGAAGAACAACCCCGTGCTGATCGGTGAGCCGGGCGTAGGCAAGTCAGCCATCGTGGAGGGATTGGCGCAGCGCATCGTGCAGCGGAAAGTCTCGCGGGTGCTGTTCGACAAGCGTGTAGTGAGTCTCGACATGGCCTCGGTCGTGGCTGGGACGAAATACCGCGGACAGTTCGAGGAGCGTATCAAAGCCCTTCTGAACGAGCTAACCAAGAACCCGAACATTATCCTCTTTATCGACGAGATCCATACGATCGTCGGTGCCGGATCTGCCGCCGGATCGATGGACGCGGCGAACATGCTCAAGCCGGCGCTGGCACGTGGCGAGTTGCAATGCATCGGCGCCACGACGCTCGATGAGTATCGCACGAACATTGAAAAAGACGGAGCCTTGGAGCGCCGTTTCCAGAAGGTGATCGTCGACCCGACGACGGCCGAGGAGACACTCCAGATCCTCAAAAACATCAAGGGACGCTACGAGGAGCACCACAATATGATCTACACCGACGCCGCACTCGAGGCATGCGTCAAACTGACCGAGCGCTACATCAGCGATCGCAACTTCCCCGACAAAGCTATCGACGCGCTGGACGAAGCCGGGTCGCGGGTGCACATCGCCAACGTGGTTGTGCCGCAACACATCGAGGCGTTGGAGGCGAAGATCGAGGAGACGAAGAACGCCAAACTGGCCGCCGTCAAGTCGCAAAACTTCGAGCTGGCCGCTGGCTATCGCGATACAGAGCGGCAGTATCTTCAGTTGCTCGACGAGGCAAAGGGCCGTTGGGAGCAGGAGATGCAGGCGCACCGTGAGACGGTCGACGCCGATCAGGTGGCCGAAGTCGTGGCCATGATGTCCGGCGTACCCGTGCAGCGTATAGCCACGACTGAGAACGTCAAGCTCCGCGACATGGACACCCTCCTGAAGCAGAAGATCGTCGGTCAAGACGAGGCCGTGGCCCAGATCGTCAAGGCCATCCGCCGCAACCGTGTCGGGCTGAAAGATCCCAACAAGCCCATCGGCACCTTCATGTTCCTCGGCCCCACGGGCGTCGGCAAGACGCATCTGGCCAAGAAACTCGCCGAGTTCCTTTTCGACTCCGACGACGCGCTGATCCGTATCGACATGAGCGAATACCTCGAAAAGTTCGCCGTCTCCCGCCTCATCGGCGCGCCTCCGGGCTACGTCGGTTACGAAGAGGGCGGCCAGCTGACCGAGAAGGTGCGCCGCAAACCCTACTCCGTCGTTCTGCTTGACGAGATCGAAAAGGCCCATCCGGACGTCTTCAACCTGCTGTTGCAAGTGCTCGACGAAGGTCGCCTGACCGACAGCCTCGGCCGGCAGATCAACTTCAAAAACACGATCCTGATCATGACCTCCAACATCGGCACCCGCCAGCTGAAGGACTTCGGCCGTGGCATCGGGTTCCATCCCCAAGCCTCTGGCACGGAGGTCGACCGCGATTATTCGCGTGGCGTCATCCGTAAGGCCCTCGAGCGCTCCTTCGCCCCCGAGTTCCTCAACCGCGTGGACGACGTGATCATGTTCGATCCGCTTGAAAAAGAGTCCATCTACCGCATCATCGACATCGAGCTCAGCGACCTCTATCGCCGCATCGACGGCCTCGGCTACCACCTCGAGCTCACCCCCGAGGCCAAGGATTACGTCACCACCAAGGGCTACGACGTGCAGTTTGGCGCCCGGCCGCTCAAGCGCGCCATACAGAAGTACATCGAGGACGAGTTGGCCGAGATCGTCCTGCTGGAAGACATTCAGCCCGGCGACACGATCACACTGGGCTACGACGCCGCCACGGATCGCATGACGCACACCGTGCTGAGGCCCGCCGCCGACGAGGTGCCGCCCGCCGAATAATTCCGCCGTCATATTCATAATTCATAGAGAGCCCCGGAGCCACATGTGCGCTTCGGGGCTTTTGTTTGAGTAGTCCAACCACAGGCCATGATAGCCCCGGCGACAGTGTCGCCAGCGTTACCACACCCTATGATAGCCTCGGCGACAGTGTCGCCAGCGTTACCACAGGCCATGATAGCCTCGGCGACAGTGTCGCCAGCGTTACCACAGGCCATGATAGCCCCGGCGACAGTGTCGCCAGCGTTACCACACCCCATGATAGCCCCGGCGACAGTGTCGCCAGCATCACCACACCCCATGATAGCCCCGGCGACAGTGTCGCCAGCATGACCACACCCCATGATAGCCCCGGCGACAGTGTCGCCAGCGTTACCACACCCCATGATAGCCCCGGCGACAGTGTCGCCAGCGTTACCACACCCCATGATAGCCCCGGCGACAGTGTCGCCAGCGTTACCATAGACCATGATAGCCTCGGCGACAGTGTCGCCAGCGTTACCACAGACCATGATAGCCCCGGCAGAATGTCTGCCAGCACCACCACACCCCATGATAGCCCCGGCAGAATGTCTGCCAGCACCACCACACCCCATGGTAGCCCCGGCAGAATGTCTGCCGGCATGACCACACCCCATGATAGCCTCGGCAGAATGTCTGCCAGCACCACCACACCCCATGATGGCCCCGGCAGAATGTCTGCCGACACGACCACAGACCATGAAGACCTTTTTGCAGCATGTCAGTTCTTCCCTATTACGGGATTTTTAATGCAATAAATGCAGTGAAAGCGGGGGTTGCGATTAACGAAGCGCAACTTGAATGGGCGTTTTGGTGTGAGATTGTAAGACGCTCGTTTTGATTTGTGAAGGCCATACCTATCTTTGTTGCGTTGTTCTAAGAGAGAATTAGTTGAGTCTTTAACCAAAAGAGTGTATCTATGAAAAGAAGTACGATGCTTCTCCTGTGCCTTCTACTGAGCATAGGATGGACCGTTGCTCAAACGGTCAAAGTGAGTGGGACGGTAATATCCGATGAAGATGGGCAACCCATCATCGGTGCAGCCGTCACGGTGAAGGGCGCCTCCAACGTGGGGACTGTCACCGATGTGGACGGAAAGTACGCGCTGGACGTCCCGAGTTCTGCCAAGACGTTGGTCATCTCTTACGTCGGTATGCGATCGGAAGAGATCCCCGTCACGGACAAGCATGCGACGACCGTGCTGCGCGCTAACCTTGCGCTGGACGAAGTCGTGGTCACGGCAATGGGTATTTCACGCGAAAAGAAAGCCTTAGGCTATGCCGTGCAAGACGTCAAAGGGGATCAGCTGACTCAGGCGGCCAACACCAACGTGGCCTCCGCCCTGCAAGGCAAGGTCTCCGGTATCGACATCGCCCCGTCGTCGGGTATGCCCGGCGCCTCGTCGAAGATGACGATCCGCGGATCGCGCTCCTTCACGGGCGACAACACGCCGCTCTACGTCGTGGACGGTATGCCGATCACCTCCTCGAGCGACATCGGTACGGGCAACTCTGTGACCGGTGCTGACTATGCGAACCGCGCTGTGGACATCGACCCGAGCGACATCGAGAGTATCAACATCCTGAAGGGGCAGGCCGCCTCAGCGCTCTACGGTATGCGCGCCACGAACGGCGTCATCGTCATTACGACCAAGAGCGGCAAGGGTGCCCGCAAGGGTAAGCCGGAGATCACGGTGAATACGGGCTTCTCGTTCGAAAACCCCTCCACACTGCCGAAGTTCCAGACGGAATACGCGCAGGGTATCGGTGGTAAATACGTAGCTACCGACTCCCGCTCGTGGGGTCCGAAGATTGCCGACCTGGCCAATGATCCGAAGTATGGCGGCAACACGGACAATGACTACACGAAGGAGTCCGGGCGGAAGCCGGGGCAGTATTATGTCGTACAGCGTGCACGTGCGGGGCTCGATCCGTGGGCTACGCCGCAGACGTACGACAACGCTCGGGAGTTCTTCAACACGGGCGTGACGTGGAATAACTCCGTCAACGTGGCGCAGAACATGGACAAGGGCAGCTACTCCCTCTCGCTGGGTAACACCACCGCCGAAGGTATCGTACCCTCCACCGGTCTCCTCCGTTACAACGCCAAGCTGACGGCGCAGGCCACCCTGAACAACCACTGGACGACGGGCTTCAGCGGCAACTTCGCCACCTCCAAGATCAAGAAGCAGACGGGTGCCAACAACGGTATCATTGCCACGGTCTACGGTGTGCCCGCCAGCTACGACTTCAAGGGCATTCCGAACCACATACAGGGCGACCCCTACACGCAGAACACGTATCGCGGTACGGGCGGCTTCGACGGAGCCTACTGGGCTGTGGAGCATAACTCCTTCGTAGAGCGTTCGCAGCGCTTCTTCGGCAACGCCTACACGCAGTACGCTACGAACTTCGGCGACAGCCACAAGGTGACCGCTAAGTATCAGCTCGGCGTCGACGCCTACACCACGAACTACACCGACATCTGGGGCTATGGCCACTCCAATGGTCGCGGAGAGATCGAGGAGCAGAGCGTGACGAGCAACGAGTTGAACTCACTGCTCACCTTCACTTGGGCTTGGGCGATCAATGACAATATGAACTTGGATGTGCTCTACGGCAACGAGTTCGTGCAGACGGCCAGTAAGTACAAGGACAACACGGGCAGCAACTTCAACTTCCCAGGCTGGGACCACATGAGCAACGCCACGGTGTACACCTCATCCGGCACCTTCCACCGCACCCGTACGGTCGGCAACTTTGCCAGTGCCTCGTGGGCTTATCGCAACATGCTCTACCTGAGCGGTACGATCCGTAACGACGTCGTGTCGAACATGCCGCGCAACAACCGTTCGTTCACCTATCCGTCCGTTTCGCTCGGCTTCATCTTTACCGAGCTCGACGCACTGAAGAACAACTTCTTGACCTACGGTAAGCTGCGCGCCTCCTACGCTGAAGTCGGACAGGCAGGCACGTATTACGCTTCTTATTATACGGTACCAGGCTACGGCGGCGGTTTCTACAACGGTACCCCGCTGCAATACCCGATCGGCTCGGTGATGGCTTACACACCGTCGTATCGTATCTATGACCCGAACCTCAGGCCGCAGAACACGAAGTCGTACGAGATCGGCCTCGACCTCTCGTTCTTCAACGACCTCGTTTCGCTGAACTACACCTACTCCCGCCAGAACGTCAAGGATCAGATCTTCGACGTGCCCCTGGCCGCTTCCACGGGATACCAGAAGCTCAGGACAAACGGCGGATCGGTGCACACCAATGCACACGAGATCACGTTGAACATCGCCCCCATCCGCCGCAAGAACATTCATTGGGAGGTGGGCGTGAACTTCACCAAGCTCGACAACTATGTCGACGAGCTGGCCCCAGGCGTGGAAAGCATCATGCTCGGCGGTTTCGTTGATCCGCAAGTGCGCCTGAGCAAGGGCGATAAGTTCCCCGTGCTTTATGGTACGAGCTTCTTGCGCAACAAGAATGGCGATATCGTAGTCGATGAGAACGGTCTGCCAATAGCTGGCGAAAACAAAGTGCTGGGCGATGCTGCTCCCGACTTCCGCATGGGCTTCAACACCACGCTGGAGCTCTTCAAGTTCCGCCTCTCAGCCGTCTTCGACTGGAAGCAGGGCGGATCGATGTACGCCGGTACGGCTTACATGCTCGACTTCTACGGCGTGTCGCAGCGTTCGGCCGACTTCCGCAACAAGAAGGACTTCCTCTTCGAACGCCCTGCCGTGAAGCAGTTGGCTGACGGAAGCTATGCCCCGAACGACATCAAGATCAAGGGCGAAAACGCCTTCGACTACTTCAATGCCCTGTCACGCATCTCGGAAGCGGGCGTCTACAAATCCTCGTTCCTGAAGCTGCGCGAGATCTCGCTGAGCTACCCCGTTTACAACAAACCGTTCTTGAGTGTGACGGCCAACGTCTTCCTGCGCAACGTGCTCCTTTGGTCGGAGATGAACAACGGTATCGACCCCGAGTCCACGCAGGGTAACAACAACATGGCCGGATCCTTCGAGCGCTTCTCCCTGCCGGGTGCGCGCAGCTACGGCTTTGGTTTATCAGTCAAATTCTAAAACTATTACCACACAGAGATGAAAGCAATCAACAGCAATATCTGGAAGTGCATCTTGTTTGCCGCCTTAGGCTTTACGGCCCTGGCCTCATGCTCGGAAGATGCGATGGATCGGGTCAACGAAGACAACGATCACACCACGAGCGCACCCGCCAAATTCGTCCTGGCGGACGTTATCACCTCCACCGCCTTCAGCAACGTCGGCGGCGATCTGAACACCTACTTCTCCGCCTACACGGAGCACACCGTGGGCGTGGACAACCAGCTCTACAATGCCGAGATCCGCAACGGTGAACCCTCCGTGGCGTCCACCTTCAACAACGTTTGGGAGAACCTATACTCCACGCTGAAGAACGCACGCATCGTTGTGCTGAAGGCCTCGGACGAGGTGGCTGCCAACTATACCACCAAGGGCATCGGTGAGGTGTTAGTGGCTATCAACAGCGCCCTCATCACCGACGCGTTCGGCAACACGCCTTACTCACAGGCCGCCCTGCCGGAGCTCAAGGACGGCAAGCCGCAATACATGAACCCGGACGTGGACACGCAGGAAGCCATCTATCAGGCCATCATGAAGTCGCTCGACGACGCCATCGTCGACCTGCCCAAGGGTGACGCCAAGGACAAGGTCGGATCGTACGACTTCATCTACAAGGGCGACGGCGCCAAGTGGGTCAAGCTGGCCTACGGACTCAAGGCGCGCTACACGATGCGCCTACTGGCCCGCTCTAAGAATCGCGAAGCCGACCTCCAGAAGGTGCTCGAGTACGTCGACAAATCGTTTAAGAGCATCGACGATCAGGCCGCCTACGCCATCTACGATGCCAACAACCTCAACCCGCTCTTCGGCTTCCAGTGGAGTCGTGACGGACTGGCCGCCAGCAAGAGCTACAGCGACAAGCTCATCGAGCGTAAAGACCCGCGCCTGCGCCGCTTCTTCTGCATCGGGCAGGACCACCTGCCGAAAGGCTCGAAGCGCGTCACGATACAGATCAAGGGCGCCGATGATCCGGCCTTCCTCATGGCCGAGAACGGCACCGCCACCTCGATCAAGTATCACTACAACGTGCCCATCTTCTTCTACGCTCAGGTCTGCCCCACACTGCTGATGAGCTACCACGAACTGCTCTTCCTCAAGGCCGAAGCGCTGGCCCGTCTGAACAAGACGGCCGAGGCCGAAGCGGCGCTGAAGGAAGCCGTCGTGGCCGCCATCGCCAACGCAGAGATGGGTCTCAAGGGCGCCTTCAAAGCACCCACCGTAGCCGGTTACGGCGGCATCGAGGAGACCACCGAGGCCATCACCGAGAAGGAAGCCGAGGAGTATTTCGACAAGAACGTGAAGCCGCTCTTCACCGCCAACCCGCTGCGTGAGGTGATGATCCAGAAGTACCTCGCCATGCTGGGCGCCTTTGGCGAATCCACCGAGTGCTACAACGACATCCGCCGCATGAAGGCCCTGAAGGAAGACTTCATTAAGCTCGACAACCCGAAGCCCTTCCCGCTGCGTGCACCCTATGGTAACTCAGACGTCATCGCCAATCCCAAGGTCAACGCCGCTTACGGCGACGGTCAGTACGTCTACAGCGACCCCGTCTGGTGGGCCGGCGGTAACCGTTGATCGAAGAGCCGATCGCTAAGAACGAAAAGCCGGGTGCGACTATAGGACAACCGCTCCCGGCTTTTTCCATTTCTTTGCCGCCGCTCCGGGCGGAGGCTCGGAAATACACAGCGACGGGCTGTCGCAAAATTTGCAACGCTCAAAACACACTTCGACAGGCCGTCGCAGATTAGGAAAGCTCCGTCGAACACTTCGACAGGCTGTCGCAGATTAGGAAAGCTCCGTCGAACACTTCGACGGGCTGTCGCAGATTAGGAAAGCTCCGTCGAACACTTCGAGGGGCCGTCGCAGATTAGGAAAGCTCCGTCGAACACTTCGACGGGCTGTTGCAGATTTGAAACACGCTGTCGAACACTTCGACAGAATGACAACGACATTAACTTATAAAGAGATGAAAGCAATCAAGACAATTAATGGAACGTGGGGAGGACGCTTCCCACTCGGACTGCACGCCAATTTGCAGTCTACCCTTTACACCCTGATCCATCCGATCACACCGGCTAAACTGCTGCTCGAGGCGTCGGACATCGACACTTGGAACGGCGGTATCCTCGAGGAAATGGAAATCGATCGCGAAGCCAAAAAGGCCGAAGAGACGGCCCTCCTCCGTGAGAAAGACGACACGCGCGACGAGATCCTCTGGGCCCTGATCCAAGAGACACGCCTGGCCGCCAAGTCGCCCATCAAAGAAAACCGTGCTCCTGGCGCCCGCTTGCTGATCGTGCTCAACACCTACAAAGACATCATCCGCGAGAACTACGCCTCCGAAACGGCTCACATCAAGGCCCTGCTCAAGGACCTCGACAAGCCCGCCGCCGTGGCCGACCTGACTACGATCGGGCAGACCCGACTGGTGCAAATGCTTCGCACGGCCAATGAGGAGTTCGACAGCCTCTACCTCAAGCGCCTCGACTTTGACGCTGGCATCAAGAAGTTGCCCTCCAGCGCCTCGGTGCGTCAGAAGAACGACAAGATGACAGCCACCATCTTCCGTCACATCGAGACGGCTTACATGATGGCCACCTCAGACGACGACCGCAAGCTGATCGGCGACCTCATCGACCGCATCAACGCCGCCATTAACAAGACGAAGAACGTCTACAACACCTCTGGCAAGAGGAAAGAAGACGGCGAGCCGAAGCAGCCCAAGGAACCCAAGGAGCCTAAGCAGCCGAAGGATCCCAAGCCTACGCCCGACCCGAAACAACCGGAGCAGCCGAAGAAGCCGGACGAGAAGCCGAAGGATCCGAAGAAACCCGACGACGGTAATCCAGACATCAAGCTGCCGGAAGAATAAGGCGTCCGGTAACCGGGTAGGGGCGTATTGCATACGCCCTACCACACGGACCCGAAAGGGGCCGAATGATCCGACAACCGGGTACATGTGGGGCGTATGCAATACGCCCCTACCGCCTGCCGGAGGAATAAGGGTAACCTAAACGCAAAAATGCCGGACACCCCCCAGTGGGTGCCCGGCATTTTTGTATCCGTGCGCACAGCGGCTCCCAGCAAAAGCAGACCTACTTTTGCCCCCCTACATATATAGATCCTATGAACAGAGCAGTCATCACCGGCCTGGGCATCTACTCCTGCCTGGGCACCACGCTCGACGCCGTCGAGCAATCCCTCCGCGAGGGACGGTCGGGCATCACCCTCGACCCCCAGCGCAAAGACCTCGGCTTCCGGTCGGCACTCACCGCCCAACTCGACACGCCCGACCTCAAGGGCGAACTCAGCCGCAGCCAACGCACCTACATGCCCGAACAAGCCAAGTACGCCTACGTCGCCACCCGCGACGCCCTCCGTCAGGCCGGCCTCGACGCCGACTACATCGACCGCCACGACGTGGGCATCCTCTACGGCAACGACAGCACGGCCGAGGCCGTCGTCCACAGCATGGACCTCCTCCGCGAGAAGCGCGACACGACGCTCATCGGCTCCGGCTCCATCTTCCAATCGATGAACTCCACCGTCACGATGAACCTCTCCTGCATCTTCCGCCTCCGCGGCATCAACCTCACCATCTCCGGCGCCTGCGCCAGCGGTGCGCATGCCATCGGACTCGGCGCACTGCTCATCCGGCAGGGCTTGCAGGAGTGCATCATCTGCGGCGGTGCGCAGGAGGTCAACCCCACGGCCGTCGGCAGCTTCGACGGCATCGGCGCCTTCTCCACCCGCGAGAGCGACCCGACGCGCGCCTCCCGCCCCTTCGACCGCGACCGCGACGGGCTCGTGCCCGGTGGCGGTGCCGCCACCGTCGTTCTGGAGAGCTATGAGCACGCCCGACGCCGTGGCGCGACGATCCTCGCCGAGGTGCTCGGCTACGGCTTCTCGTCCAACGGCGACCACATCTCCGTGCCCAACGTCGACGGTCCCCTGCGCTCCCTTCGCATGGCCGTGGCCGACGCCGGCGTGCCGCTCGAAAGCATCGGTTACATCAATGCCCACGCCACCTCCACCCCCGTCGGCGACCGCAACGAGGCTCGCGCCCTCACCGCCCTCTTCGACGGTCACACCATGCCGCCCGTCACCTCTACCAAGTCCATGACCGGCCACGAGATGTGGATGGCCGGCGCCTCCGAGGTCGTTTACTCCCTGCTCATGATGCGCGGCCAGTTCATCGCCCCCCACCTCAACTTCGAGCACCCGGACGACGACACCGCCCCGCTCCGCATCCCCACCGAGCGCCTCGACGACTACGCCTTCGACACCTTCCTCTCCAACTCCTTCGGCTTCGGCGGCACCAACTCCACGCTCGTCATCGGGAGAACTAAAAACGAAAAGTGAAAAGTGAAAAGTGCCCCGACCCTCCTTCTAACTACTGCGGCTTTAGCCGCATAACTACCCGGGGCGGGCACAAGGCCCGCCCCTACTACCGCGCCGAAGGCGCATAACTACCCCTATTCATGCACGACATCATCATCATCGGTAGCGGTCTGGGCGGACTCGCCTCAGGCGCCATCCTCGCACGGCACGGCATGAGCGTCTGCGTTCTCGAGCAGCACACCCAGGCCGGCGGCTGCCTCCAGTCTTTCCACCGCGGCGGCGCCACGTTCGACACCGGCTTCCACTGCGTCGGCGGACTCCGCCCCGGCGAAGTGCTCCATCCCTACTTCCGCCACTTGCGGCTGCTCGACCTCCCTTGGGTACAGATGGACGAAGCGTGTTTTGAGGAGATACATATCGGTGACGATGTCTACGCTTTTGCGCAGGGTCGCGAACGCTTCATCGAGACCCTCGCGGAGCGTTTCCCCACCGAGCGCGCCGGCCTCGAGGCGTTCATGGACATGCTCGAAAGCACGGGTCACTCATTGGCTCACCTCTTTGACGACGTCGACACCGCCCGCGCTCATACGCGGGAGCGCTTCGGCCAGTCGGCCTACGCCTTCCTCCAGCGCACCATCACCGACCCTCGCCTGCGCAGCGTCCTCTCCGGCGCGTCGATGAAGATGGAGCTTCACGCCGACGCCCTACCGCTCTACACCTTCGCCCAGATCAACAACTCATACATCCAAAGCGCCTGGCGACTGCGTGGCGGTGGCGAGCCCATCGTCCGCCGACTCGTCGAGCAGATCGAGGCTGCCGGCGGCACAGTGCGTACCCGTGCCCGCGTCACGCGTCTCATCGCCGCCGACGGTCGCCTCACGGCCGCCGAGCTCTCGGACGGCGAACGCGTCGAGGGCCGCACCTTCATCTCCGACCTTCACCCCGCGCTCACTGTCGGGCTCATCCCGTCCGACAGCGGCCTCCTCCGACGGGTCTACCGCCAGCGCATTGAGTCGCTCCAAAACACGTTCGGCTTCTTCACCCTACATCTCCATGCGCCCGACACCCCCATCCCATACCTCAACCGCAACGTCAGCATCTACGACGACTACGAATCGCTCTGGCACAACGACCGCAGCGACATCTCCCCCAGCTATCTCATCTCCTGCCGTCCGCCGGACACACCCGACTTGCGCACCGTCACCACGCTCGACGTCCTGCACCCCATCACGCCCCGCATCAACAGCCTCCTCGCTTGGGACACCAAGGATTATCGACAAAACCCCAGATACAACGCTTGGAAGTCCGTATCGGCGGAGCTATGCGAGCAGAGACTCCGCGAACACGCCGCCCTCCCGCCCGACTTTACGATTGAGCGCGTGACCACCTCCACGCCCCGGACTTACCATCGCTACACGGGCACGCCCCGCGGCTCAGCCTACGGCATCCGCCGTGACTGTCGCGACCTGCCGCGCACGCTTCTCTCGCCGCGCACCCCCATCCCGAACCTCCTCCAGACGGGTCAGAGCGTGAACGTGCACGGCGTGCTCGGCGTCACCGTCACCGCCTTCCTCACCTCGGCCGAGCTTCTCGGTCGCGAGACGATACGCCGTATGCTGGTGGGGAGGGAGTAGGGGTACCCGGCCAACTTGGCCGGCGCCCCGCTCGCACCTTGACTTTCTTTTCGTCCCTTTTCTTGTGTCAAGACAGGAACAGGAGGCGAACAAGAGAAGAGTATCCACTAACCACCGCGCCGCAAGGCGCATAATAACTACCTGCAACAATGAACCTTTTCCGCATCGCCCGGCAGGCACTCGCCCTCGTCCTGCTTGTGGCCGTCACCGAGCGAGGGCTTGCTCAAGCTGACACCGCCGACCGCTACACCCAAACGCGCACCATCGGCGACGGCGTCACCGTCACCTGGATCCGCGACAACGCCGCCGACCACACCATGGCCCGCAGCCTGTTCGTCGACACCCCGGACAGCGTCATGGCGCGCCTCGGCCTGACCGACGGCGTGCCCGCCACCATCAGCACCTTCCTCGTCGAGACCGGCGGCCGGATCATCCTCTTCGACACCGGCTACGGCTTCCCCGACAGCCGACGCGCTGCGTCGCCTCGGGCACGACCCGTCCGAGATCGACCTCGTCTACCTCACCCACTTCCACCGCGACCACATCGGCGGACTGATGCACGGCGACACGGCAGCCTTCCCCCACGCCGAGGTCTACGCCTCGCGCCCGGAGTATGACGCCTGGATGGCCATGCCGCCCGACCGGAACGCACAGCAGGTGAAGACCATGAACGCCTACCGCGACCGCCTGCATCTCTTTGCCTTCGGCGACACGTTGCCCGGCGGCGTCCTCACCATCGATGCCGTCGGTCACACGCCCGGCCACACTGCCTATCGCGTCGGCCGGCTGCTCATCATCGGCGACCTGATCCACGGCGCCGCCCTGCAACTCGAGCGCCCGGAGTACAGCACGTCCTACGACATGGACCGACCCGCCGCCGCCCGCACCCGTCGTCGCATCCTCGACTATGCCCGCCGCGAGGGACTCGTCATGGCCGGTATGCACCTGCCCCCGCCCGCCCTCCTGCCCTCCCGGTGATCTCCCCCCCGGGGGAGGGCGCACCAGAAGCGGCCTCTCTTTGCGGATATTAAAATCAGGGTACTTTTACGCCCCGTTAAAGAATCAATAATCACTATTCAAGTCACGTAAGACGTAATCGTAAACAGAGTATTTCTATGAGAAGAGACAAAGCAATCTTCGAGATTATCGAACGCGAACATCAGCGTCAGCTGAAAGGTATTGAGCTGATCGCTTCAGAGAATTTTGTCAGCGACGAGGTCATGCAGGCCATGGGCAGTTGCCTGACGAACAAGTATGCCGAAGGATACCCCGGCAAGCGCTACTATGGCGGTTGCGAGGTGGTGGACGAGAGCGAAACGCTGGCCATTGAGCGGCTGAAGAAGCTCTTCGGCGCCGAATGGGTCAACGTGCAGCCGCACTCCGGCGCACAGGCTAACGCTGCCGTCTTCCTGGCGGTGCTCAACGCTGGCGACACCTTCCTCGGCCTTAACCTCTCGCACGGCGGACACCTCTCGCACGGTTCGCCCGTCAACAGCTCGGGCATCCTCTACCACGCCCTGGAGTACAACGTGAAGGAGGAGACGGGCCGCGTGGACTACGACCAGATGGAAGAAGTGGCCCTCCGCGAGCGTCCGAAACTGATCGTCGGCGGCGCCTCGGCCTACTCCCGCGACTGGGACTACAAGCGCATGCGTGAGATCGCCGACAAGATCGGCGCCCTGCTCATGATCGACATGGCACACCCCGCCGGACTCGTCGCTGCCGGACTGCTCAACAATCCGCTTCAGTACGCCCACATCGTCACCTCTACGACCCACAAAACCCTGCGCGGACCGCGCGGTGGCGTCATCCTTTTAGGTAAGGACTTCGACAACCCGTGGGGCAAGAAGACGCCGAAAGGCGAGGTGAAGAAGATGTCGCAGCTGCTCGACTCGGCCGTCTTCCCCGGCATTCAGGGCGGACCGCTGGAGCACGTCATTGCCGCCAAGGCCGTGGCCTTCGAGGAGGCGCTGCAGCCCGAATACAAGACCTACCAGACGCAGGTGAAGAAGAACGCCGCCGTCATGGCCCAGGCCTTCGTCGACAAGGGTTACAAGATCATCTCCGGCGGAACGGACAACCACAGCATGCTCATCGACCTGCGCACGAAGTTCCCCGACCTCACCGGTAAGGTGGCCGAAAAGGCGCTCGTGGCCGCGGACATCACGGTGAACAAGAACATGGTGCCTTTCGACAGCCGTTCGCCGTTCCAGACCTCCGGTATCCGTATCGGTACCCCGGCCATCACCACCCGCGGCGCTAAGGAGTCGCTCATGGGTGAGATTGTCGAGATGATCGACACGGTGCTCTCCAAACCGACGTGCGACACCACCATCGCCTCCGTTCGCGAGAAGGTGAACCACACGATGAAGGAGTACCCCATTTTCGCTTGGTAAACAGATCTCCCCGAGAGGGGTACTATTTTTAGCTTAGCTCATGTTGGCATGCTTCCCGCGTTTGTCGGGAGGCATGCCTTTTTTGAGGGTGACTCTGCGGCGAAACCGTCCGGGAACGGTCCGGAAACAGTGATTCTGCGGTGAAACCGTTCGGGAACGATCCAGAAACCGTGATTCTGCGGTGAAACCGTTCGGGAACGGTCCAGAAACCGTGATTCTACGGCGAAACCGTTCGGGAATGGTTTAGAAACCGTGTTTCTGCGGTGAAACCGTCCGGTAACGATCCAGAAACCGTGATTCTACGGCGAAACCGTTCGGGAATGGTCTGGAAACAGTGATTCTGGAGCGAAACCGTTCGGGAATGGTCTGGAAACATTGATTCTGGGGCGAAACCGTTCGGGAACGGTTCGGAAACCGAGTCGGCACGCCGCGGGGGGGCGCAAAAGGGGCGCCAAACAATCTTTCTACTTTTGGCCCGTGAAAATCAAAGAAGAAAACAGGGCCACGTTCCTCCCTCCGACCTCGTGCGCGGCGGTGGAGACGCCCGACAAACAATAACCAGTATGGAAACGGACAGCATCGTCATCATCCCGACGTACAACGAAAAAGAGAACATCGAAAACATCCTCCGCGTCGTCTTCGGCTTGGAGAAGGCCTTCCACGTATTGATCATCGACGACGGCTCGCCCGACGGCACGGCCGACATCGTCAAACGCCTCCAGCGCGAGTTTCCCGGGCGGCTGCATCTGGTCGAACGCAGCGGCAAGCAGGGCCTCGGCACGGCCTACATCTGCGGTTTTAAGTGGGCCATCGAGCACGGCTACGACTTCATTTTTGAGATGGACGCCGACTTCAGCCACAACCCCCAAGACCTGCTTCGGCTCTACGCCGCCTGCACCGAACAGGGCGCCGACGTGGCCGTCGGATCGCGCTACTGCAACGGCGTGAACGTGGTCAACTGGCCCCTCGGGCGCGTGCTCATGTCGTACTACGCCTCGGCCTACGTCCGCTTCGTGACCGGCCTCAAGGTGCACGATACCACCGCCGGATTCAAGTGCTACCGCCGCCAGGTGCTCGAAACCATCGAACTCGACAAAATCCGTTTCAAGGGCTACGCCTTCCAGATCGAAATGAAATACACCGCCCACCGCTGCGGATTCAAGATCGTGGAGGTGCCCATCGTCTTCGTCAACCGCGTGCTGGGGACATCCAAAATGAACTCATCCATCTTCGGCGAGGCGCTCTTCGGCGTACTCCGGCTCAAGTGGCAGGGCTTCTTCAGGAAATATCCACAGAAGAAAGTCGGATAAACAACCCGTAAACGCGGGGGGCGCACATCCTCATAATGGACGCGCCCCCCGTTCTTTTTGCCCATATGAGAGGTTCCCCCTCTACATCTAACTACCCTATACTACCCTATACTACCCCCTACGATTCCTTATATGAAGACATTGATTCAAGACGCCGTGATCATCAACGAGGGACGCTCGTTTGTCGGATCGGTACTGATCGACGGCGCATTCGTCGCCGCGGTCTATGAAGAAGGCGAGACGCCGCGCGCGGATGGCGCCACCGTGATCAACGCCCGCGGCCAATGGCTGCTGCCCGGCGTGATCGACGACCATGTGCATTTCCGCGAACCCGGCATGACGCACAAGGGCACCATCGCCAGCGAGAGTCGTGCGGCCGTGGCCGGCGGCGTGACTACCTTCATGGACATGCCCAACACGAACCCCAAGACCGTCACACGGCGCGAATGGGAGTGGAAGATGGCGCGCGCGGCCGATACATCGGCGGCCAACTACGCCTTCTACTTCGGCGGATCGGACGACAACGCCGACGAGATCCGTCGCCTCGACCCCACCCGCGTGCCCGGCCTCAAGCTCTTCCTCGGATCCTCCACCGGCAACGGCGCCATGAACGCCGACACCGTCCGCCGCATCTTTGGCGAGACCGACCTGCCCATCGCCGTCCACGCCGAAGAGGAATCCATCATCGAGCGCAATCGCGAGCGCTACATCAACCTCATGGGCGAGGATCTGCCGCCCGCCTTTCACACCAAGATCCGCAACGCCGAAGCCTGCTACGCCAGTTCGTCGCGCGTTGTCGAGTTGGCCGACAAGATGGGCGTGCGTCTGCACGTGCTCCACGTCTCCACCGAGCGCGAGCTTTCGCTCTTCGCCACCGGTCGGCCATTGACGGAGAAGAAGATCACGGCCGAGGTCTGCGTGCATCACCTCTGGTTCACCGACGCCGATTATGCCACCTACGGCAACCGCATCAAGTGGAACCCCTCGATCAAGTCGTTCGACGACCGCGAGACGCTTCGTCACGCCCTCCTCACGGGTGCCATTGACATCGTCGCTACCGATCACGCGCCGCATTTACCGGCCGAGAAAGAAGGATCGTGCCTCACGGCCGCGTCCGGTGGGCCGATGGTGCAGCACACGTTGGTGGCTATGCTTGAGCTGGCCGCGCGCGGCGTCGTAACACGTGAGCAGGTGGTGCAGAAGATGGCGCACAATCCCGCCGACCTCTTCCACATCGACCGCCGCGGCTACATCCGTCCGGGCTATTACGCCGACCTTGTGCTGGTCGACCCGACGTCACCGTGGCGCGTCACACGCGAGAATTTGCTCTACCACTGCGGATGGTCGCCGATGGAAGGCCAGACTTTCCAGCACGCCGTGCGGATGACGTTCGTCAACGGTCAGCCGGCCTACGCCGATGGCCGCGTGTCGGACACCGTACGAGGCATGGCCGTGCAATTCGTCCGGTAAGTAGAAAATACGGGACGAGCAAATTCTCAAAACATGTTGTAGAACAGGTTCGAAAATTTGCAGGCCTATCAGCTTTGCCCCTTCTTTGCGGGCAGATAACCAGAACAATCTTTACGCCTTATTCATGATACCCGAAAAAGATTTGGAGTTTTGGCAAAAGCGACCTTCGTAATGAAGATCGCTTTTGTTTTTTCAGTGAGGATATAAGAAAGCCCCCGAACCCTTCCTTTTGTTGCGGAGGATTCTATGCCCCACAAAACATTAAGTACAACGGGGAAAATGGAAAGAGCTGAAAAACAGAGAACTGAGAAAAAGAGCCGCCAAACATTGAGTACATTTTGCTTGGATTTCGGTTGGATTCAAGGGGATGGAATTGAGGGCCTACAACGGGCGGGTTGGATTGAGGCCTCTCAAAGGGCCAAAAACGCGCGAAAAGGCGCATGAATACTGATGATCTGAGGGGATAAACAAAGGCGCTCAGAGGCCTTAAAAAGGGCCTAAAAAGGGGTGTTCGGACGTGGGTTCGGGCACCCCTCTTTTTTACCCCTCAAAATCGAATAATGACGCGATAATGACAATCCTGGCGCCGAATAATGACAGAATATTGACAACAAACGGGGGTGAGTGCCCTCCGCCTACGGGTTAAGAATGTGTTAAGTTGTGGACTTTTCGAGGTGAGTTTTGCCCCTTATTACGGCGTAGGAACGCGAGTTGCGACGGATGGGACGCAACAAAGGGGCTTAAAACCAGCGTTTTAGGCCGTTTTCAGGGGGTAAAGAGGGCTTCTTGGGGCTGAGATTTTAACAGTTCGGCGGATTCTACGGGGTTTTCGGGGGGTAGAGGTGCGTGGGCAGGTTCGAGATATTGAGTATGAATATCGGGTTCCTCTTTTTTCAGGTGATCAATGCGCATCAGCTTGATCTGTCGTTCCTTATCCTCAATCTCTTTTTGTCTGGCCTCAATCTCCCTTCGCTGGGCTTCGATCTCTCTTTGTTGGGCCTCGATCTCCCTCTGTTTGGCCTCGATGGCGGTGCGCAAGTGCTCATTTTCAGCTTCTAAGCGGCCGACTTTGACGGATAGAGACTTTATTTCTTCGATAAAGCCGGGGAAGGCCGGCTCCGATGGTGGGGGAGCCACTTCCGGCGCCGATTGCCCGCGCAGCATAGCCCCCTTGCCAGTAAGTAGCCATTCGGGAGATAGATCACTATAATGCGAGAGAAATCTCATTACATTATCCTCGGACAACCCGCCTTTTTGGGAAAGAACCCCATTGGATATACCCGTATTCTGGTAAATCTCATACTTTTTAATCCCCTTGCTATCAGCGTATTCCAGAATACGCCTCTTTAGAACTGAAATTTCTCTCGCAATTTCTTTCATAATTGAATTATCCCTCTTTTCTTTGCAGCGCTTTCCTGATAGGAAGGCGCGCTAAAGATAAGATATATGAGCACGAACAATGAAATGAGAAAGATCCTGCGGGATTCGGCATCGGTAAAGGCTTTGGCTGAGGCATTTGGGGTGACTACCCGGATGGTGAACATGGCTTTGAACGGTGAGTTTCGCAGTGACTTGGTCAAGCGCATCCGGCAACGGGCGCTGGATATGGGTCTGAAAGAGAAAGGAAAGGAACAAGTAACTGTATTAAAATGAAGGAGTAAGAAGAATGGAAACGAGCATTTTACAATGGAAAGAAGGGGCATCGATTCGGGTGCAAATGATTAAGGATGAGCCGTGGTTTGTTGCAAAGGATGTGGCGGACTATTTCGGTGACACTCATAGAGAACGAACGATGAGGGCTTTGGATGATGATGAAAAGGGGGTGACGCAAATGGAGACCCCCGGTGGAAATTAGACCGTTGCGATCGTAAATGAGAGTGGTTTGTATTCAATGATCTTTCAATATCAGCCTCAAAAAGCCCGCGGAGTGAGCACCGATTACATAAACGAGCGCAGAGAAAAGATCCGGGCGTTCCGGAAATGGGTGACGGGCGAGGTGCTGCCGAGCCTTCGGAAATATGGCTACTACGTGGATCCGGGGGCACAGCTGACCGACGAGCAACGGGAAGAGCTGGAACGGGTGATGATGGGGCGGATGCAGCGCTACCTGTCGCGACGGGACTATATACAGGTGGCGCGCTCGACAGGTTACCCGGTGTGGTTCGTGCAGCGGGTAGTGGCTGGGCAGGCCGGTGGGCATGCCGGGAGCGTGATGCTGGCTTTGCAGGAACGGGCGCTGAAGAACTGTCGGGAGTATGTGAATCCGCTGTCGGAGGCGCGGATGACGTCCGTCATCGAACAACTGAATGGCAACGAAAAACGACGCGATGGAAACGAAGTATGAATCCGTAATCGGCGAGCTGGGCCAGCAGTTGGAGCTGGCGCGGGCGGACGCGGAACGATTGGAAGAGGAACTGATGGACGAAGCGATCGTCCAGGCGGCGCACCCGCTATATGTGGAGCTGCTGCGTGCACAGGCGCGTATCGACGCGCTGAGCGATGCGATAGAATTGATCATTAACAGCTGAAAAACGAAATGGATAAGGACACAATGGCACTGGGGCCTTCGGGGGTGGACAGCGCTCTTTATGGGTTTGACGAGCTGAGTTACTTACTGAAAGGCGTTTTTGTCGCTTCCCCCCATACGACGGAGGGCATCGAGGAGCGTAGGCATCTATTTGTTGAACGGGTTCATAAGATGGCGGACGAGCTGGAAGAAATGGTCGAAGAGAAAGGCGAAGTCCGTGCGACGATTTTGGTTGCGATCGAACGGAGCGGTGAGGGCGAATACTTCCCTGTTGTATGTGTCTCATCAAAAGGCAGCAATGAGATGCTGGTGGAGGCGTGCAACTTCATTTATAGCGATAAGCGCCTGAAATGGGCGCTGGAGGCTGTTTTATACAGAGAGTTGAGCGTGATAGAAAGGAGGAATTATATATGAAGGCGAGAGAATTGAGGTCCGGCGCGTGCTATTGGTACACGGGCCGGGGGCGGCGCGAAATGCTGCGATACCGATACCGGGAGTTGGATGTCTACTTGTTTGATTCGGACGATGGGCAGTCGGTCAGTCTGACGGCCGAACGGGTGGAACGATATATCCAAGGGAGGGCGTAGGGCTATGCTACGCATGTTTTTGGGCGCGCTCAGAATGACAAGCGTGGGGATGTGGCTTCGGTTCGGATGCCTTGGGGTGTTGCTCTCGTGCAGCCCGACGGAAGGATCGGAGACGATGACAGACATTGCCCTGTACCTGGTTGCAGGTGTTATGGTGGGGGTGATTTGGTGGCTCGACCGGGAACGGATGAAACGCATAGCCGACCACTTCGGCGAGGATTAGAAGAATACTTTTTTGCTCGACATAGATGCTTATTTCTTAGAACTGTTTGACGTGAGTCCCCAAGGGGGTGCCTGATCCCTAAGGGGGCGCCGGTTCAGGGTTTTGACGGCCGAAAGTGGCCGCGGGGGTTCGACTCCCCCGAACCGGACATTGAAAGGAGATAAAAAGAACGATGCCCGCTTACGCATATATAGATGGAGTGCCCGCCCTGACGGTGAACGACTGGTGTGAGTCGGGGCTGACGTATCGGCAGTTTTGTTATGACAGACAAAACGGCGATGTATCCATCATCAGCCAACGCAAAGGAGGTGAGACGGTGATCGACGCGCGTTCGATCCGTCGGGCCGACTGGCTGCGGGTGATCGAAAGGGTGATGGGGCGCGTGCCGCGCGAGGAACACCGGGCGCTCTACGCGGTGGATGTAGACCGGGAGGCGGAAGCCTTCTTCGCCGCCTACGAAAAGGCAGACGGGACACGCCTCTCGGAAGAGACCGTCCGGCAGCTCACGGCCAAGGCCTCGATCTTCAACGCCCTCGGCGACGGGCTGCGCCGACAGACGGAGCGCCGCGCGGCCAGTGGGTCGAAGCTCAAGAAAGGGGCTTACTGGCAGACGATGCTCCAGTGGCACACGGAGGAATGCCGGCGGTCGGCCGAAACGTATGGCGTGGCCGTCCCCGAGTACACCAACGCACGCAGCCTCGAGCGCGCCTTCCGCGCCTACATGGCTGAGGGGTATGCCTCGCTGCTGCCCCGCAACATGGGCAACGACGCGGCGCGGAAGGTGTCCCGCCGGGCTGAAAACCTGATCGTGGCGCTTTGGCGAACGAACGACAAGCCGTTTGCAGCCCGAGTGCACGAACTCTACATGGAGTTCGCGGCGGGCGATACGGAGCTGTTCGACCGGACGACCGGCGAGGTGTTCCGCCCCGAGGATTACCGTTACAAAGGCCGCCCGCAGGCGGTGAGCTGCTCGACCATCCGGCGGTACCTGAAAAACGTGGTCAACGAGACGGCCGTCTATGCCGACCGCAACGGCCAGTTCGACTACGCCAACTCGCAGCGCCCGAAGCATGTGCGACACAATGGCAGGTTTGCCCTCTCCAAAATCTCGATGGACGACGCCGTCCTGTCCCGAAAAAGCACCCGCGGCTGGGTGGCCAAATACCTCTGCGTGGACGTCGTCTCGGGCTACTGGTTCCGCCCGGCCTACACCGTGGGCACACCGACGTTGGACACCGTGATGGAGGCCTTCCGCAACGTCTTTTGCGAGCTCACGGAGCTGGGTCTGCCCATGCCGGCCGAGCTGGAAGTGGAGCATCACCTGATGCAAAACATCGAATGGCTGCCCGAGGCCTTCCAATTCGTCCGATTCTGTTCGTCGCCCACCGAGAAACGGGCCGAGCACAACATCCGGTCGCTCAAATGGGGCACATCGAAGAAGCAAGGGCACATGCGCGGCCGTTGGTACGGCAAGGCGGAGGCCTTCAAAAGCGTGCGCAACAAGGTGCATGGTGATTTCATCGATCCCACCTTTCAACCGCAAACGATCATTGCCGACGATTTGGCAGACATTGAGTTGCATAATAACGCCTTGCATCCACGGCAGAAAGAGTTCCCCGGGCTGACTCGCCGCGAGGTGCTTTTGAAGCACGCCAACCCGACGCTGCGGCCAATCGCGCCGGAAAGGCTGTATAAACACATCGGCAACATAACCGAAACGACCATCCGCAACAACGACTACGTGCGGGTGGCCAATGCCGAGTTCGCCCTTGCGGACTTCGATATGCTCAGCCGCCTCCAGCCGAACGATCGGCGCGTGACGGCCTACTGGCTGCCCCTCGAGGATGGCTCGGTGCCGTGCGTCTACCTCTATCAGGGCGACGCCTACATCGGTCAGGCGACAGCTCGGGCGGAGATGGCCTACAACGAATGCGCCGCGGAACGCACTGAGGCGGACGAGGCGCGGATGCTCACGCAACATAAGCGTGCGGCGCGCTTCGACCGGATGATCCGCGAGCGGCGCCGAGAGATCCCCCAGGTGGGCCGGATCAGTAAAGAGACGGCTGAGGCCACGGCCGCGGCGCCCGTCCAAATCGTCGAAACCCGTCAGCCGATCGGCTATGAGGAAGACGAACTGACGGCCTCGATGGAGGATTGGGCCGCCCGCGCGATCGATCAATTATGAACCAACAAAATAGAAACTACTTAACACGAATAGGACATGTTTCGACAGGATAATATTGTAGAGAATGAGCAATCTGATAAAGTGGACAAAACGCCTCAAACGCATTTATCGCCTCGCAGAAAGCATATGGGTCAGCCGGCAATTCAACTAACCAATAGTTTTCCCCTTGCACCTGCCGGCAAGGGCATTTCATCAGCCGGGAAAACGACAAAAGAGCTTTGGTACTCTCGACGAACTGCTTGTCGGGCAGCTCGTCAGGGATCATGCATTCAAGCAAATAATACTCAGTCATAAGCAAGTAAGAATAACGTTAAAAACACGCGAATATATGAGCCTCACGAACGAATACAAAGAGAAAATCCGGGCCGCGCTGGCGGCGCGTCGGGGCAATTTCGACGGCTCGGACGCCCGCTTTGCCGCCACGCTTGGCATAGGCAGCGCGCAATACAGCCGCATCAAGCGGGGCGAGACGGTCGGGGTGCTGGCCGACGAAAAGTGGATCAGCATTGCCCGCCGCTTGGGCGTCGGCCTGACCGATGCGCCGGCATGGCAGACGGCCGAAACACCCGTCTTCAAATACATCACGGCGCAGCTCGAAATGTGCCAGCAGAACGGCCTCTCGGCCATGCTCTGCGACCTGACCGACATCGGAAAGACCTACACCGCCCGGCAATATGTCAAAACGCACCGCAATGCCGTCTATGTGGATTGCTCGCAGGTCAAAACGCGGCAAAAGCTGCTACGGGGCATCGCCCGAGAGTTTGGCGTGGGTAGCACGGGGCGGCTGGCGGACGTCTACAACGACCTCGTGTTCTACCTCAAAACGCTCGATCGGCCGCTGGTCATCCTCGACGAGGCGGGCGACCTCAGCTATGAGGCTTTCCTCGAGATCAAAGCCCTATGGAACGCCACGGAGCACTGCTGCGGGTATTACATGATGGGCGCGGATGGCCTCAGCGAAAAGATCCGCCGGGCCATCGACAACAAGAAGGTGGGCTACGCCGAAATCTTCGGCCGCTTTGGCAAGCGCTACGGCAAGGTCGTGCCCACGGCCCGCGAAGAGGCCGAGCGCTTCCTGCAACTGACGGCCGCGATGATCATCAAAGCCAACGCCGGAGCGGATACGGATGTGAATCGCCTGCTGCGCCGCCTGATGGGCGAAGACAACACGCCATCCCTCCGACGGATAAACATCGAACTCTCGAAGGGAACTAACAACTAAAAACGAAAAACGAAAAGTCCTGCCGGCAGGAGCGGTGAATCTCATCCGGCTATACCCTGGCAGTTTTTACCTTTTCACTTTTAGATTTTAGCTTATGAAAAGAGCATTGACGGCGCGCAATGTGCTGACCACAAAGTTCAACACCCTCGGGTTCGACGGTGTATGGCGCGATGCGGTGGGTGAGCCCGAACTGACGGGCAGCTGGATCATCTATGGCGACACGAAGAATGGCAAAACGACCTTCGCCATGATGCTATCCAAGTATCTGACCGCCTTCGGCCGCGTGGCCTACAACAGCGTCGAGGAGGGCAATTCGCGGACGATCCAGATGGCTGTCGACCGCGCCGGCCTGCTCGAGGCGGGCGCCCGCTGGATACTGCTCGACCGCGAAAGCAAGGACGAGCTTTGCGAAAGGCTGCGGCGGCAACGCAGTGCGGACATCGTCTTTATCGATTCCGTGCAATTCATGGATCTGAAGTTTTCAGAATACAAAGACCTCAAACGACGCTTCCCCACGAAGCTGTTCGTCTACATCAGTCACGTGGACGGCCGTCGCCCCTCGACGCCCACGGCCCTGCGCATCCTGCGCGATGCCAACGTGGCCTTCCGCATCGAGGGGTTCAAAGCCTTCCCCACGAGCCGTTACGGCGGCGGTCGCCCGGTGGTGATCTGGGATAAAGGCGCGGATGAATACTGGGGGCGGGAGGTAAACGGAAAAACGAAAAGCTAAAAATGAAAAGTTGCCGGGTACCCGACCGGCCCCCTCCTGCCGGTAGGACTTTTAGTTTTTACCTTTTAGATTTTAGTTCAAAGAATGATGAAAACAATAGACAACGATCACCGGAAGCGGCAACTACTGAAGCGCTTCCACATGCTGCTGAACAGGGCGCGGATCGATGAGGACGGTAAGCGCGAGATCCTCGCCTCGTATGGCGTAGAGCATTCCTCGGAAATGGATTGCGCAGGGCTGGCCGACGTGTGCAGTAAACTGGCCGTGGCGATGACCCCGCGGGCGTCCGAGGCTGACCGCTGGCGCAAGCGGGTGATGGCCGCCGTGTTCGGCTACTGCCAAGCAATGGACTATGAGGCGGATGTAAATCGGGTAAAGGCTATTGCCTGCCGAGCGGCCGGGGCAACGAACTTCAACCGCATTCCGCTGGATCGTTTACGCAGCCTTTACAACGCCTTTATGCAGCGTGTAAAAGACATTGAAAAGGTCGGCCGAATGGCGGATACACCTCAGGGCGGCGGGGGCTTCCTCTATGTGATGTTCCCCGACGGACGGAAAGAGATCCCTGGGCGCATAAACAGATAAACACCTAAACGCATAAACAGAAATGACAACAGTAGAAATGACGGCCGAGGAGCGCCAAGAGTTTGAGGCCTACAAACTGGCTAAAGAGAAAAAAGCGGCGGAGGCCAAACGGAAGTCCGATCGCGAAGCCTACACGGAATTGGTGGATGAGACGATCGCGGCCGTAATGCCCGAGCTGACGAATATCAGCGAGGCTATCGCCCAGAAAAAGACGGCCGCGGCGGAGGCCTTCCGCGGGGCATTAGAGATGAAGGCGGAGCTGTTCGGCGTCAAAGACGATCAGCAGTCGCACACGTTCACCAACTCCGAGGGCACGATGCGCATCACCATCGGGCACTACATGCTCGACAATTACCGCGACACGGTGAACGAGGGTATCGCGATGGTCAAAACGTACATCGAATCGCAGGCCCGCGACGATGCCAGCCGCGCGCTGGTCAAGGCCATCCTGCGGCTGCTGTCGCGCGACGAGGCGGGCAATCTGAAGGCCTCCCGCGTGCTACAACTGCAAAAGATGGCCGAGGAAACGGGTGACGAACGCTTTATAGAGGGCGTGCGCATCATCCAAGAGAGCTACCAACCCACGCCCTCGAAAGACTACATCCGCGCGGCGGTACGCGACGAGTCGGGCGCCTGGGTGGCCATCCCCTTAAGCATGACGGACGTATGATCATCGCAGTAGACTTTGACGGAACGATCCACGACGGCCAGTGGCCGAGGATCGGCGAGGCGATGCCTGGGGCGCGTGAGGCGATCAACGCTCTGCGCGCCGAAGGGCACTACATCATTATCTGGACATGCCGCGAAGGGCGCCAGCAAACGGAGATGGTGAACTGGCTGCTTGAAAAGGGCATTGGTTTCGATCGAATCAATGATCATCAGCCGGATCAGGTGGTGACCTATGGCAGCGACGCGCGCAAGGTGTATGCGCATTGCTACGTGGACGATAAGAACGTAGGCGGGATGCTCCCGTGGAAAGATATTGCCGCGTGGATCCGCCGCCAGGAAGAGGCCTACCGGGCGGCGGCCTCTACCGAGGCAGGGAAGTTTGGCCGGGGGGATCTCAAGGCCACCAGTGAACCTTGCCGGGTACATGCCTGCGAAGTTTGTCGGACGCATGCCACCGAGAATAACACATCGGAAACGGTCAGCGAGGAGTAAAACAGGATGGCGGCGGGGATGATTCATATCGGGGCGGCTGCGGCCGCCTGCGAAGTTTGGCCGGGTACGCGCGGGGGCGGCATCGAGACGGTCGTATCGTGTGAGATCGGCGCATTTGGTTCCGACGTGTTGGCCTCCCTGTTCCCCGCCGCCTATCATCATAAAGACATCCGTACACTGACAAAAACGATCATCGATGAAAGACTTATTCCACGATTCGGCACCGACTATGGCCGCCGTACGATACTCACCGGGGGCAGCCATCGGGCCTGTACCCGGCAGACTTCGCCGGCGCCCGCAGGCGCCCCGCCGTGCCGATAAACGATTCAACGAAGAAGCCCTAAGAGCGGCCGGCAACGCGATTGTCCCGCAAGTGGCTTATGAGATTATACGGGGGATCGTAGAGATAGAGCGGGGGGAGCATTTTCCTGACGTCAGGAAAGAAGTAGACAAGGTATAAGAGTAAGATGTTATAAATTTCTTTTGATAGGGGCGGCCGGAGTCCGGGATGGATAGGCCGCCTTTGCTGTATATAGGCGGGTGACATTGTGTCTATCTTTTCACCTGCCAAATCGTCGCCCTTTCCCTCCGCTTTTGCTTCCTTTGCAAAAGCAAGGACAAGCAATCAATGATGACCGGACAGAACCAGACGAAAGAGACGGAGGGAAATCCTTCCATGTGTTTGACACGGGTGGAGCGTCGCGAGGCGCGCCGCCGGCTGCTGGCAGCGCGTTTCTATTACTGGACAGAGGTACGCCGTCGCCGCTTCGATGATGTGATGCACATTCTGTCCGAGCATGAGTTTTTCGTAGACGAACGGTCTATTATGGACGTGCTGCGTGGGGTCAGCCACTACCTGTCCGACCTACATACCCGCCGCGAAACAGCCGCCGCCCTCCGTCGTGCCTACCCCTCGTGGAACTGGGAGGGGTAAAAAACGCTTTCAATACCTTTTCTTATTCACCGGCCGCGTGCCGATCGACCACGCCGTGGGGGTGATGGCGGCAACCTTACGCTGAGCCACGAAGTAACCCCCTTCCACTGCGTCTGGGCCGTCGGCTGGGGCGGGGAGTCCATCATCGAAGAGCTTAAACTGTTCCTCGAGTCGCTGCATGTGGGGATTCTCTTTTTCGGCAATGTTGAAAATCAGGTTGCCCGCCCGATTGAGCGGCTCAAGGTTGCCTTCAATTCGGGCGAACTTATCCGGTTTGGCTCGTTCGTCGGGTGCGATAGAGATGATGAATTTCCGTTCGATGGCCTTTTGCAGGAAAAGCGGCTTGAAAACCTGTTCGTAGAAGGGATCCTGTAGCTTGTTATTCTCGATGTAGTTGTAAATCGTCGTACGGTCGCGGACGTAATCCTTTTGGTAGTAGTACCAATTGACGAACTCATCATTGGTGACGTGGTCGAGGAAGGCCGTAATGACATACAGACGGCCATCCAAAATGCCCAAAAGCACGTTCGACTTAAACGATCCGAGCGCTTTCACGCCTTTGCGGTGCGTCGTACGATTGGAGGGCGCCGGGTCGCCATAACTAATGAGGAAAGGAAACTTATTAAGCGGGGGCACGGCGCCCCATGTGATCTCTTTGAAGTACGTCCCTTCAACCACTGGGTTGTTGAAGCATTCCTTTTGCGCCGAGGCGGCCGACACCTGAGCGAGTACTTCGTCGATCATCGCCTCCGTATTCTTTTCCGGCCAGACCGAAACGCCCTCAGCAAAGTCTCGCTTGGGGTCGGGGCGGCGGATGTCTACCATTCGGATATTGATGATGTCCCAATTTCCCAGCGGCTTATTCCGCCCGGCCAGCTCACGGGCACGCGCACCGGCTCGGGCAATACAGCAATCGCGGGCGATGATGTTGCCGCACCAAATAACCAACAGGGGCTCGCTGAATGAGCGTGTAAAGTAGAGGGCTTGCTCTGGTCCAGTTCCATTTGTCGGCGATGATTTCAGGATTGCGGCATTCTTCATCCGTGTCGAAATCGTCGGGGGCGGCTGCGGCCGCCGGCGAAGTTTGGCCGGGGGCGGCTGCTGCCGCCAGCGAAGTTGGCCGGGTACATGAGGGAGGGGAGTGGGAACAGCTCTTTGATCCATTCTGGGCGGGATGCGCCTCAGGGGCCATTGGCGGCGCTTTTCGCGTTCGGCCACGGGCATGGCGCGATCGATGGCCGTTTCTTCGCGGATGGATTGCAGGTATTGCTCCCATTCCTGTAAAGCCTGTTTGTCCGTCAGCTTCATCGGAGCATCTCTTTAATGTATTGATCGAATAGGGCGCTGACCTCGATGGCCTTTGTGGGATCGAAGGCGCGCAGCGAGGGTTCAGTAAGGCCTGCGATACATTGATCACATCGCGGACACCACTACCGGGCCCGGTGCGCCGGGCGGCGAAGTTTGACCTGTTACCTGCATATCGGTTCCGCTCCGAGCCTCTTTTCACCCCCTTCCTACACCGCTAATTGTCGGAAAAACAAGTGCCGACTGCCCGGATCCCCACGGCAAAGAGCCGCCGATTTTAACCGTTAAAACCGCCTGAATCCGCAGTTCTTTACACGCCGATTTGCGGGGCGTCTGAGCGCCCTTCACCTTTGCCGCCGAATCAACAAACCAACGAACCAACTAACAACTAACAACTAACAACTAACAACGAACAACTAAACACCTAAACAAACCAACAACCAACAACAAACATCAGTATGGACAAAGATTTAGAGATTAAGACCGTCGGGCAGACGAAGCTCGACAACGCGATGCACGTGACCTATCACACCGAAATGCACGGCATCCTGAAATCGGCCGATCAGGCCAAGACCGGTATCCCGGCCGAGATCATGACCGACTACAACGGCGGCATCACCGAAGAGACCGAACTCAACCGCGAGGCCCAAGCCGACGCCCTCACGGCCGAGCTCGTGAAGGCTGACACGGCCCGCGATCGCGCCGTGCAGTACTTCTTCGCCTCCGTCCGCGCCGCCCGACTCTCGCCCGACGAGGCCGTACAGAAAGCTGCCGCCGCGCTCATGCCCACCGTCAGCGTCTACAGCGGCGCCCCCACCGAGGCGGCTGACCGTGAGACGGCCCTCATCTCCGGCCTCGTGGTCGACCTGAAGAAGGCGGAGCTCACGGCCCACCTCACCACGCTTCACCTCGCCGACCTGCCGGCCAAACTCGAGGCCCTCAACAAGGCCTTCTCCGACTTGGCCACCAAGCGCTCAGACGGACGCGCGGCCACGAAGCTGCCGCTGGCCTCCAAAGTCCGCCCGCGGACCGACGCGGCCTACGAGCGCATCCTCTTCACCCTCCGCTCCAACTACCTCTTCGGCTCCACGCCCATCGAGAAGCCGGCCATCGAGGCCCTCGCCGCCCGCCTCAATCAGCGCGCCGCCGAGCTGGACGCCGCCTGGAAGCAGTCCGCCGCCCAGAAGAAGCGCACGCCCCGCAAGCCATCCGTCCCCAAGGAACCCAAGCAGCCGAAGGAGCCCAAGGAGCCTAAAGACCCGAAGCAACCCAAGGATCCGAAGAAGCCGGGCGGCAGTGATCCCAAGGATCCCAAAGATCCCAAAGACCCCAAGAAGCCGGGCGGTGGCTCCGGCGAACAGCCCCAGCCGGGCGGCGAGAAACCGAAGAAGCCGGGCGGCGACGGCAATCCGGACATCACCCTGCCGGAGGAATAGGCGTTTATGTGTTGGGGCCTAACGGCCCTGTTTAGATGTTTAGGTGTTTAGTCGTTGAGATGTTGAACTGCTTGTCAAGCCAACGAACAAACGCCTCAACAACTCAACGGGCCGGAGGCCTCAACAACTCAACAGGCCGGAGGCCTCAACACCTAACAATGACCATGTACCCGTGTAGGGGCGGCCTCTGCCGAGGCAGGGAAGTCTGCAGGGTACCCGTGTAGGGGCGTATTGCATACGCCCCACAGACGTCCCGGCAGGGACGGGCAGCGGACATATTTATTCGGCCCTACGGGGGCCGTCTAATGGGGGCGAATGCAATTCGCCCCTACACGGGTACTGTGAAATGACCCTCGCCGCGGGCTCCAAATCGGTTTTTAGCCCAATCCTCGGCGGGTTTTAGGCTTCAAATCGGTTTTTGGCGCAATCCTCGGCGGGTTTTGGGCTCCGAATCGGTTTTTGGTGCAATCCTCGGCGGGTTTTGGGCTTCAAATTGATTTTTGGCCCAATCCTCGCCGGGTTTTGGGCTTCAAATTGATTTTTGGCCCAATCCTCGCCGGGTTTGGGGCTCCGAATCGGTTTTTTGTGCAATCCTCGGCGGGTTTGGGGGCCGCGGGTGAGGGTCGCCGGCAGCGAGTAGCCTAAAAGTGACAATACAATAACAATTAAACGATGATGTACAGAAATGAGACCACGGGGCGGCGGTACACGTTCGTTGCCCCGGACAGTTTAGAGGGGCCGGATGTGGTCATGGTACCTTTCCCGGCCGCGGCGCTGCGCCGGCCTACGGCGGACGGCATCATCGGTCACGATTGCAATCCTTGCATCGTACCGGTGACTGCCAATGACCCGACCGAGCTGCGCGCCTTCCCGCAGGGCATTCAGCCTGCCTCCATGCTGATCGTGGAAAACGAGACCGATAAACCGGTGACCGTTTCGGGCATTCCGTGCTACCCCGGGGATACGGTGATGATGTACACCGGCGGCGCGGACAGGTACGTCCGTCTGGGTGGCCCGGCCCCGTGGGTGAGCCCCACGGAAGCGGCGCCAAAGCCGGAAGAATCTACGGCGGTGAAAGCCTCCGAGGCCGCGAAGGCGCCCGAGACGGTGGGACCTTCCGAGGCTACGAAGGCGGAACCATCCACGGAGGCAAAGGCCCCAAAGGCCGACCCCGCAAAAACGAATAAGTAACCCTGCCAAGGTGTTTCCCCTCACTTTTTTGTTCGTTCCGAGGCTGCGCGCACTGGCCGACCTCTCTCCCGGCCGTGCGCGCGCCTTCTTTGGGGAACTAAAAACGAAAAGTGAAAAGCTAGAAACAAAAAGTCCTACCGGTAGGAGAGGCACCCGGCCGCGGGTCGTTTTTCACTTTTCACTTTTCGTTTTTAGTTCCCTGCTCTGCCTGACCAGCTGCCGCCTGTTGCGCATGCCGTACACGGAGCGCGAGATGACGCAAAGGGAAGTGGCCGAGACGGTGCGCGATACGCTCGTGGTCATCGAACCCGATTCGGCCCTGATCCGTGCCTATCTGGAATGCCAGTCGGGCAGGGTGGCACTCTCGCGGCTGATCGCCGTGCCCGGCACGCGCATCGTGCCGAACGTGACGCTGACGGACGTCCTGACCGATACGGGCTACCGCGGTGCCCTGCTCGATGTGCACTGCCACGAAGACAGCCTCCGCCGGGTGATCGCCCTGCGCGACCGCACCATCCGCGAGCTGACTGACCGTGTCCGCACGGAGTATGTCACCGTGGAACGCCCCTTCCGGTGGCATCACCGGGCGCTGATGGGCGGCGGATACGCCTTCCTGGCCCTTGTGCTCGGTATGGCCGCGTGGCTCATCGTGCGGCTCTACATCAGAGGCCGCGGGGGTATCCCCTAATTATTACAACCAACAACCATTAACAATTAAAGAAAAGACATGGCATTAGGAAAGAAAATCCGATCTGTCGGACTGAGCGCCATCCTGTTCGGCGACGTGACAGACGGCGGCGCTAAGATGCCGGAAGAGATGAAGCAGCTGGCCCGCACCCTGAAGGGCACGGCCACCTTTACCACCGAACAGGATCAGACACAAGAGTTCTTTTGCGAGGAAGAGCCGGATGCCCCGGTGGAATCCGTGATCTCGGAAAAGGGATTGAAGAACCTCACGTTTAACATTCTCGAATGGGATAACGCAGTGCTGAAAACCCTGTTTGGTGGCAAAGAGGTGGATGGCAAAATCAAGGATCAGTCTGGCACGGAGCATAACGTGAAAAAGTTCATCCCTCCGAAGGACTACGTGGAAGTGGAAAAGGCGCTTCGTGTGCTTACGCCTTACAAGGTGGGCTTCGACATTCCCCGCGCAAAGATCCTCGCCCTCTTCCAGTGGAACCTGACCCGTACGGAGATCGCGCAGATCGAAGTCACGGCGCGCTGTATGAATCCCGATGGGGACGATAGTGGCACCTACGAGCCATTCAGCTGGACATAATGGAAGAGACGGAAAACAAGCGGGCGGTCGAGATCGATGTGGCCGACGCGCTGTTGGATACGGGGCTGCTGGTCAAGGTGCCGGCGCCCCGCCCACTGCGCATGTTGGGGATAAAGGTGTTCCCGATGCGCTTTCGGCGCCCCGTCTACGCCCAACTGTTGCGCATTAGTCGGATGTATGTGCGTATGCACGTCGACCTCGAAACGCTCGAAACGGGCGAGGCTGCCGCGGTGCTCACCTCAGCAGCCAAAAACGGCGTCCGTGCCAGTCGGCTGATCGCCCTCGGGCTGATCCGTTCGGGGCTGATGAGTGCGCTGTTTCATCGTGCCGTGGCGGCCTACCTACGCCGACGGATGGATGCCCAAACGATGGCCGAGCTGGCCAAAGTGATCGTCCTGCTAAGTGGCGCGGGCCATTTTACGACTATTATCAGATCGATTGCTCATCTACAGGTGACGACTCCGAATCTGAGCCGGGAAGCGACGGGGAGTTAAGGGACGAAGGCCCCCATAGCCCTTTCGGCGCACTGTTCCAGATCGCCTCGCAAGGCGTTTGGACGTGGCGCGAACTGATGTATAAAGTGCCGTGGAGCGTTGTGCTGGCGGCCATCAATGACCAACCCAAATACGGAAAGAAGAAGCCGGCTGATGAGGGTGAAATCACCTCTGAGGCCGAAGCCAAGAAGTTTTTCAATCTGGCTTAAAACGGCGGGACAGCCTCCGCCCCCATAACCCACCAACAACTAACGAGAAAAGGCCGTGGCCGACGAAAAAAACGATATACGTAACATTCGAGTTTCAGGGCAATCTGGATAAGGATGTCGACGGCGTGACGAACAGTCTCGACCGATTAGAGATAGAGGCCTCCAAAGTCCTAAAAAAGATGGCTGAGGGGAGCAATCTCGTGTCGCGGGGCTTTCGTGTGCAAGCCGATGTCATCAATAAGCTGCCTGGGCCACTGAATACAGCCGCCTCGGGAGTTGGATCCCTCTCTAAAGCCTTTGGGGCCCTCAAAGCCTCTGGGATTGTTTTTCTCCTCGACGCCATCGTCGTTGCCCTGCGATCCTTGGTGATGTGGTTCAACTCGTCTGTTGAGGGACAGATGGAGTTTGCCCGTACGTCTGGCTATCTTTCTGGTGTGATGGGGCAGCTTAGGGAATCGCTCATTAAGCTCGGCGAAACGATCTATAACGCCGTCCGCGATCCGATAAAGGCTGTAAACGATGTGTGTGGAGCCATTTTGTCGAATCTCGCCAACCGCTTATTGGCTTTGGGGGATATGTTCAAAGGGCTGAGCAAAATCATTTTCTCGGGCTTTACGGAGGGTTTTGACGAGCTTAGTGCAGGTTTTTCAAAATTCTACTGGGGAATAGATCGTGCCAATGAGCGCGTGTCTGATTATCTCACGTCTATACATGAAGCAGCCAAAAAAACGGCTGAGTTGGGTGTAGCTGGGGAAAAGCTGTCGCGTGACCGTAGCGAATGGCGGGTGGAAGAAGCGGAAAAAGAGGCCAAAGCGGAGAAGCTGCGCGAGCAGATGGAAAGCGCCAAAGGCAAAAGGCGGATCCAATTAGCCAACGAATACAAGGCCGTCGTCAATGAGATTTACGACGAGCGGAAGCGACAACTTACTGAGGAACTACGCATACAGGAGGGCCAAAACAAACTAACGACAAACAGTCTGGAAGACATCGACAAGGTGAACCAGCTGAAGGCCTCTCTGATCAAATTGGACACGGATCGGGAAAAGGAACTGGGCGCTATAGACAAGGCGGCGCGTTCCAGCTCCGGAAGAGGGAACAAGGATGCAGAAAAGGCGCTTCGCGAACAACAGGAACGGCTCAAACTGCAAAAGGCCTACCAGCGGGAATGGGAGAATAACCAACTCGAGTTTGCGCAAAAGCAGATCGACCTGCTGAATGACAGCTACTACAAACAACGCCAGCAGGCCGAACTGAATAAGAAGAAGGAACTGGCTGCCATCAAACAGCAGGAGGAGGATATGCTGAAGGCCAAACGAGAGGCCTACGGCAAAAATGCCACCCTATCGGAGGAAGAAACGACCTACTTCAAAAACCTCGTCGATCTGGCCGAAAAGTCTTATAAGAAGTCCGCGGCTGAGATTGATGAAGCCGTCAACGGCGCATTCAAGGAAGGGCGCTTGCGCTTCGCCGATGAGTTGGCCGTGCAGCTGGATGACATCGAAAGCTACTACAAAGAGCGGCTGCGGATGGCGGAAAACAATGAGAAACTGATCGCCGAACTCACCGTCGCCAAAGAGAAAGAGATCACGCTGGCCAAAAACAGCTACACCGCGGAGATGCTCAATTATGACATTGAGATCACCCGTAAGCAGATGGCCAATGCGGAATCTTTCTATCGCTGGGAAGCGGATCGTCGCAAAAAGCAACTCGAGGAAGAGCGCCGGGTGCAAAAGGAACGTATCCGGCTGATGGAAGAGCGGTACAAGCTCGCCCCGACGGATAAGCTGGCTAAGGAAATAGCCCTTGCCCGCGAGGAACTCGAAGCCCTGAATAAGGAACTCGGACGTATCCCGACGCAAAAGCTGTCCGAGGTGCTCGGCGCCTTCGGGCAGATGGCCGCGGCGCTGGGCGGACTGAGCGGCAGCGTGGGTCAGGCCTTCGCGGCAATCGGTTCGAGCCTCGCCGCCGCCAGTGAGATGCTTTCCCGCGACATGGATACGACACGGGGCAAGGTGGGCGCCATCAGTACGGCCATCTCGGGCACGGCCACGCTGATCAATATGATCACCGCGGCGGCCGAAAAACGCCGTGCCGTGGAAAAAGAGTTCTACAAAAACTCAATCGCCTTTGCCCATGAATATGCCCTGTCGCTGAATGAGCAATTGCGCCTGCAAAGCAAGTCGGGCGCCTTTGTGCGCAACTACGCCGGCGAGATCAAAGACAGCTTCAAAGCGCTGAATAACGCAATGGACGGTTATTCCAAGGCCATCGGCAAGCTGCATGAGGGGCAGGCCAACGTCGACCTGCGCAACGTAGTCGACGGCAACAACGTAGTCAAAGGGGCGGCCACGGGGGCACTGGCCGGCGCGGCCGTGGGCTCGATGATCGTCCCTGGCATCGGTACGGCCATCGGCGCCGTGGTGGGGACGATCGGCGGACTGCTTGCGGGCATATTCAGCAAGAAGAAAGACAAGGTCACGGATGATCTGATGAAGGTCTTCCCGGGGCTTGTGGACGAGGCGGGGGCGTCTGCGGACGCCGGCGAACCTTGCCGGGTACATGCAGAGTGTGGAGTATGCTGCCGGCTGTCAGGCCTCCCCGGACCTATACGCGGTGAGCTGCCCCGCCGCAGCGCCCTCAACGTCGAGCGAAGCGCGCCCAGCCCTTGATTTTCTTTTGCTCCTTTTCTTGCATCAAGGCAAGAAAAGGGGGGCAGCAAAGCAGGTTAGCCGGCAAAGAGGCGCTGCCGCTGTGAAGAGGGAGAATCCGCAAGATCCCCCCCTCTCTGCCGACAGGTATCGATCACGGCTACGGCCATCGAGGGACGGCTGACGGCGCTGCTGATCTATCAAGACGCCATCAAACTATCCGTAGGGGGGATCAATCAGACCCTCGTGGTAGGTGTAGCCATACTGACAGAGATACGTGACAATACGGCCTACTGTCGACGCCTCGAGCAGATCGAAAGCGGCATCGGCAGTATGAAACGCGAACTGGAGACAATCAATTCCCGCGGGGTCATCCTGCGAACAGCATAACGGATAAGACGGAAATGAAAACGAATATCTACATCGATGGCGTGGACGCCCGGGCGGCCTTTGGCGTGTGGGTGGTACGGGGCGGGGGGCCTGCGGGCCCCGGCGGCCTCTGCCGAGGCTGGGAAGTCTGCCGGGTACCCGTGTGTAGGGGCGAACCCTGCATTCGCCCCCATGAGACGCCCCCCGTAGGGCCGAATAAATATGTCCGGCACCCGTCCCTGTCGGGACGTTTGTGGGGTGTATGCTGTTGCGCCCCTACACGGATACCTTAAAACTCGCCGAGGATTGCACCAAAAACCGTTTTGAAGCCCGAAACGTGCCAAGGATTGCACCAAAAACCGTTTTGGAGCCCGAAACGTGCCAAGGATTGCACCAAAAACCGTTTTGGAGCCCGAAACGTGCCAAGGATTGCACCAAAAACCGTTTTGAAGCCCAAAACGTGCCAAGGATTGCACCAAAAACCGTTTTGGAGCCCGAAACGTGCCAAGGATTGCACCAAAAACTGATTTGAAGCCCGCGGCGACCCTCTTTTTGCACCAAAAACCGATTTGGAGCCTGCGGCGAGGGTCGCCTGGGAGGGAACTTAAAAGAGACAATACAATAACGATTAAACAATAGAGAAATAGCCATGTACAGAAATAAGACTTTACCGGGGCCCGCCCCCCCGGCTGTAGCTTCGCTGCCCGGCGCACCGGGCCCCGGCTTCATCCTGTATGAGTTTGAACTGAATTTGACGGTGATCCGATGAAAATCTACGATAAAAAGGATGCGCTAATCCTCGACGTCGAGCCGGACGATAGCAGCTATGCCGAGGATCGGATCCATCAGACAAAGCTGCTGACGCTCTACTATTCCCTGCCTGAATATGTGGAGATCCCGGAAGGGGCCTACACCGATTTCCGAGGTACGCGCTACCGGCTGGAAAGCGCGCAAAAATTCATCTGCCACGGCGACCGCAACTTCGAATACACCGTGACGATGGAAGGCCCAGAGGCTGCCCTGCGTAAGTACAAAGTGCGCGACACGACGATTCAAAACCTGCTGAAGTTTGCCTACACGGCCAAACCGCGGGCACACTTGGAGCTGATCGTGAAGGCACTCAGGGTCGCAGGGATAGCGGCTGGACGGTGGGCGGCTGCATTGAGGCGACGGAAAAGACGCTTTCATACAGCCACACCTCCTGCGCCGATGCCCTGCAAATGCTGGCCGATGAGTTCAAAACGGAATGGGAGATCCGGGGTAAAGCCATCTACCTGCGCCGTGTGGAATACAACAAAGCCAACCCGCTGCGCTTGCGTTACGGGCGCGATTGCGGGCTGAAGCCGGGCGTGTCGCGTGACAATTTCGGGTCAAAGAAGCCCTGCGAGATCCTGCTTGTACAGGGCGGGCGGAAGAATATCGACGCCTCGACCTATGGCAGTGTGGAACTGCTGCTTCCAAAGTCGCAAACGATCGCTTTCGATGGGACGAAGTTCGCCGATGAAGCGGGCTTCAACGCCGCCACGGCGCGCAGCTACAAAACGGATGCGACAGGTACGGAGATCACCCGTGCCGACCGGCCGCTTCTGACCTTTGTCGAGGATAGCATCGACCTGTCGCAGATCTACCCCAAACGCGTGGGCACGGTCTCGTCCGTCGAGATGATTGCCGGTAAAGATGGCCATGTGAATTACGACATTATCGACAGTTCCATCCCTGAGGCCCTCGACTACAATAAGGCGCTGATCAAAGGCCAGACGATGAAAGTCATTTTCCAAAGCGGCAACCTGACGGGGGCCGGTGCGCCGGCCGGCGAGTATGGCCGGGTACCCGGTCAAACTTCGCAGGGGCCCGCAGGCCCCCCCGGCGGCACGGTCTACATCCCGAAGGTGGGTGACACCTATGCCGTATTCGGTTGCTCGCTGCCCGACGCTTATGTGTGCGACAATACCACACGGACGGGCGCCTCGTGGGAGATGTTCCGGGAGGCCGTGCGGGTGAAATATGAAAACGAAGTAGAGCGATACACCTTTTCCGCCGAGCTGGATGAGCTGTATGCCGACCGTCACTGGATAGAGATCGGCAGCCGCATCGTCAAAGGTGGATTCGTGTTGCTCGAGTCAGATAAGTACGCCCCCACGGACGGCCTGCTGATCCGTATCACTGGGGTACGCACGCCGGTGAACACCCCGCGCCGCCCCCAGTTCGAGCTCTCGAATGTGGCATCGCCGGGCAGCGTGTCGGGGCAGCTGGGTAAGATCGATCGCAACGAGGTAACAACGGAAGAGGGCTTCCGACAGCTGCGTCACGAGACGGCGCGCACCTATGAGCATGCCAAAGAGGCGCAGGATATGCTGGAAAAGGCGCTGGACAATTTTTCGGCTGGCGTCAATCCCATCTGGGTGCGCACGATGTCCGTATTGGTGGGCAACGAGTATCAGCAATTCATGTTCGTCGACAACCGGACGGAGACGCAGCGCGAAATCATCCCGCTGTTCGAGATGAATAATGAGACGAAGGTGTTCACGGCTCCGGCTGCCATCCTGAAGCATATGACGATGGGCATCAATAAGACCTCATCAGCACACAAAGCGACGGATTATAAGTATTGGGACGTGGCGGGCTACACCTCGCCCTTCCTCGGGGGCGAAAAATCGGCCTTTTACCTCGTGGCTAAATGTGCCAAAGGGGGCACGTCGGGCGAGTTCTTGTTGCAAGAGGTATACAAGTATGACCCGGGCGATGGCTTTTATTACTTCCTCGTGGGGCTGCTTTCGTCTGAATCGGGCGGGGAACGCAGCTTCGCCACGGCCTACGGCTACACGGAAATCCTACCCGGGCAAATGCGCATCCGCAACATCATCAGCCCCGACGGCCGGACGTATTTCAACGTGGCCGAGGGGGTGATCGGCGGGAATATTCGCATCGAATCGGGCTCCGTGGGATACAGCAACCTGACGGACAAACCGGATCTCTCGATCTATGAGACGCGTTCGGAGTTCAAGGTCTTTGCCGATCAGATCCGCGGTGAGGTGGGGCGTATCAATGTCACGGCCGGGGGAACAAAGGATCAGCTCGCGGCGCTGCAAACGTGGTCGCAAAATCAGGTGAACAGCCTGCTGAATCGGCAAGCAACGTCCGAGGATAAGATCTACCGACTGCAAACGGCGGGCTTTATAACCACCGCACAAGGTAATGCGCTCTACGCCTCCGCGCAGCTGGCCAACGGGGACACGATCGCCTCGTACATCACCCAAAGCCCGACGGCGATTAATCTCATATCGCAAAACATCTCCCTCACTGGTCGCGCTGAGTTCAAGAGCCTGCAATCACAACTCAATACGCAGCGGGAAAAGATCGATAACAAGCCAGACAGCAGCAGTCTGGGTAGCCTCGCCTGGAGAAACAAAATCGGGAAGGCAATGATGGATGAAACGATCATTGATGGGGGGTATATCAAAACGAGTCTGATCGACACGAACAATTTGATCGTAAAGAAGGCTGCACAAATTGGTGATTTTATAGTGAGGGGTGGTTCTCTCACGGTGGAACACTATGGGGATTATGAACGATCAAAAGGAGTAAGTATTAGTCCGAACGGCGGTGTCGATGTCAGAGATGGGAATTACGGATATACGAGAATCAGAGGCGGTGAGATCAGCGTAAAGCGGACGAATGGCGGGGGAACGGTATCCATGGGCGGCGACGGCTTTAGCTATGAGAAAGGGGACGCAGGGTTTTATGTCAAGATCTCCCCATTCCTCGGAGAGTGGCAGCCACGCCTCCGCCTCAATATGGGGCCACTACCCCATGTGAACACGGTAAAGAAGGAAGGTGGAAACACCTTCAGGCAGCTAATGATCGAAGAAAACAAGTGGATCGTTTGCTGGGAATGACACAAACGAACAATCAAACAATAGACAATATGAAAAGAATCGATTTCAGCAGAATCAAATTGGAAGTAGAGCCCGGGCGCTTCGAGGTGCTCGACCAGCGGCGGGCGTTCGGCAATGCCATCTACGCGGAGTCGTTTACCCTCGATGTCGATGCGCTGGCACGTAAGGTGTACTTTGCCCCCGCGGGCAAGGAAGAAACGTTTTCAGACGATGAATTTGCACTGCTTATTCAGCGCCTCACCGGGAAATTCATTTACTCGATTATTCGAGATGTCAAAAACGCGGCGATCGACGTAAAAGAGGGATGACGGCTATGGAACTGCAACGAATTATCAGACAGGGCGTGACAAAGATCGACGAGGCTGGCACGCTGTCGATCCGGTACAACATCACGGAAGAAGGCGGACGAACGATAGAATTGAATGACTCGATCGAACGTGAGGTTCGGAACCTCGGCAGTGTTTCGGCCTTTCCGGACGGGTGGATCAGCTTTTACATCGATAAAGGGAGCAATCTGTCCGACGCGGAAAAGAAGGCTGTGTTTGCCGCTATCGTGGACGAGGTGGCCAGTGCGTTCCGACCCGCGAGTGGTACGTCTGAAAAGAAGGCGTAAGGCATGAAAGTGATCTACAACGGCCTCGTGCCTTTCCGTGGCTTTACGGCCATCAATCTGCTGGGCGTCGTATTCGCTCGGCGGGAGTATCGGCCGCTATCCGAAGCCATCCTACGGCATGAGGCCATCCACACGGCGCAGATGCGCGAAACGGGTTACCTCGGATTCTACCTCATCTATATGCTGGAATGGCTATGGGGAATGCTGCGTCTCCGCGATGCTCACACGGCTTACCGGGCTATCCGATTCGAGCGTGAAGCATACCGCAATATGGCCGATCCGAACTACCTCACTCAGCGCCGCCCCTATGCGTGGACGCGGCCGGAAGTATAGACAATGAACCATTAACGATTATACGAAGTATGGACAGACAGTATTTGCAAAAGCAATCGGATGCAAAGTTTCGCATCGACATTACGGACCGAATGGGTAACCCCGTCGATCCAACGAAGTGCGACCTGCAATTTGAGTTTTACACGTCGCGGTCGCGGCGTATCGTCGTCGGGCGAAAGCTCGGCGAAGCGTTCCCCCCGGGATTGAAGGTGGATAATGGGCAGGTGGTCGTAGGCCTCGACAACCCCCGATTCACCGAGGGCCCCCTCTTTGCACGTTTTCGGACGCGCATCTATGATGCCACCTTTCCGGATGGATTCTATGACATCGCCTCGGGCGAAGTGAACACAGGTATTGAAGTAGTAGACAATTAAACAACGTAAGACATGGAAGGAAAAGAGTTTAACGTAACAGTAGCGCTCGACCAGCGGCTCGGGCAGGATGGCAAATCGGCCTATGAGCTTTGGAAAGAGCAGGGCAACGAAGGCAGCGTGGCCGACTTTCTGGCTAAGCTGAAAGGCGAACCGGGAAAGGCTGGCAAAAGTGCCTACGAGCTTTGGGTAGAGCAGGGCAACACGGGCAGCGTGGCAGACTATCTGGCTAAGCAGAAAGGCGAACAAGGCGACGCCGGTAAATCGACGTACGACCTTTGGAAAGAGGCTGGCAACGAGGGCAGCATGTCCGACTTCCTGGCTAAGCAGAAAGGCGAACAAGGCGACGCCGGTAAATCGACGTACGACCTTTGGAAAGAGGCAGGCAACGAGGGCAGCATGTCCGACTTCCTGGCTAAGCAGAAAGGCGAACAGGGCGACGCCGGTAAATCGACGTACGACCTTTGGAAAGAAGCAGGCAACGAGGGCAGTATGTCCGACTTCCTGGCGAAGCAGAAAGGTGAAAAGGGTGACGCCGGTAAATCGACGTACGACCTTTGGAAAGAGGCAGGCAACGAGGGCAGCATGTCCGACTTCCTTGCTGCCCAGAAAGGTGAAAAGGGTGACACCGGCAAGGTGACCACACGAACGATCACACTCGAGTCCACGGGTTGGGATCCCGCCGGTATGGGTCGTATCTCAGTGGCCGTAGACGGCGTGACAGCTGAGAGCACGATCATCGTGAGCCCTGCACCAGATTCGGTTACGACGTATGGGAAATGCGGCGTATATGCTGCCGCGCAGGAAGAAGGCCGCTTGACGTTTGCGTGCGCCATGCAGCCACAAGAATCGCTCACCGTTAACATCGTCATCTTATGATACTGAACACATCCATTACAGGGGTGCCTGCCTTTACGGGTATCGTGCACAAGTACAAGGTGACGAATAAGAGTCTGGCCGGCCCGGCAGAGGTCGCCGCTGGAATGCCGGGGCGTGACATTGTTCCAACAGTGAATGGGGTATCTATGCCGCTTTCGGCTACGATTACGCCGGGCGGTGAGGGCGTCATCTGTTCCCCCGTCGCTAAGTTTGAGCTGAATACTCCGATCGGAGGGGGTGAGCTGAATGCTCCTAACAATCGGATTCATTTGGGTGAGGCGGTTACGCTTTCTCGCACCTCCGAGGGGTATTTGCTGATTGAACGGGAGGTCGTGGCTGAGATTTAGCCGCTTCCCTTGGGGCGCCCTGCCTTAACCACATTACAGGATGGGGCGCCCTGTCTTTTCGACACAAACAACGACTAACAACAATGAAAGTACTCTTTGAAGGAACCGGTGCCATGTTTCCCGTGGCCACCGCGTGTTTCCTATTCGTTTTAATCGCCATCATCGTAGACCTCATCAGCGGCATACGGAAGGCCAAAGAGAGCAAGCAAGAGATCCGCTCGAAACCACTCAGCCGGACGGTCACGAAGTTCGTCATCTATGAGGGCGCCGTGGTCATTGCGACCATGATCGACTACATGCTGCATTTCTCGCATCTGTTTGTATTGATGAAGCTGCACCCCATCGTAGGGTTGCCCGTCATTACCTGTCTGATGAGTGTCTTTCTCTGCATCATCGAGATTCTCAGCGTACGCGAAAAGGCCGACGAAAAGACTCGCCGCCGCTCTGAGGCTATCGTGCAAGCCGTGATTGAAGCCCTTGGAACGGATAACCTCGCCGAGATTCTACGGAAGAAGGCAGATGACACCTTGCACGGCCATCAACCGCCCCCTCAACAACCCAACAAATAAACGATTCAACAACAATGAACACTCCAACCAAAACCACCATACCGCCGGAGTTTACCCCGGCCTACGTCCCCTACAGCTACAAGGGCCAACCCGTCAAGGGCGCCTTTGGAGCCAATACCCGGCCGTCCTTTGTCAAGGCCAGCGACCGCGCCTATTTCGAGGCTGACAATACGCTCAGCAACGCGATGCGCCAGCTGATGATTGCGATGGACGTGCTGGATACCGGCGCAGGCATGAGACCCGTAGGCGACTTCAATTACTGCAATATCAAAGCACGTCGCGGGCAAAGCGGCCGCTTGGGAGATGACAAAGTAGAGGGCAGCCTCGATCCGTATGCCAACTATGCCAATCACATAGACTTTGCCCGGGCCAAATTGCAGCTCATTCAGCACCCCCGTTGGGGCGTGAACCTCAAGACGGACACCCCCTCGGAGGTGATTGACAAAATCGAAGGCACGCCCATTGTTTGGGGCACCCTTTTCAGCCCCGCCGCGCAGCGTGCACTTGAGAGGGGCGAAGGCATCGATGACTTGAAGCTCGACTATGAGAAGGCCATCGTGAAGCGTTACCGCGCCCTCGGGATCACCGACATCCAGAGCGCCCGCAAGAAGTATTACTGCGAAAAGATGACCGCCATCGGCCGGCAGGTGGCCCTTTACATGGCCGGCGGCGATCCAAACGTGACCTACACGCCCGACTTCGAGCGCAAAGCAACACCCATCGAACCGCCGGTGGTGCCTCCCATTCGGCCAGCCGCTCCGGGCGCCCCGGCCGTACCGCCCCAGCCTACGTTGGTGCAAGGCCCCACGCCGATCACCCCCGCAGCCTTCGACGCTCTCGCTTTCACGCGAAAGACCAGGGCGCGGCTGATGGATGGGCGGGAGGTCTACGTAACTGCCGTCGACTTCGAGCGCCGACAAGTGAAGTTTTACAACGAGAAAGACGCCCCCTACTGGGTGAATCTGGACAAGGTGGCGGCGATCATTTGAAGGGGGGCGGACAGATGAAAAAGAGGCAAGACGATTACGAGGCTTTCGTGGCCAAATTTGAGCGCAAACGCACCTCCGACGATTGCTACACGCCACCCGAGGTGTACGACATCGTGCGCGGCTGGCTCAGCGAACAGGTCGACCTCGCCGACGCCCAGATCGTACGCCCCTTTTGGCCGGATATGGATTACCGCGAAGTGGAATATCCCGATGGGTGCGTCGTGGTGGACAACCCGCCGTTTTCGATTTTCGCCGAGATCGTACGGTGGTACTTAGAGCGCGGCGTACGCTTCTTCCTGTTCGCTCAGCATAAGACGATTTTGGGTCTCGATGCGCCCTACACGCGTCTCGTTTGCGGCGCGGATGTGATTTATGAGAACGGCGCCGCGGTGCGCACCTCTTTTGCCAGCAACTTATTCGGTGACGTGCTGGCTATGTCCGTGCCCGATCTTTATGAGCGCCTCACCGCGGCTGCGCGCAGCAAGGATCCTTTGCCGTGCTATAGCTACCCCTCGCATGTACTGACATTCTCCGATCTGGCCCGCTGCGCCAGCCACGGCGTAGCGCTCTCAATCCCTCGCGGCGAGGCCACGTTTGTCCGCCGTTTGGACAGCCAGCAAGCGGTGAAAAAAGCTATCTACGGCGGTGGCTTTTTGCTGTCTGATAGGCAGGCCGCCCGCATGGAAGCCGCTCTCCTCGAGGCCGACCGCCTTAAAGCCGAAAAGGCTGCCAGCGTGACGTGGGCGATCTCCGACCGCGAGCGCGAAATCATCGCCCAGCTGAGCGCCGGGCAGGCTTAGTTTTTCACTTTTCGTTTTTCATTTCTTCCCCCATGTTTCTGACAGTCGACGAACTTTATACCCACCTGCATGACGAGACGGTGGCCGTCATTAGCCGCGACACGGAGGCCATACCCGTGGCCGCCATCGACGCCGCCATTGCCGAGGCCAAAAGCTACTTGCATGACTTCGATACGGCTGCCATTTTCTCAGCCGAAGGTGAGGCGCGCAATGCCTTGCTGCTGCTATTTGTCAAAGACATTGCCGTGTGGCACTTTGTGAACCTCGGAAATGCCTGTATCGATATGGAACTGCGCGAAAAGCGCTACGACAGCGCCATCGCGTGGCTACGGCTTGTGCAAAAGGGCGATCTCTCGCCAGACCTACCCCCGCGCACCGCTGAGCCCGGTAATGAGTCGCCGATCGGAAAGATCCACTTTGGCAGCAACCCCAAACGCGGCCAGCATTTTTAAGCTGTTTAGGCCTTGCGGCCTGTTTAGTTGTTGGGGGCTTCGCCCCGTTTATTCGTTGAATTGTTCAACAACTAAACAACTAAACAGGGCGAAGCCCTAAACAATTCAACACTGATTAAACACCGATTAAACGCCATTTAATGAGCAATAAAACGAAGCATAAACAGGCCGCCGCTGGCCCCATCTCTACGCAGATCATCGTGCAGCCCGCGACAGCGCACTGTCCACGATGTGGCCGCGTGGCGCTCCGCACTGCGTATGGCCGACAACGGTAACCGTACAAAGCTCTACGACCTCTATAGCGACATCCTGCTGGATGGCGTGCTTGCCGACGCCATCGATAAACGTATCGACGCCGTCAAAGACGCCGATCTGTCGTTCACTATCGACAACAAAGACGTGGATGTGATGTATGATCTGATGGATACGGTCGAGTTCGAGGAACTGATCGGCGAGATTATGATGGCCAAATTCTGGGGTATCTCCGTCGATGAGTTCGATTTTGATGAGGATCGAACCTTTCGCTTTACGTCTATCAATCGGAAGCACATCCGCCCGAAGTTGAAAGAGATCGTAAGGCAGCAGACGGATGACCGCGGCATTTCCTACGCCGGTGATGATCGGGTCATTCAGTGGGGCAAAGACGACGATCTCGGGCTACTGCTGAAGGTCTCGCCATTGGTCATCTACAAACGCGGCGGATTTGGCGACTGGGCGCAGTTTGTCGAGCTGTTCGGCATGCCGCTTCGCATCGGCAAATACAGCGCAATGGATGAAGCCAGCCGCCGCGAATTGATCCGTGCTTTTGAGACGGCCGGATCGGCGCCTTATCTCGTTATCCCCAAAGAGACGGAGGCCACGCAGGAAGCCAACGCTGCGTCTGGCAACGGGCTTCTATATAAAGAGTTCCGGCAGGCTTGCACGGAGGAAATCCTGATCACCATTTTGGGGCAAACGATGACCACCGTAGACGGCAGTTCGCTGGCGCAGGGACAGGTGCACATGGCTGTTCAAGAAAAGAAGTACCGTGCCGATAGGCGGTTCGTGGAGCGCATGCTCAATCGCTATTTCGTGCCCATGCTCATCCGCCGCGGCTATCCGATCACCGGCGGAAAGTTCCGCTACATGGATGCCAAACGCGAGCTCGAGGTGCCCGAGATCATCCAACTCTCGGACATCCTACCCATCCCGCAGAGCTACCTGCATGAAAAGTACAACATTCCTCTACCCGAGCCCGGCGAGCCTATTGCCCGCCGGCAGGCGCAGCCACTCTTTAGCGTGCCTGAAGGGGACAGTGAGGAAGAAGAAACGGACGAGGAAGCCAGCCTCGACGAAGGCAAGGCAGACGCGCCAGAGCCTGACAAAAAGGCAGCGGAGGAAGATGCGCCGACAAGTCGCAAAGTGAAACATGCGGATCGCGACCGCAGCAATTTCTTTACCCGGTTATTCGATTTTTTCGTCCCCGCCCGGTCATACGGCCGGGCGACATCCGACATCCTCACACTCTCGGAAGCCACGCTTGCGGATGCCCTGATCCGACAGACGATTGAGACAAAGGGCCGCGCTTATTTCAGCGCCGACCTGTTTGCCTACACCCACACGGAGCTCATCCGCGGACTGCGAAAGGGCTATCGCCGCGCGGACGTCCGTCTGGCTGATAGTGGCTTTGTCTACAATGCCAACGATGATGCTTACATCACCGCCTTGGAGCAAAACCTGTTTCATTTCTCAGCCGCCAAAACACTGGCCGAGGTGAGTGAGTTGAACCGTCTGTTCCGCGAGAGCAAGGGATACAGCGATTTCAGGAAGAAGGCCAGAGCGCTGCTAAAGGTCTACAATGAGCAATGGCTGCGCACGGAGTACAATACGGCCGTATCTGTGGGAGAATCGGTAAGCACTTATCGGCGCCTTATGGCACAAACGAACGTATTCCCGTTTTGGGAGTACCGCACCGTGGGTGACGATCGTGTCCGACAGGAGCACCAAGCGTTGGAGGGGCTGATTCTACCAATAGAAGACCCGCGCTGGCAAAAGATTATGCCGCCAAACGGATGGAACTGTCGCTGCTACATTACCCCCAGAATGAGGCATGAAGGGGCTGATTTGGATATGGAAGCTATGCGCGCGCAGTGCGACGGATACCTCGAATCACCCGAATGGAAACGGTGCGAGACACAGGGATTCGGTATCAATCGGGCTAATGAGGCCGAAGTATTTACAGCTAATCAAATGTATATCCAAAACTTCATGGATATGCCGGATAAGACGATCGAGCAGATCACCCCAGACGAATGGGGCGTTGAGGGATCGATCGATGTGCTAAAAGAGGAAGCAAAAAAAGAGGTGCCCAAATACAAGGGATCACCGGAAGAATGGTTTGATGCGAATAAAGTCATTGAGGCCGGCATGGAACTATTGAAGGTGAAAGACTATGTCGGCCGTGTGTGGCAGATGACAAAGAAGGCGTTTAGGGTGCACTCTACGGACATAGTAAAGAAACGGGCTTTCCGTACTGAGTTTTTGAATGCCATCCGGGAAGTAGCTGATGCACCTGATGAAGTGTGGCTTGGTCGAGATCGAAAAGATAGGAACACCCATGTGAGGGCAGTTAACAATTACATAATGATCAAATACTACAAAGATGAGGCGATCGCCGTGATTGGAAAAGTTGAACGAGCGAAGCTGATGCTAAAATCGTGGTATGTACTAAGGGATAAGAATGTGCGTCGCGGGTTGCTGATTAAGAAAGCCCCGAAAACAAAATAAGCCGGAGCGATCCGGCTTATTGTATGGGGATTAATCAGCAATCCACGCTGTAGCTGTTACAGACGCTTCTCCCCCCATCATCCCCGAGGTGTTGACGATATTGCTTAACCGTGATTGCAGACTTCAATGCAAATATACAACGAAACAGGGAACAGAATATGGATATAGATGAGTTCAAGAATTATTTGAAGGCGTTACCGGAAAAGATTTTGAGCACTGCGCCTGCCATTGTGTCAGAGACAGCCGTAGAGTATTACAAAGAGCGCTTTGCGGTGAAAGGGTTCGATGGATCTCCGTGGATACCAGGCAGACCGAAAAAGAGCGGCTCCCTATTGGTGCAAAGCGGTAATCTGATGAATAGTATCCGCCCCGCCTACGTGGGGCCAGATAAGGTCGTCATCTCAGCTGGTAACGCCCAAGTGCCCTATGCAGAGGTGCACAACGAGGGCTTCGAGGGGGATGTGGCCATACAGTCCTACGTGCGCAGCACGAAGGGCAAAGCGAATAAGAAAAAGGCGGATGCCGGCGACGCCCCGGGCACGGTAAAGGCGCACACGCGTCACATGAATATCCCCAAGCGGCAATTCATGGGCTATTCTCGAGACATGGCCGACCGCATCAAAAAGCGTCTCGATGAGGCCATCGATGGCATACTGTAATCAAATAGAATAGAGGCAATGAATAAGGAACTGTTTATCGCTTTATGCGACCGGATCGGGCAGTGTGTACCCGAGATTCGTTTTATAGACTTCGACCGCGGGCAGCTGAGCGCATCCGGCGAACGCCCGCCCGTGGAATGGCCTTGCTGTCTGCTGAGCATCGACTACACGAATTGCCGTGACCTCGCCGTGGAAGTGAATACGCAATTGGTGATGGCTGACATCACCCTACGCGTGGCCTTTCCGCCGGCTGGCGAAACGCACAACCACGCCCCTGAAAAGGTGCGCGACATGGCCCTGCAAATGCTCGACACGGTGGAAAAGCTACACGATGCCCTCCAAGGTGAGACGCTGGGCGATACGGTTTCCACCCTCAGCCGCAGCCGTGCCACAATGCAGACACGCAGCAATAAGATCGTCGTGTTCAATCTGACCTACTCGACGACCTTCCAAGAAGTAAAGTAGACGATCAAAAGGGGCGAAAATGCCCCCTTTCGAAGTGTGAAAGGGATACAAAAAACGGGGCGCGAAAAACACGTCCCGTTTTTGTACTTTTTGATTGGAAACCTTGTACTTTTTGATTGGCGGATTATAATTCGGGGGCTGTTCTTACGAATGGGGCCGTTTTAGCCGATCAATTCCACGCTGCGGCGGATGAAGCGGCTCAGCGGCTCACCCTTCAGCAGACCGTTGGCCAAGAGGGCGAGGTCGATCAGCTGACCGACCACCTTGTTGCCGGCGGCGTACTCCGTGAGGATGGCGTCACGACGGCCACACAGCTCGTCGAGCGTGCGGTTCGTGTTCGTCATATCCTCCTTCTCGGCCTCGGTCAGTTCGTCTTCCTTCTTCTTGCTCTGCGCCTCGCGGAGATCGTGTTGGCGTGCCTCCCAGCCCTTGATGTCGGAGAGGATGGGCTGCAGCTTGTCGGTGCAGGCCTTCTCCTCGTCGCTGAGGACGGAGAGGATGAGCGGGTGATCGGTGTTGAGCACGAGGTTGTAGCTCTCGGGCATCTCGCCGTAGAACGACATGCCGGGTTGCATGGCCGACATCTCACGCATGCGGCGCATGAACTCGCCTTGGGTCAACATGACTGGGTTGGCCGACGGACCGAGCGCCTCGAAAGTGACCACAAAGTCCGTCTTGTCCATCTTCGGCAAGCGGCTACGGAAGACTTGTTGCAGCGCCTGACGCTGATCGTCGGTGAGGCTTACCGTGGGGGCGTCGGCCTTAAGGATGAGGCGGTCGATCGTGTCGCTATCCACGCGGACGAAGCGCGTCTTCTCGATCTTCTGCTCCAGCTGTCCGATGGCGTGGACGTCGAGCTGTCCGTCCATGACGAGGACGTTGTAGCCGCGATCCTTAGCTGCTTGGATGTAGCTGTACTGCTCGTCCGGGTTGGTGGTGTAGAGGTAGATGACATTGCCCTCCTTATCGGTCTGCTCGGAGGCGATCAGCTTGCGATACTCCTCTAGGGTGTAATAGGTGCCGTCGACGTCCTTGAGCAGGGCAAACTTCGCGGCGCGGTCGTAGAACTTCTCGTCGCTGAGCATGCCGTATTGGATGAAGAGCTTCAGGCTGTCCCACTTCTCTTCGAAGGCTTTGCGGTCGTTCTTGAAGATCTCCTCCAGGCGATCGGCCACCTTCTTGGTGATGTGCGCGGAGATCTTCTTCACGTTCTGGTCGCTCTGCAGGTAGGAGCGGGAGACGTTGAGCGGGATGTCGGGCGAGTCGAGCACGCCGTGCAGCAGGGTGAGGAACTCGGGGACGATGCCCTCGACGGAGTCCGTGACGAACACTTGGTTGCTGTAGAGCCGGATCTTGTTGCGCTGCAAATCCATGTTGCTTTTGATGCGCGGGAAGTAGAGGATACCGGTCAGGTTGAAGGGATAATCCACATTGAGGTGGATCCAGAAGAGCGGCTCGTCGGCCATCGGGTAGAGCTCGCGGTAGAACGCCTTGTAGTCCTCATCCTTCAGCTCCGAGGGCTTGCGCACCCAGGCGGGGTGGGTGTTGTTGACGATGTTGTCCTCGTCGGTGTCGACATACTTGCCGTCCTTCCACTCCTGCTTCTTGCCGAAGGCGATGGGGATGGGCAGGTAGCGGCAGTATTTCTCGAGCAGCGAGGTGATCTTGTCCTTTTCGAGGAAATCCTTGTTGTCGTCGTCGATGTGAAGGATGATGTCCGTGCCGCGGTCGTCCTTCTTCGTCTCGGTCATTTCGTATTCCGGCGTGCCCTCGCAGCTCCACCGCACGGCCGTGGCGCCCTCTTGATACGAGCGGGTGACGATCTCCACCTTTTTCGACACCATGAACGAGGAGTAGAAGCCGAGCCCGAAGTGGCCGATGATGGCGGCCGCGTTGTCCTTGTATTTCTTGACGAACTCCTCGGCGCCGGAGAAGGCGATTTGGTTAATGTAGCGATCGATCTCGTCGGCCGTCATGCCCACGCCGCGGTCGGAGATGATGAGCTTGCCTTTCTCCGTGCGGATGCGGATCGTGAGGTCGCCCAGCTCGCCCTTGAACTCGCCGACGGAGGCCAGCGTCTTGAGCTTCTGCGTGGCGTCGATGGCGTTTGAGACCAGCTCGCGGAGGAAGATCTCGTGGTCGCTGTAGAGGAATTTTTTGATGACGGGGAAGATGTTTTCACTGGTTACGCCAATGTTCCCCTTGGTTTCTTGTTTTGCCATAGTGGTCTTCTGTCTATTTGTTGTTTATGAATGGATCTATTGGATAGTTGGTGGTGATCTTTCGGATCACGCGCCGGCCCCTTGGGTCAAAAAAAATGCCAGTCGCCACCGGACTGACATTTTGACGGAGTCGTGGGTATTTGTGGAACTTCCGCAAGTCTCTCGAGAAACCTTTTGGTGTTTGCGGGAGTCCCGCAAGCCTCTCGGAAAACTTTTTGGCGTTTGCGGGAGTCCCGCAAGTCTCTCGGAAAACTTTTTGGCGTTTGCGGGAGTCCCGCAAGTCTTTCGGAAAATTTTTTGGCGTTTGCGGGAGTCCCGCAAACACCTCGGTAAATGCGGCGGAACTTGCGCGACCTGCGCAAACGTCTCGGTAAATGCCGTGGTACTTGCGCGGCTTGCACAAACGTCTCGGTGAATGCCGCGGTACTTGCGCGGCTTGCGTAAACGTCTCGGTAAATGCCGCGGAACTTGCGCAGCTTGCGCAAACGTCTCGGTGAATGCCGCGGAACTTGCGTGGCCTGCGCAAACGTCTCAGTAAATGCGGCGGAACTTGCGCGGATCCATTTTCCGGCCGGCAGGGCAAGGGAATTATACGCCCACTAAATACTTAATGAGGAGTCGAATAAGCGACGCTTTTTTGTTCAGTTATAATAATCGCGGTAACCTCATACGAAGGTTACCGCGATTATTATAACTGAAACTATATCGATTTCCTTTCTTCCGTGTCGATTATTCTTTATTCAATAGAGATTGATACAGTATAATCTCCATTCATTATATCTGAATTCCCTGCAATTGTGAGTTTTCTATCTTTTCTATTGTATTTACAGGTCTGGTATCTTGTACTAAAATCAGTATGTGCGACAAGAAGTCGTGTAAGTAATTGTTTAACAATTAAATGAAGTAACAAATGTCATTAAAGTCAGATTAAACCTATTGTTCCGTCAATAGTAGCCTACGGTCACGTGCGTCGCTCAAAAGGCGGGGTGCGAAGCTGGCCGGACAAAGTAGCCCTTCCGCAAGGAGGAGCCTGAACCGCGAGGGAACGGCAACTGCTCTTAGCACAAAAGAGCTGGGGAGCGAGGCTGGGCGGTATGGTTAGCACAAGCGAACTGTTATAAGCGTCGTAATGTATGAACAAGCCAAAGTTGCTGATAGGCTTGAACCAAAAAGGTAACGCAGTCGGATAACCCCTTGTATTGTGGGGTTACACGGACAAAGCACTGCCGGCGCAATGGACAGAACCTAACCCGCTCATTTGTTACTTACACGAAACTTGGTAAGCCCGTATCTCTCCTGCCTATGGGCAGGTAAGCCGACCGCAAGGAAGACCGAATGGGGTGCGGGTATGGGAACGCAGAAAAAGCGAATGCCGTCCTGTAACGGGGCGGATAGGAGTTTCAACGTTACTCCGCCGCGAAAGCGGGCAGACTTCTGCAAAGTAACTCTTTACAAGAAACTATGTAGAACTTTCAAAAAGAAGGAATGCAAATGAACGAGATTAACTTATCGTGTGCACCTGCTGACCGTAGGCAGTGGAACAACTGGACCGACATTGATTGGGTCAGATGCGAAACTGCGGTTCAGAAGCTGCAAGGACGTATTGTAAAGGCTCAGAAAGAAGGTCGTCCGGGCAAGGTTAAAGCCTTGCAATGGACACTGACCCATTCGTTTTACGCCAAAGCATTGGCAGTCAAGCGAGTTACCTCTAACAAAGGTAAGAACACTGCGGGAGTGGATAAAGTTCTCTGGACTACTCCCAACGCAAAAATGGGTGCAATCGCCAACCTGAAAAGGCGTGGCTACAACCCGCAACCGTTACGAAGGGTACATATCAAGAAGAGTAACGGCAAACTCCGTCCGTTAGGAATACCCACGATGAAAGACAGGGCTATGCAGGCGTTATACCTGATGGCACTAAACCCAGTGGCAGAAACTACCGCCGACAGGCACTCTTACGGTTTCCGTAAGGAAAGGTGTACGGTCGATGCGATAGAACAATGCTTTACGGTACTTTCAAAAGGGGTGTCTCCGCAATGGATACTCGAAGGGGACATCAAAGGTTGTTTCGATCACATCAGTCATGAATGGTTGCTCGACAATATCCCTATGGATAAGGTCATGCTTCGCAAATGGCTGGAAAGTGGATTTGTATTCAACCGACAACTATTCCCCACCGAGGAAGGAACGCCGCAGGGCGGTATTATATCGCCTACTCTCGCTAATATGGCACTTGACGGCCTGCAAGCTATGCTTGCGGAAAAGTTCAAGCTAAGACGTATCAACAAGGGGCATTTCAACCCTATGGTAAATCTTGTGCGTTACGCAGACGATTTCATTATTACCTGTTCCGACAGGGAAACATTGGAATCGCTAATCAAACCCGCAGTAAGCGAGTTTCTTCAAGCAAGGGGGCTTACCCTATCAGAAGAAAAGACGAAGGTTACTCACATCGAGGTAGGATTTGATTTTCTGGGTTTCAATATCAGGAAATACAAAGGTACGCTGCTTATTAAGCCGTCAAAGAAGAATGTTAAGGAGTTTCTTGCCAAAATTAAAGGCATTATTCGTAAGAATCAAGCTATTAGGCAGGACAAACTTATCGGACTTCTAAATCCTTTCATAACTGGTTGGGGCAACTATTACAAAGGTTGCGTAGCCGCCAAAACATTCAAGAACGCAGACGCACAAATCTTCTACAAACTGTGGGCGTGGGCATTACGCCGCCACCGCCACAAGGGAAAGAACTGGGTTTACAACAAGTATTTTCTGTCGAAGAAAGGCCGGGCGTGGACATTCGGTACGACACTGAAGAACAACGGGAAGACATTCCCGTACACACTGAAGTATCTATCCGACATTGACATGAAGACCAAGCCTATCAAAATCCGCAGTAAAGCCAACCCATTCGACCCGGAATGGCGTCCATACTTTGAGATGCGTAACAGAATGAAAATGTTAAGCACTTTCAAAGGAAGACAGGGCTTCCTCAGAATGTGGGAAAAACAAAACCAGCGTTGTCCGTTGTGCGGTGAGATTATCGAACCGGATAAAATCTGGACTATCAAGGAATTATCCGACAAGTCCGGCAGATACAAGTTTATCGCCCACGATAGATGCAGTCGTACACTTACCCGTAAAATTAGAGCTTATGAGCCGGTTTCATAATAGAAACTTTGAGTTGCTTGAGCCGTATGAGGGGAAACTCTCACGTACGGTTCTTAGAGGGGTCGGGAGCAGTAATGCTCCCGACCTACTCGACGAATACCTGCTATATCAAACTTTTCTCCAACAATGCTAATGCGTCCTTTTTCTGTAATTTGAACTGTGGTCATCCCGTGTAGAGATATTTTAGGACATTGGTATTCAACCCATGCTTCAAAAGAACTCATAGGGAATTTATGAACTTCTTGATCCTGGAGGAAAGTCAGAACTTCTATATAATTTCTCTGTTCACTAGTCATGAAACCGTTTTATTGTTATTGCAGACTTAGAAATCGCAGCCTGCACCGTATTACTGGGCCGACTGCGATTTCTTCACACTTGTATGATGGTACGAATAACGCTCTCTAAGAGATGGATCGCGCAGATTACTTCACTTCTTCAAAGTCTACATCCGTTACGCCGCCGTCGTTGTTCGAGGCATTGCCCGCGGAGGCGTTGCCTGAGGGCTGACCGGCGCCACCAGCTTGCGCGTTCTGCGCATTGTAGAGATCCTGGCTGGCGGCCTGGAAGACGTTGTTCAACTCGGCGATGGCCGTGTCGATGGCAGCCAGATCCTGTGCCTTGTGTGCATCCTTGAGCTTGCCCAGCGCAGCCTCGATCTGCGAACGCTTGTCGGCCGGCAACTTGTCGCCGAGGTCCTTCAGCTGCTTCTCCGTTTGGAAGATCATGCTGTCCGCCTGGTTGATCTTGTCGATGCGCTCCTTCTCCTTCTTGTCCGCCTCGGCGTTGGCTGCGGCCTCGTCCTTCATGCGGCGGATCTCGTCGTCGCTCAGACCGCTGGAGGCCTCGATGCGGATACTCTGCACCTTGCCTGTGCCCTTGTCCTTGGCCGAGACGTTGAGGATACCGTTGGCGTCAATGTCGAACGTCACCTCGATCTGCGGCACACCGCGCATGGCGGCCGGGATACCGTCGAGGTGGAAGCGGCCGATCGACTTGTTGTCTTTGGCCAGCGAACGCTCGCCCTGCAAGACGTGGATCTCAACCGAGGGCTGATTGTCGACAGCCGTAGTGAAGACTTCCGACTTCTTCGTGGGGATCGTTGTGTTGGCCTCGATCAGCTTCGTCATCACGCCGCCCATCGTTTCGATACCGAGCGACAGCGGAGTTACGTCGAGCAGCACCACATCCTTCACGTCGCCCGAGAGGACACCGCCCTGGATGGCTGCGCCGATGGCCACGACTTCGTCCGGGTTCACGCCCTTCGACGGTGCTTTGCCGAAGAACTTCTCCACCAGCTGCTGCACGGCCGGGATACGTGTCGAACCGCCCACGAGGATCACCTCGTCGATGTCTGACGTCGACATGCCAGCGTCGGACAGGGCGCGCTTACACGGCTCCAGACAGGCGTTGATCAACGTGTCGGCCAGCTGCTCGAACTTAGCGCGGGTCAGCGTACGAACGAGGTGTTTGGGCACACCGTCCACGGGCATGATGTAGGGCAGGTTGATCTCCGTGCTCGTCGAGCTGGAGAGCTCGATCTTGGCCTTCTCTGCAGCCTCCTTCAGGCGTTGCAGCGCCATCGGATCTTTGCGCAGGTCGACGCCTTCGTCCTTGAGGAACTCCTCGGCCAGCCAGTCGATGATGACGTGGTCGAAATCGTCGCCGCCGAGGTGCGTATCGCCGTTGGTCGACTTTACCTCAAAGACGCCGCCGCCGAGCTCCAGAATGGAGATATCAAACGTACCGCCACCGAGGTCGAAGACGGCGATCTTCATGTCCTTGTTTGCCTTGTCGAGACCGTAAGCCAGCGATGCGGCCGTAGGCTCGTTGACGATTCGGCGCACCTTCAAGCCAGCGATCTCGCCGGCCTCCTTGGTGGCCTGACGTTGTGCGTCGCTGAAGTAAGCCGGTACCGTGATCACAGCCTCCGATACCTCCTGACCCAGATAATCCTCGGCCGTCTTCTTCATCTTTTGCAAGATCATGGCCGAGATTTCCTGCGGCGTGTAGAGCCGTCCGTCGATGTCGACGCGCGGCGTATTGTTGTCGCCCCGCACTACCTTATACGGCACGCGGGCAATTTCTTTTTGTACCTGATCGAACGTCTCGCCCATGAAACGCTTGATCGAGAAAATCGTTTTCTGCGGGTTAGTGATGGCCTGTCGTTTGGCCGGATCGCCCACTTTCCGTTCGCCACCTTCTACGAAAGCTACCACGGAAGGCGTGGTGCGTTTACCCTCACTGTTCGCAATCACTACCGGCTCGTTACCTTCCAATACGGCGACACACGAGTTGGTTGTTCCTAAGTCTATACCAATAATCTTTCCCATGTTCTATATCTGTTTTTACTATTTGAAATTCTGGTTGGTTGGATGCCCTTTCGGGCGATTCGCCGTCCCATTCTCCAAACGGCGTGCCAAAGCGCGGCGTAGGGTGACGAGTGTTTACGACTGACATTTTGTCGTAGTGGGGGAGGGGAGTAGACAAAAAAAACGGGACTGCACCGACTAAGTGTGCAGCCCCTTTTTCGCCCTTTTAGAGTGTCAGTAAAGCGACTAAAGTCTTTACCGGCACTGTTCTTTTGTGCGCGACAAAGGTATAGCCATTCTTGAAAAATGAAATTCAGGAGGAAGTTTTTCAGTCTTCTAAGAAGGTGTCGATATCCCTTATTCCTGTAGTCAATGTCAGTATTTCACGGACGTCAGTATTTTGCTCGAACAGCTCTCTCAGTTCGTTCTTCAAATCTTGTTGCCTATTCTTGGATACGTTTCCAATCATATAAAGGACAACGCGTAAGGCTCCATAGAGGCCTTGGTAATCTGCTGGCTCCATGTCTTTTTTCCCTGCGGGTCCTTTCTTGATCGGTCGAGGTAGGGCAAGATCATAAAGGACGCCTCCATGGGCGCAATGATTCCTGATATCCAGAAGGACTTTCATATAGCTGTCAAAGATCTTTTGCTGTCTTATCCCAAAATGCCCACAGATCGTGATTCGAGTTGATTGATCCAAGAGCGCTTGGAAGAGGTGGATGACAGCTCCAAAGGTCATGTATTCGATCGTTTTCCATGCCGGTGCATACCTGTCATTTTTATGGATTTGATGGTGGCGCTTAATGACGGGATGACTCTTTTTGAACTTCTCGGTATACACGCTCCTGTCGAACTCCTGGATGTATTCGCTACTTATGATCGCTGGGTCTGCAAACCATGTGGGAGAGTCAGGATGGAGGGTTGAGACGTGGTACGTCAGGAAAGTCTTGAAGTTGATTTCTATCCGGTTGAGGTACTTCATCAACATATTCCTCAGGTTGAAGTCGAAGTAGTAGAGCTTTACTACGTGGTCGAATCGGGCTCCCTCGCGAAACTCGTGTGTTCGCAGACCTTTCTGAGGATGTACTTTTTCGTAAGGGAACCAGTAGAAGCCCAGTCGGTAATAGCCAATGTCGAGCAAGACCTCTTTTGCCTTACGCTCATCATCTATTGTCATTCCTCGCTGCCTCAATAAGGCGATTTGTTCCGACAGGGTGGTTGCTCTTTTGCTACTCATACTTCATCCTTTCGTCCTTTCTCCCCCTACAAATCGTTGAGCAGCTCGATCTTCTTGTCGAGGACGAGTTTGACGATTAGCTCGCCGAAGAGGCTGTTCTGGCGGGCAAACCAGGAGCGGGTGTAACGCTTGGGGTCGTTTTTATAGAAGGACTCGTGGATGAAACCGGTCTCGGCGTCGGTGGTGATCAGCATGCGGAGGCAGGCGGCGATCTCGTTGTCGTCGGTGGAGGTGAGGGCGCGGACGAGGAGGGACATGGGGCGGATCATGTCGTTGCCGGTGCGCGAGCTGCCGATGCCTTCGCCGGAATTGCCGTGGAAGAAGTAGGGGTTGTCTTCGCTCCAGACGAAGCGCCGCGTGTTGAGGTAGACGGGATCGTCGGCGGGCACGTCGCCGAGGTAAGTCATGGCCAGAAGGCTGGGCACATCGGCGTCGTCCATCATCAGGCGGTTGCCGAAGCCGTCCACCTCGTAGGCGTAGATGCGGCCGTAGACGGGGTGCTCCACGGTGGCGTAGCGGCGCAGTGCCTCCTCCACCTCGTTGGCCAGGGCCTTGCAGGCGTCGGCCGTCTTCGCGTCCTTATTCACTTTGCTCAAGATCTCGGCTGCCTTACGGAGCGAACTGACGGCGAAGAAATTCGAGGGGACGATGAAGGGCAGTGTCACCGGGTCGTCCGAGGGGCGGAAGGCGGAGGCGATCAGTCCGACGGGGCGCACGGGGCGGAGGCTGTGATGGTCCATGAGCGAGTCGGCGGCGTAGGGATCCGGGTCGTCCTTGCGCTGCTGTTCGCGGAGGGTGCGGAGGACGAGCTGCATGACTTTCTGCCATCTCCCGTCGGTGAAGACGCTCTTGTCGCCCGTCTCCTTCCAGTAGGCATAAGCTAAGCGCAGGCAGTGGCAGAGGGAGTCGAGCTCCCAACGGCGTTCGTAGACCTCGCCGTTTTCGGCGCCGTCGCTGAAGGCGTTGGCGTAGGGGTCGAGGAGGATGCACTTGAACTGGCGGAGGATGACGCCGCGGATCATCTGCCGCAGCTCGTCGTCTTTGCTGACAAAAGCCAGGTAGGGCCAGACCTCGGAGGCGGAATCGCGGAGCCACATGGCGTGGATGTCGCCGGTGTAGACGAAGGTGTCGTCGTCGCCATCGATGGCGCTAAAGTGGACGGCGGTGTCGAGCGTGTTGGGGAAGCAGTTTTCGAACATCCAAGCCAACTTCTCGTTCGTGATCATCCGTTTGATGCGCACGATTTCTTTCTCGATGGCTTTGGAGATGAAGAGACGTTCGGAGACGGCCGGGCGGAGCGACAGCGTGTAGTCCGTTTCGTCGCGGACGGCGGTGTTGTCGTCTGTCACGATGGGCGTGGCGCTGGCCGATGTGTAAATAAGGAAGCAGGCCGCGGTGAGGGTGGCCAGGCGGAGGGGGTAGTAGTGTGTCATTGAAACGAAAAGTGAAGTGTGAAAAACGAAAACGAGGAGGAGGAAGACGAGGTAGGGGCCTTAGAAATGGCCTCGTACCCTCGGGCGACGTCTGGCAGGCCGCCTGCCAAAACTACCCGACCCTTAGGTGAGGCTGGCAGGCCGCCTGCCGGGACTATCGGAGTCTTTGGTGAAGGTGTCAGGCCGCCTGCCGGGACTATCGGAGTCTTTGGTGAAGGTGGCAGGCCGCCTGCCAGGGCTGCCGGAGTCTTTGGTGATGGTGTCAGGCCGCCTGCCAGAGCCACCGGACTCTCAGGCGATGTTGGCAGGCGGCCTGCCAACGTGATACGCCCATCGAGTGGCGCCTCTGGCGATCCAGTCGCCCTATGCGTCGGCCCGGCGGGCGGCAGCGGTGAGGGCGTGATCGAAGGCGGTGTAGTAATACGTGATAAAGCGCTCCCACTCAGCGCGGGCGGCGAGGGACTGACAGCGCGCGGCGATCGTGCGGCGATCGGCGTCAGAGCGACGCATGAGGGTGAGCAGGGCGTCGGCCGACTCGTTGACCACGGCGGCGTAATTGTCGTCCGTGCGATGGACGACAATTACGCCCTCGGTGATGTCGCGCCCACTGACGACGGTCTGCGCCCAACGCCCAAAGCCGGCCAGGTCGGTCGTGACCGTGGGGATGCCAAAGGCCACGCTCTCGAGCGGCGTGTAGCCCCAAGGCTCGTAGTAGGAGGGGTAGAGCGTGGCGTCCATGCCGATGAGGAGGTCGTAGTAAGGCGTGTCGAAGATCCCGTCGCGGCCGTCGAGGTAGCAGGGTACGAAGACGATCTTCAGGCGCTCGCCGTCGATGGTGTTGAAGCCGGCGTGGAGGATGAAGTTCGAGACGCGGTCGTCGTCCATGCGGTGCAGCCAGTGGGTGAGGAAGGGGGTGGGCAGCGGTGCAGTCGTGGGAGCGCTGTGCTCAAGGATAGCCTTCAGGTCGGCACGCGGGGCATAGACCCAGGCCGGGATGAGCACGAAGGCCACGACCGCGCGGGGCAGGTCGGCCGATGTGCGCAGGCGGTTCATGGCGTCGATAAAGACGTCGATGCCCTTGTTGCGATACTCGTAGCGGCCGCTGATGGAGACGAGGAACGTGTTGTCCGAGTCGAACGTCTGGCCGTAGAGCGCTGAGGCAGCGCGGAGCAGTCGCTGGCGGGCGTCGGCGCGTCGGGTGGGGTAGCGGTCGGGCGTGGGGACGAAGTCGGGCTCGAAGCCGTTTGGCGTGACTACGTCCGGCGCCTTGTCGAGCAGCTGGCGACACTCTACGGCCGTGATCTCGCTTACTGTCGTGAAGCAATCGGCAAAGTGGGCCGCCTTTTTCTCCACCGAATGCTTCGCCTCGACGTGCAGCTCGGCCGCCATACCGTCGCCGTTGTAGCCAGACATGTAGCCGTAGAGCGGCTTGTTGTTGCCGGCGATGGAGCGGCCGATGGTGGTGGCGTGTGTGGTGAAGAGGGTGGCAATGCGCGGCGTGTATTTGCGCAGATGGAGGAGGCCGAAGCCCAGCATCCACTCGTCGAAGTGGGCCACGACGCGTTGGCTCTCCAGGTGGTGGAATCGGTAGAAGCTCTCGATGACGCGCCCCGTGGCGGCGGCGAAGATGCACGACTCGTCATAGTCGCCATAGGCCTGCGAAGAGTCGACGCCGAACGATTCCCACATCTCGTAGAAGAGTTCGTTTTTGTGGCTGAAGAGTTGGCGGTAGTCGACGAGCATAACGAGCGGAGCGCCGGGCACGCGCCATCGGCCTATGCGCACGGGGAGTCCGGCCGCGGCGGTGGTGCGTCGCCAGTCGGCGTAGAGCGTGGTGTCTTCGTCGAACTCGGCGGCTTGGCCGGCATGCCCCAAGTCGGGGCCGATGAAGAGGATGTGGTCGGGGAACTGTTGTTGCAGGGTGCGTGCTTTAGTTGATAGGACGGTGTAGATGCCGCCCACTTTGTTGCAGACTTCCCAGCTGCATTCAAAAATGTAATCGGGTTGTATCATATGGGGATAGTTACGGGCTTTGCCCGGGTAGTTATATTTATATGTGGGGACGGATCGATGTGCCTATTCGTTTTGTTGGGGCGAATGAGGTGTCCGCTCGTTTTGTGAAGTTGGAGAGTGGCCTACCGCTGGCGGTGATGGATGATGAGCGTGGAAGGCATTTGTCGGAGGGGCTCTCGGCAGACGTCGGAGATGATATTCCAGGTGGCATAACCGACAAGCATAAAGTCTGCTTCGGCAAACGATTCACGGGTGAGTTCGCGCTCGGGAAGCAGGTGGACATTCTCGGTGTGGGCGATGAAGGACTCCAGCTCATGGGCCACGGTGTCCAGCGCGGGAGAGGCGTCGTCGGACGGTCGACGGTGGAGCAAGGCGGCGGTGCCGTGGGTGGAGCGTAGCAGGACGCGGGCATAATGCAAAAGCGGGAGGTCAGCCTCGGAATCGATGACGACGATGAGGTGGTCGGCGCGGGTGAAGCCGCGGTTGACGAAGACGCCCACGGAGCAGCGGCTGTGCTCGATGAAGTAGCGCGTCTTATCGTGGATGAGCGATCCGGGCGAGAGAAGTTCTTGCACTCGGGCGCCACCGAGGAGGGAGAAAAGCGACTTACGGATGCGGCGTGCCTCAATGTCGGTCGGCAGGTTGCTCATGGCGATGCCGGCACCCACGAGCAGGAAGTCGAACGGCTCGTCGTTGACCAGACTCACGATCGTATCGCCGGCGTTGTTTGAGACTTCGTAGCGGGTGGAGACGCGTAGGTTGAGGCGTTTGGCTTCGCGGATGAAAGGCTCGAAGCTGACCTGCTCGAAGCCGGCCGTGTGGAGCGGATTGATGTCCGAACCGACGGTGAGGTGGAGGGCGGTGAGGTCCATCTTCGTGTCGCCACGGCCGAACATACGGAAGGCGACGTCGAGCAGGACGGGTCCGCTGCCGGCACGGCCGAAGGAGATGAGTACGCGGAAGGGCCCTTGGCCGACCGTCTCTGTGCGCCGTAGACGCAGGCGCTCGCCGGTGCGGAAGCTGAAGTTGATGAGGCTGAGCAGGGGCGTGGTCATGAAGGTCGAGGCCAGTGTCATGAGTACGAGCATGACAAACACCGGAGGCGGCAGGATGTGCATCTCGTAACCGATCGTCAGGGCGATAAGCTCCATCAGGCCGTGCGTGTTCATGAGCGCCCCGAGCAGGAAGCTGTTCTTCCAACTCTCTTTCTCGATCCGGGCGGAGAGGATGGCGCTGCTGAACTTGCCGATCGTGGAGACGAGGATGAGCCCGAAGCAGACGAGCCACATTTCGGCCGAATCAATCAGCCCGATCTCCGTGCGCAGGCCTGTTGAGACGAAGAAGAGCGGGAGGAAGATGATCAGCGAGACGTCCTCCACCTTCTCGGTCATGATCTTGCGGAAGCGCATGTTTTCGGGCATGACCAGCCCCGCCACAAAGGCGCCGAAGAGGGCGTGGAGGCCGGCTATCTCGGTGAGGTAAGACGAGATGAGCAGCAGGAGGAACATGAGCATGACGAGGGGTTTGCCGATCACCTCGGGGTTGTGGTAGAGGTTGCCGACCATGCGCAGCAGGGGCCTGACGATGGCGAACATGATGAGCAGGTAGACGGCTGCGAATAAGATATTGTAGACGGCGCCGAGCATGGTGCCGGCCTGCGAGATGGCGACGACGATGGCCAGGAGGCACCAGGCCGTGACGTCGCCGTTGGCGGCCGCGGCCAGAGCCACGGTGCCGAGGTGTGTGCGTGTCAGGCGGCGCTCCTGGATGATGCGCGCCAAGACGGGGAAGGCGGTGATGCTCATCGTTATGGCGATGAAGAGCGCGAAGGGCAGGAAGGGCACCTCGCGGCCATAGCGATCGTAGATGAAGTAGGCGGCCAGGAGCCCACAGAAGAAGGTGAAGAACATGCAGGTGTAGCTGATCATCACCGTCTCGCGCAGCTTCTTACGGATGGCGTCGACGTCGAGCTCCATACCGATGGTGTACATGAAAAAGATGAGTCCGAACTGACTCAGGAGGTTGATGTTGCCCAGCGATTCGTGGGGGAAGAGGAACTGGGAGAAGTCGGGCGCGAACCGGCCTAGGACGGACGGCCCGAGCAGGATGCCGGCCAGAATCTCGCCCACGACCATCGGCTGCCCGATGCGCTTGAAGAGCAGCCCCACGATGCGGCAGGTGATGAGGATGATGATGATCTGCAAGAGGAGCAGGCCGAAGGACGAGTGGATGTGCTCGGCCATGAGCGCGAGGAAGACGCTGAAGCCCTCGACGAGGTTCTGCGGCGCGTGGGCCGAGTCGGCCGAGTCGGAGACGAGTTGGTGCGCCTGACCTTCGCGGATGATGAGGTACATCGATGCGCCGAAGAGCACGATCAACCCGACATAGAGCAAAAAACCTTTGAATTTCTTCGTCATTACGTGTGTTGCAAATGCGCCGCAAAGGTACGAGAGTGAAAAAACATGGCGCGCGAGGTAAGTGGACTTTATGCCTTCGGCGGAAAGCCAGTTGTGTGATCAAAATTTGATGATGTAAAAAACTATTCGGGAATATCCTCCTGTAAAAGAAGAAGTTGCTCGGTCGTAGGCATTGGACGGGTAACGAAGTGGAAACGAGCGAAGCGCTTGAGGTTGCTGGAATCTGCACAAACAAAGGGCGCTTGTCATTTGAGGGCGCAATGTTACTATGGCTATTTGAATTACAGGCGCTTTTGATGCGATTCTCACGATTCTGCTTTCGACTTGGGAGTATGTGAACGCAGAGCGGATGGGGGCTAAGGCTCATATCCCCCTCCCTCGTTTCTTCTTTTTCACGGCTTGGTTTCTTAGGCGTCGTTGCCATGCGATCTCGGCGTAGTCTGCGCCGTGTGTCTGTAGAGCTGTGACCTCTCCAGTCTCCGAAAGGAGGCTTCCCGCGGTGTCTAAAGCGGTGTCCACAACGGAGCTTGCGACTTGTGCGATAGGTGTACTATCGTTCGTGGATCTCGTGGAGGAATGGCTGGAGGAGATGATGGGCCTCTGCGCATTGCCTGTCTCGAACTGTTTCGGCAGGGTGCAGTAGCCAAAGTCACGACCGATCCCGGAGGCCTTGAAACTGTGATCGCCGTAGGTGAACTTGAGTCCGTAGACTTCCTGCTTGTTCTTCATGTGCTCGATCGTGACGCCGCTTCGGTGGAGTTCGTAGAGGAACATGGAGTGACCCGACAGGCCTTTCCCACGGTGCTTCTCGAGCAGGGCGTAGCAGATGCTCCGAACTTGCTGCTTTGTCCGCTCTCTTTCAGGATCGGCTTGGGCTTTCCGGTGCGGTCGCACGGTAGCGACTTCTTTTGCGATGGTCAGCCCATACTTGTGGCTGAGTTCTTCGGCCACTCTCGCCGCTCGATTGCTCACGAAAGTGGTGTCGTAGACCTTTCCACCAAGGCTGGTCCAATTGGCGATGATGTGCATGTTGTCGATGTTTTCTGTGGTGCTTATTCTATGGTTAGGGCCGATGAGAACAGATGTGATTACGGCCCTCTCCACCGACCGACAGGGCCGGGGGAGCAAGCGCAGTTTGTGGGAACAAACTGACGTCTTGCATTACCGTCGTCACGCTCCGGTACAAATCCTACAGTGATTCTTGTGATCACTGCATGCCGTGCATTCAGGCGGTTGCTGATTGCTTGACGTGCATATTGTTCGTGGACTATTTGATGGATCCGTGTGCTTGGATTACAGCTTTCGCCATTCCTCGATCTCCCAATCGACGGACAACGAAGTCGGCGCGCTCCTGTGTGTCTCTTCTCAAATAGACAGCCCGACATTCGATCAGCCCCAAGAGACCTCCGTTGAGGTACAGAGATCAAAAACACTTGTCGGGGAGATCTCCGTAGGGGTACGGAGATCAAAAACACTTGTCGGGGAGATCTCCGTAGGGGTACGGAGATCAAAAACACTTGTCCGGGAGATCTCCGTAGGGGTACGGAGATCAAAAACACTTGTCGGGGGGATCTCCGTAGGGGTACGGAGATCAAAAACACTTGTCGGGGGGATCTCCGTAGGGGTACGGAGATCAAAAACACTTGTCGGGGAGATCTCTGTAGGGGTACGGAGATCAAAAACACTTGTCCGAGAGATCTCCGTAGGAGTACGGAGATCAAAAACACTTGTCGGGGAGATCTCTGTAGGAGTACGGAGATCAAAAACACTTGTCCGGGAGATCTCCATAGGGGTACGGAGATTAAAAGTACCTGCACTTGGACTTATCGCCAATTTGACACGGTTGCCCTGTGCTTCCGCCACGGTCTTCGGCATAGTCGATCCACAGATCCTCACTGTTTGAAAGGGGAGATGTGAATCGAACGATACCCCGCAAACAAATAGAGACGCCCACACAGAAATGGGCGTCTCTAACAATCAATTAAAAAGAGTATGCAGGGGGATTTCCCCCTTTATTCAGAACGGATTCTGTTCGCAGAGCTTGTTGGCTCGGAGCTCAGCATACGGGATGGCGAACTGCCATGCGTTGGCGTCGGCTGACTTGGCGACTTGCTTGGCGAAGGATCCCGAGTTACGCGTGACGGCCGTGACGCTGTCCTTGCCGTGCAGGTATTTCGTGATGTTCGATACGTTGAGGCGATTCGGCACGGCGCTGAGGCGCTTCATGTCGAAGAAGCGTTGGCCTTCGGCCCAGAGGTCGATGCGTCGGTTGCGGAGGATCTCCTCGATCAGCTCGTTACCCGTGGCGGTGGTCTTATAGTCCGGGTCGCGGGTCACCATGATCTCTTCCAAGGTCTTCTTCGCCTCGGCGTCTTTGCCCTGGCGTGCCTCAGCTTCGGCCTTGATGTAATACATCTCGCCGAGGCGCATGATCAGCAAGTCGCCGTGGGTGTCGTTAGCCGATTTCGCGCGGAACTTGACGTTCTGCCCCGTGATCTCCCATTTCGGCTCCTTGGTGCCGCCTTCGAAGTAGTCTTCATTGGCATCCTCAGGGATAGGATCTTTCCTATCGAGGCAGACCCACCAGCCGCGGCGAGCGTCTTTCTCGCCCATCTTGTCGTAGATGTCGCGGTTGACGGCAAACTTGAACCCGCTGATCTTCCCCTTGAAGTTGTAACCATAGGTGGCGAAGAAGCTGGCGTAGAAGAAGTCCTGCAGGGAGTTCTGCGTGTAGCCCCACATCCACTCGGAGGCTGAGAGCTTGCAGAAGCCATCGCAGAGGGCAGCGCCGCTTTGCAGCGTGGCGCCGGACTTTTGGATGGCCAGGTCGGCGTATTTCGCAGCGTCTGCCCACTCTGACTTGGTCAGGGCGATGCGGGCGGCGATGCCGCAAGCGGTGGAGTAACGGATGGCATTCTTGCGTCCGAGGTCGGGAGCTTTCGCCAGGTTCTCGAGGCCGATCTTCATGTCTTCGTCGATCAGGGCGTAGACCTCAGCCACGGTCGAGCGCTTGACAGCGTCGTAGGTGACTTCCTTGCGAATGATGACGCCGAGGTTGTCGTTGGCGGCACCTTTCACATAGCGCTTGCCGAAGAGCTGCACGAGGTTGTAGTAAGCCCAAGCCCGCAGCGTGTGGGCCTCGCCCTTGAGCGATGCCACGTCAGAGGCAGGGGCGTCTTTGAGCTTCTCGACGCCTGTGATCACCTGGTTCGCATGCTGGATGACCTTGTAATAAAAGTCCCAAGCGCGCTCGTTGATGTCGCCGTACGGATCGGTGTGATCCTGCCAACGATAGACGGACATGTGGTAAGCGATCATGGTGTTGATGAAGTCGTCGCCCAGCATGTCGTAGTGAATGTTGAAGGCAGGCTGACCGAGCGTGAAGCTCTGATCAGAGTCAGACGAATAGGAGTAGATCATGTTATGGATACCCTCGATAATGCTTCGAAGTCCCGAAGCACTCTTAGAGGCCATGTCGTCGGTGATACTCGTCGTCGGGTCGTTATTCAGAAAGTCTTCTGAACATCCGCTCATCAACAGGCCTCCGGCAAGGAGAGCGGCCAAGAAATAATTTGTCTTTTTCATATCGCAGACAGGATTAGAATTTGATGGAAATGCTTGAGGTTAATGTTTTGGCGTAATCGTAGAAGGCAGTAGCCGTCACACCGCTGTAGTTCATCATCGGGTTCAACCCCTTGCGGGCGGAGAGCAGGAAGAGGTTTTCGGCAGCTACGCTCAGGCGCAGTTCGTCAACGCCGAGTTTCTTGACCCACATGCGGGGGAAGGTATAGCCCACGTTGATGGACTTCAGCATCAGGGCATCGCTGGAGATGAGGAAGCGGTCAGAGCGTTCAGCGTCATACCGACCAGCGTTACCAGCATCTAAGCGCGGTACATCGGTTTGGTCGCCCGGGTTTTTCCAAGCTCTCTCCATGTCTTTGTGCATGGCGCGTCCACCGTTCAGACTGCGGCCCATGAGGTCTTGATAGCCGGTGTCGTACGTCTTTCCCCCCAGCTGGTAGGAGAAGAGGATCTCCGCGTCGAAGCCCTTCCACTCGGCGCGTGTGCCGAATCCACCGTAGATGTCGGGGATGGCAGTGCCACAGAAATGCTTCCGAGCGAAGCGGGCGTCTTTCGTCCATGTAGCGGCTTCGCCTTCCTTACCTACGCCTACAAAGTTGGGCTTGGAGGGGTCTGCATAGTCGGCATATTTCTCCGTGTCTAAGCGATACATCGCCATGCCGTCTTTCGGGTCTACACCGATCCACTCGTTGAGGTAGAAATCATAGACACTGCGACCTTCTTCATACTTCTTATACTTGAACTCGATGCCGTCCTTGCGGTTTTCGTCTGGCAGGCGGACAATCTTGTTCTTGAGAATTGTACCATTCAAGCTGAGGTTCCACTTAAAGTCTTTGGTGGAAACGAGTGTGCCTTGCAGTTCAAACTCCAAGCCGTAGTTACGCACCTTACCGATGTTGCGGTTGATGGACTTCGCTCCACTCGATTCGGGCAGAGGATAGCCGAAGATCAAGTCCTTGGATTCCTTGTTGAAGAATTCCACCGTACCACGCAGGCGATTGAAGACGCCAAACTCTACGGCGATATCGGTGCTTGTCTGTGTCTCCCACCTTAAGTTCGAGTTGCCCAGCTCTACGAGGCGCACTCCGGGATAATCTCCGTTGTTGTATCCCAGTTGGTACAGCGTCCGATAAGCATAATACGAGTCTTCGTCTGAATCGCTAGCCCAAGAGATGAGGTCGTTACCCGTCTGTCCGATAGAGGCACGGAGTTTCAGCTCATCGAGCCAATCTTTTTTCGCGAAGGCTTCCTGGGCGAGGTTCCAGCCGGCACCGAAGGACCAGAAGTTACCCCAGCGTTTGTCCGGAGCCATGCGTGAAGTTCCGTCGCGACGATAGGAGAGCGAGAGGTTGTAGCGGCTGTCAAGGTCGTAGTTCACGCGACCGAAGTAACCCTCTTTAGAATAGGTGTCCGTGCCTGAGGTTATTCTGACCGGGGTGGAGAGGTTCGGCATTTCATCGATACCCAAGATGCCCATACCTTTTTTACGCATATCGGTGCTTTGCATTTGCAGCCAATAGATCTCATGTCCCAGCATGGCGTCGAAGTTGTGGAGGCCGAAGCTCTTCTTGTAGCTCAGCAGCTGGTTGAAGGTGATGGTAGAGTAGCGATAGTCCGAGATCTGCAAGTAGCCTGCGGGCTGGTCGCCCATGATGTTATTGTAGCGTTTCTTGGAGAGTCCACGAACGAGGTCGTAAGAGAGGTTGGTGCGCAGCTTCAACTCAGGAATGAAAGTAAACTCTGCAAACGAGCGGCTGGTGATAGCGTCGCGATCGAAAGTAGAGTGGTCGAGTTCACCCTCTTGCACGGGGTTGAATCCACCGTTGTAGGGACGCAGGTAATTGTGGTCATAGATCTTGTTGCCTTGTTCGTCAAGCTCGTAGCTGCCGTCGGCTTTATGGCGGTGGATAGGGTAGATCGGCGCAATGTTCCGTTTGAAGTAGAACGGATTGGATGAATAGCTATCGCTTGCCGTCTTCGGAGCCGTGTTGTGCACACGCGAGAAAGAGACGTTGCTACCGATGGAGAACCACTTATTGACGTCGTAAGAGAGGTTGCCGCGACCAGAGAAACGCTGGAAAGAGGTGTGGCGTTTGTAGCCCTCTTCGCCCAGGTAGCTGATCGACATGAAGCTCTTCATCTTGTCCGTATTCAAGCCGCCGCTAAGGGAGTACTCGCTGCGATAGCCGGTGCGGAAGAGCGCCTTCTCCCAGTCCATGTCGTCGCCCCAGAGGAGGCCGTTGATTTCGGGATTCAGCTTGCCGTCGGGGGTTACGATGGCCGGGTAGGTGTCCCAGCCTTGGTGTGGGTTGTTTGTCATGGTGATCTCGCCGGTCTCCGGGTTCTCTTCGTAGACGGATTTCAGACCAGCATAGGGGTTATAGCGGAGGTCGCGATAGACGTAATACGCTGCCAGTTTACCGGCCAAGTCGTCGCTGCGGCCATTGGAGTATTTCTCTTGGTTGAACCACTGCTGCCAGCGCATGGTGTAGTGGTCCATTGCACCGACCTTCTCATAGTCGGCCTGTCCGCGACGGGTGGCACCTTGATTCATGGTGAAGGTAAACTTGGGCTTACCGTCGCGTGCGCCCATGCCGCTCTTGGTGGTGATGAGGATCACGCCGTTACCGGCGCTCGAGCCGTAGAGGGCAGTAGATGCGGCGTCTTTGAGGATGCTGATGCTTTGGATGTCTGCCGGTGCAATGTCGCCCAAGGCGCCGTTGTAGATGGCTCCGTCCACTACGTAGAGCGGGGCAGAGGAGGCATTGATGGAGCCAAAACCACGGATGCGGAGGGTGCTGGATTCACCCGGTTGACCGGTGGAGGTGGTCACTTGTACGCCGGAGGCGGCACCGCTCAAGGCACTCGTAACGTTTGTGATAGGGCGTTTCTCCAGGTCCTTAGATGACACGGACGATTGGGCGCCCACGACAGATTGCCGTTTCTGCGTACCGTAGGCTACGACAACCACTTCGTCGATCATCTCCGTGGCGGGCTTGAGCACAATGCGCAGCGTGGGAGCTACGGCGACTTCCTGAGTCCTCATACCGATGTATGAGACAACTAACAACTTGGCGGAACTGGGCACATCCGTCATGACGAATTTGCCGTCCATGTCGGTGATCGTACCGACGTGCGTTCCCTTCACAAGAACCGAGGCACCGATGACTGGCAATCCGTCTTCTTCCGAGATTACCGTACCCGTGACTCTTTGCGTTTGGGCCGAAGCCCACATGATGCCTACAACGAGGCACATCAACAGCAGGGATAATTTCCTTTTCATACTTCTCGTTTTTCAAATGGGTTAATACTATAGTTGTTACTTGAAGTGCGATGGAGTAGACACTTTGCGCTTGCTGTCAGGACACAAGCCAGTGGAAGGGGACTGAGGACACATAAGACGACCTCTTTCCTCTCCTTTTTTTGTTGTTCTGCGCAGTTGACGACGTCTACACAGATCAATTTGCAAACTTTTATTGTGCGGGGGGGGTATTTTTAACGGCTTCCAAAACTGACAGCGCTTGAGGCATACCGATACGATGCAAACGGGCGGACGGGTGGTCCCCCCGGTTCGTATATCGCTTCAATTCGATCATCACTTGCGGCATGGCGTCGTAATTTCTGTTTGATTCTGGATCTGTTTTATTGCCTTGAAACCGTAGCAAAGATAAAGATTTAACGTTAAAACAAGTCGGTTCAGAAAAATCACGGAAGTGACCGGCTGAAAATATGGGAGATGTTACTCTTTCCTTTCACAAGAAAAGATTTCCGGTTCTCCAACATCCTTCTGTAAGAGTGCCACGAGCGACAGGCGCCATTCCATGAAGAAATTTCGATCGCGGGAGAGGAAAAAAGCGTCTTGCGTGGTCAAAGTTTGATGACGTAACAACAATGTAGAACATAGTTTTACGGGGAAAAAGAAACTCATATCGTGTTATGTAGTTGGAAGGTAGTATGAAGGGGTTGGGGCTTCTACGACATTCTAACTTCTATTTCCTCAAGCTGTTATCCCCGTTGTAGCCATGTAGTAAGATCTATTCGATGAAAGGAAAAAAGCATACCGCCTCACGTTGGAACAGCCGTCCGGGGATTACGCTGATGCCGCTTGTTGCTTTCGGATCAGCTTGTCCATGTCTTCCGAGATCTTTTTGTCCGTCACCTGCGCATAGATCTGCGTGCTGGATATGGACGCGTGCCCCATCATCTTGGCAATGCTCTCTATCGGAATGCCTGCGCTGAGTGACAACGTCCCGAACGTGTGGCGCGCCATATGGAATGACAGGCGTTGTCTGATACCACATGCCAACCCCAAGGTGCTCAGTTTGTTATTCATCGTACTGCGGCTGCAACCACGTGGGAAGACAAGGTCGTCACCTTTCTCTTTCACCGTTTGTTCCTCTTCTTCTCGGAGTCTGTTGAGGATAGTCTCCGCGATCGGATGTAACGGCACGACGGATTCTACTTTCGTCTTCTGCCGTTCCTTGCGGATATACCTCCGGCCATCTGCCGCCGTTTGAATATGCGAAAATTTCAGACGTTCCATATCCGCAATGGCCAAACCTGTGAAGCAGGAGAAGATGAACATCTGCCGAGCCTGCTCTGCTTCCTTGTCGTTTACTTTCAGCGCCATGAGCTTGGCTACATCGCTCTTTTGCAAGAAGCGAATCTTCCTTTCCTCCTTTTCATAGGTGGCATCTTCAAAAGGATTGTAGCGAATGATCCTTTTGCTGACCGCCCGATACATCAATCGGCAGAGCCAACAAAGGTGCCGATTGACCGTCTTCGCTGTAAACCGTTTCTTCTTGAGATAGAAACGGAACTCCTCAAACAAGTCTCCTGTAACAGCGTCGATGAGTATGTCCTTTCGCCCTTTGTTTTCTATCCAATCGCGAAGCATCTTGTCCGAATAGGTGTGATTTCGATAGGTGCCTTCAGACCTTGACCTACCCACGCATGCCTTAACGGATTGCAGTTCGGCCTCGCTCATAGCCAAAAGGGTGGCAGGAGCAGCGGCAACACCCTGCAAGCGATTCTTGAGTAGTTCAGCACTGACTACTCCGTCCTTCGTAAGCATTTCCGTGTAGGTCTTTTCCACGAGTTCCCTGAACGCTGCGAGGCGTTGGTTGATCTTCTTGTCGCCAGTTGTCCCCTGCTCACTGTTCCATTCGGCCGGCAGACATTCCTCGCCGGTTGTCATGGTCGTGCTTCTGCCATCGATGGTGACACGGCAAAAGATGGCTGTATTACCGTCCGCCTTCGTCTTCTGTCTGTTGATGTAGAATAGAATTTTGAATGTACTTCTCATATCGGTTTCGGTTAAATAGTTAGGTGTAAATCTTCGGTGAAAGAGATTAAGCGATCAAACTCCTCAAACAGCTTTTGGGGAGTGACTTTTGCATATCGCTCGGTCATGCGCACGGTGCTATGCCCAAGCATCTTGCTGACGGTCTCAATGGGCACGCCCTGCTCCAAGGTGACGAGTGTTGCGAAGGTGTGTCGGGCCGTGTGCGTGGTGATCGGCAAAGACAGTCCGGCCCTTAGCGAAATCGCCTTCAAGCAAGACAAATAGGTGGCATAGTTCATATAAGGAAGCAGTGTTTCTCTGGCATCGCTGTGTAGCTGCTCCAACAATCGAAGAGCTTCGGGCAACAGCTTTACGCGGCAGAGGACGCCTGTCTTCTGCCTGCTGAACTTCAGCCAAAGATTGCCCTCATCGTCGCGAACAAGATGCTCACGGTTCAGTGCCATTAGATCGCAATAGGCCGCGCCGGTGTAACAGGCAAAAAGAAACATATTGCGGGAGGTTTCCATATCCCCGTCCAAGCTATCAAAACGCAGTGCTTTCAACTTGTCTAACGCATCCTTATCGAGCGCTTTGGGCAGTCGGCTATCCCCCTTGTCTACATGCACATTGTCGAACAATAAGGTGTCTGCCGCGCCTTCTCGATACGCCAGTTTGCAGACCTTCTTGATAAGGACGATCATGTTGTAGCAAGTGCTCTGTTTTAGACCAACCTCTCCGGTTACATACTGCTCGAATCGTTTGATAAAGTCCTCCGTAAGCTGCGAAAAGGCCAAGTCTGAAGCGTTATACTTCGCCCGAATGAACCTCTGCAATTGCGCTCTCGTCTGACGATACGAGGCCAAAGAATTTTCCTTGATGTCTACACCGATGTGCTCTTCCGTTTCCTCGATCAGGCCATCGAACCGTTCCAAAAGCATCGTTCGACTCTGCACGCTGCCTTGGAAATGCTCCTTGATGTCTGTCGCGTCAAACGGCGAACCCTTGGAAAGCAGGGATTGATAGGAGGTCTGAACGGCAAGAAGGAGGTTATCCAATCGTCCATTGACTTCGACCGCCTCGCGGCTCTTCCCGTCTACTCGGCTTTCGCGCGGGTTCCACAAGTCGGGGTTACAAGATAGCTTGCAGCTAAACTGTGCGACGGAACGTCCCAGCGTGATGCGTCCCATGATCGGCGCCTTGCCCGACCTGTCACGACTGCTCTTTTTAAGGTAGAGCAACACCTTCATTTTCTTGTCATCCATACGCTTTGAAAACTGTGGGCAAAATTACCCGGTCCAAAGCGCCCGTTACCTGTGCAGATTCCTGTATATCAATGCAAAAGAACCATGTGCAAGATGTATCCAGTTACCAGCTTTTGCACCATCGTTACCTGTTGCGGAGCGGGGTAATGGTTTGGTAACTGAACTTCTGCTCGGATCCGCACTTTTCAGCCTTTTACGCTCGACGCAATCGGAAGCATATCCACCCCTTTCCACCTAACAATCAGTCCACTTACTTCGACATCGGCTCTTCTGCTTTTAAGGGGAATAGTTGATGACACGCGAGCAACAACAAGCTGGCGCGTGATCAAATTTTGATGACGCATGAGCAACAAGAAGCTGGTGCGTGATCAAAATTTGATGACACGCGAGCAAGAGGAAGCTGGCACATGATCAAAATTTGATGACTCGCGAGTGTTTTTACCTCTCGTGCGATCGAATTTTGATGACACGCCAGCTCTTTTATTTCTCGTGTGATCAAATTTTGATGACGCATGATGAAATTTTGATGACGCACGAGCTTTTTTACCTCTCGCGTGATCGAATTTTGATGACGCACGAGCTTTTTTACCTCTCGCGTGATCGAATTTTGATGACGCACGAGCTCTTTTACCTCTCACGTGATCAAATTTTGATCACACAGGGTTGATAGGAGCGCATAGGTGAGGTGAAAACTGTGGCGCAAGAGGGGCGGGGAGTGGCTGCCCAGCCGTATTCGTTCGTCTGGTTACATTTGCGGCCAATTGATCAAGAAAGATAAATCGCAGTGAAAGAGATTGTATTCATTCGGCAGAACATCGAGAAGTGGAAAGACCTGGAGCGGGTGGTCGATCAGGCCGCGAAGGAGGATCCCGAGCGACTCTCCGACGCCTACATGGCGATCACCACCGACCTTGCCTTTTCGCGCAGCCATTACCCCACGTCACGCATCACGATCTACCTCAACAATCTGGCCTCTGCCCTCCACAACACGCTCTACAAGAACAAACGTGAGGATCGCGGGCGCATCCTCGACTTCTGGCGCACGGAGCTGCCGATGGCCTTCTACGAATCGCGCCGCGAGCTGTTTTATTCGCTCCTCGTCTTCCTTGTGAGCGTCGCCATCGGCGTCTTTTCGGTCGCTCAAGACACCGACTTCTCCCGCCTCGTGCTGGGCGACAAATACGTCGACATGACGCTCCGCAACATCGCGGCTGGCCGGCCGATGGACGTCTATGACATCTCGAACGAATGGATGATGTTCCTCCGTATCGCCACGAACAATCTCTACGTCTGCTTCCGCATCTTCATCCTCGGCCTTTTTACGGGTGTGGCGACGGGCCTTCATCTCTTTTACAACGGCATCATGATCGGCACCTTCCAAGCCTTCCTCTTCCGCCACGGCGTGGGGTGGGAGTCTGTGCTGTCGATCTGGCTCCACGGCGTCGTCGAGATCGCGTCTATCATCATCGCCGGTGCCGCGGGGTTCGCCTTAGGCAACGGCTGGCTTTTTCCGGGCACCTATCCGCGCGGTTACGCCTTTCGTCAGGGGGCCAAGCGCGGACTCAAGCTCGCCGTCGGCGTGGCTCCCTTCATCGTCCTGGCCGCCTTCGTGGAGAGCTTCCTCACGCGCCACACGGAGCTGCCCGACGCGCTCCGTGCCGCCTACATCCTGCTCAGCCTCGTCTTGATGATCTTCTACGTGGTCGTCTATCCGCTCTACGTCCGCCGCCGTGTGGAGGCCGAGGCCGCCAACGACCCCGACCGGCTGGCCTGATCGCCCTATACCTATTTATATACAGTCGTCACACCTCTTGTACACGCATATGGAATCCCCCGCACCTAAAATCAACTTCTATCGCGAACGCACCTTCGGCGAAAAGCTGAACACCACGTTCGACTACCTGCGTCATAGCTGGCGCCCCCTGCTCCGTTACTCGCTTTACTTCATCCTGCCGCTCTGTCTCGTTCAGGCCTTCTTCCTGAATCAGCTCATGAGCAACACCTTCATCGATTTTCCCGTGGCTGGCGAATCGAGCTTCAGCAACGTAATCAGCCGGGTGCTTGCGCATGCGGTGGGGGTTTACTGCTGTTACATCGCTGGCTACATCCTCCTCTCGGCCCTGCTTTACAGTCTGATGCAGACTTACGAGCGACGCGAAGGCGGGCTCCGCGGTGTCACGTTCGATGAGTTGCGTGCCCCCTTGGGTCGCCTCGTCGGGCGATCGGTGCGTGTGCTGCTCTTCGGCCTGCTTCTCTCCCTCCTCGTCGGCGCCTTCATCGGCCTTCCCGCGCTCTTGGGCTCCCTGTGGACACTACTTGCAACCATTCCCGTCACCTTGTTGCTCGTCCTCCTCTTTATCTCGCCGCTGTGGCTCTTCGCTCCGCTCTATCTCTTGGGAGACCGCCCCTTCTTCGCCTCCTTCCGACAGGCTTTTCGTTGGGGCATGCCCGCCTGGTTTGAGATCTTCGGACTGATGCTTGTCTTCGGTCTCATCGGTAGCATCGTCAATATGGTGACCTACCTGCCGTGGTACCTCTTCACCTTCATCGGCCAACTCTTTTCCTACACCGAAGGCAATGGCATGGCGGACACCCTCTGGTTTCAGCTCACGAGCTACATCCTCGGCATCATCCAATCCTACGGTTACTACCTCTCGCAGGTCATAGCCATGACCGGCATAGCCTTCGAGTACTTCCACCTCCACGAGAAGCACGAGGGCGTCAGCGCCGCCACCGACATTGCCTCCTTTTCTAAGCTCTGACCACCAATGATCGACTCTATCGACACCCTCACCTACGATCTCGACAAGATCGCCCGCTACCAAGCCGATCCGCGCTACGACTACAACAGCCAGTTGCAGCCCATCGACACCTCGTGGTGGGAGGCCCTGATCAGTCGACTCGCACGCCTGCTGCAACGTCTCTTTCACGGCCTCGACGCGGAGCGAGCCAGCGGCATTGTGACCTGGTCGCTCGTTGTGCTTTTCGTCCTTGCCCTTATCGTCGTCATCTGGTTTATCTGGAAGAAGAGGCCCAGCCTCTTTCTACGCAATAAAAAGCTGGGCGTGGATTACGAAGAGGTCACGGAAGAAGAGCTCTACGGCACCGACTTCGATCGTGCCCTCTCCGACGCCCTCGCCCGAGGCGATCATCAGGCCGCTGTCCGCCTCATTTACTTGCAAACGCTCCGCCAGATAGCCGACCTCGAGTGGGTCAGCTTTCAGATCTTCAAGACGCCCACCGAATACGTCTACGAGCTGAAGCCCGAGTCGCTTCGCCCCCCCTTCCGCGACCTGACGAACATCTTCCTGCACGTCCGCTATGGCAACTACCGTGCGACACCCGAACTCTGCCATCAGATGCACGACCTACAACAACAAATACTGAAAGGAGCCTGACGAATGAAACGCAGTCGCATTGTCTTTTTCGTGCTCATAGCCGTCTTCTTCGTTGCGGTCTTCTTGGTGCAGTACAACACACCGCGCCCTTTCATTTGGAAGCCCACCTATCTCCACGACGACCGCCAACCGTTCGGCTGCTACGTCTTTGACGACGTACTCGCCAGCTCCTTCGACGACTATCGGGTCGAGCAGAAGTCCCTCTACAAAGTGCGCATGGAATACCCCGACACCGGCATCCTGCCCCGATCCGAACGGCGCACCTACCTCCTTATCCAAGACGTCTACTCCCCGCCAGACTCGGGGCTCCTCGACATTCGCAGCCTGCTCCGACAGGGTCACAACGTTGTGATCTGCGCCTCCGACTTCTCTGAGGAGATGATGGAGACCTTTGGCTTCTCTGTCGAGTATAACGAGCGGGACCTAATCAACGTCTTCGATCAAGCCGTGCGACTCGACCCCGTCCGCGACACCATCTACTACGACAATCGCATTGACGACGACTACCACCTCTATCGCGTCTTCCCGCAGCTCCATCCCGTCTACTTGGAGCTCCAAGAGTGCGAGCTGGATCGCAACATGGCCTTCTTGGCTAGGGATAACCACGACCACCCCCTCGCACTCATCATGTCCCTTTACTCTAATGACGCTGAGGATGATATGGACGCGGAGTCTCGCTGGGATTACGGTTCCCTCCTCATCGTCTCCACACCGCTGCTCTTCACCAACTACGGCATTTTGGACGGTGACAATGCCTCGTACATCTTCCGCCTCCTCTACTTTCCCGATAACTACCCGATCGTGCGGCTTGAGGAGAGCCATAGCGCCGCCAGCCCGAGCTTGCTGAAGGCCATCTTCGACAGTCCCGCGCTCAAGGCAGCCTTTTACAGCCTTCTCCTGCTCGTCCTCCTGCTGATGACGAACGCTGCGCAGCGCAAACAGCGCCCCATTCCCGTCGTCACACCCCCGGCCAACGAGATGCTCCGCTTTACGCGCCTCATCGGCAACCTTTTCTATCAGAAGCGCGACTATCAGGACTTGCTCCGCAAAAAGTATCTCTATTTCCGCACCGAACTCCGTCGGCGCTACGCCACCGATCCCGAAACTGAGCCCGATCCGAAAGCCGCAGCCGAAAGACTGGCTGCACGCACCGGGTTACCCGTCGAAGAAGTGACGGCCGACTTCGTCCGTCTCAAGCATCTCCTTAGCGATGGCACGCGCGTCTCCGAAGCTGACATGCGCCGCGCCATAGATGGCATCAATCACTGGAAACGTAAGCTCAAATAGGTCGCCCCAAAGTGCGCCTACCCCTAACTCACCCCACTAATCCTAACTACTCATCATCCCAATGGAACAAAGAACCGCATCCCTTGACCTGACCGATTTCACAGAGAAAATCAACCGCATACGTGCTGCCATTTCCGACGTCGTAGTCGGACAAGAGCGCGTGGCCGATCTCCTACTTGCCGCCATCCTCGCCCGCGGACACATCCTCATCGAGGGAGTGCCCGGTGTAGCCAAAACGCTCACCGCCCGACTCCTCGCTGCACTGATCGACGCCGACTTCTCCCGTATCCAGTTCACCCCCGACCTTATGCCCTCGGACGTGCTCGGGACGTCGGTCTTCAACATGAAGACCAGCGAATTTGACTTCCACCGCGGTCCCATCTTTGCCGACATCGTTCTGGCCGACGAGATCAACCGTGCCCCGGCCAAAACGCAGGCCGCCCTCTTCGAGGTCATGGAGGAGCGACAGGCCACGATCGACGGAACCACCTATCCCATGAGTCCCATCTACACCATCCTCGCCACCCAGAACCCCGTCGAGCATGAAGGCACCTACAAGCTCCCCGAAGCCCAGCTCGACCGCTTCCTGATGAAGATCACCATGCAGTATCCCACTCTGGACGAGGAAGTCCGCATCCTGGAGCGCCACCACGCCAACCGTCGCCTGACCACCCTGGAGTCCGTTCAGCCCGTCATCACCAAGGACGAGCTGCTCCGACTCATCGACTACGTCGGGCATGTCTATGTCGAGCCCGCCCTGCTGCGTTACATCGCCCTCATCGTCGCCCGTACCCGTACCGCCCGCACCGTCTACCTCGGCGCCTCCCCGCGCGCCTCTGTCGCCATGATGCAGGTAGCCAAATCCTTAGCCTTGCTCCATGGCCGCGACTTTATCACCCCCGAAGACGTCAAGTCCGTAGCCATCCCCGTCCTTCAGCACCGCATCACCCTCACGGCCGAGGCTGAAATGGAGGGGCACAACCCGGTGAAGATCATCGGTCGACTGGTCGAGCAAGTTGAAGTCCCCAAATAAGCCCGCGTTATGTTTTTCACTCGGCGCTTCTTCGTCGTCCTCGCCGCCGTTTTCCTGCTCTACCTCGCGAGCTATGCCTTCCCCGTCTGTTACGAGGCTGCCCGGTGGTTGGGCTACATCCTTCTTACTCTATCATACATAGATACCATGTGGGGGGAGACGTTACAAAGTAAGAAAGGGCGTCTCATGGCCCTTTTTTACCTCATTTTCTGCGGCATTCTGTTTGGCTGTCTATTCGTTCTTTTAAGTCCATCGAAACTCGGCCCAGTGTTTAGTGTGGTAACCTTGATTTTGGTGTGTTTCCTGTGGCCCTCTAGAAAGCGATTCGGAACCATCACGGCGCGCCGCACCTGCGCAGACCGCTTCTCCAACGGCGACGAGAATGAGGTGCGCATCACGGTGGAGAACCGCCATCTCCTCCCCGTTCACATAGACATCATCGACGAGTTACCCGACATCTTCCAGCGCCGCGATGTCCGCTTCCCCGTGGATCTGAAACGTGGCGAAAAACGAGAAATCGTCTACCGACTACGCCCCGTCCGTCGAGGCGTCTACAATTTCGGCCGCATCCGACTCTTTATCACCTCTCCTCTTGGCCTCGTGACAACTCGCATCACCGACGGCCAGCCGCAAGAGGTAAAGGTCTACCCGTCCTACCTCATGCTCAACCAGTACGAGCTGCTCGCCGCCCATCACAACCTCACCGAGCTCGGGATTAAGCGTGTCCGTCGCCTGGGGCACCACACCGAGTTCGAGCACATCAAAGAGTACGTCCGCGGCGACGACTATCGCACCATCAATTGGAAAGCCAGTGCCCGCCGCCACCAAATCATGGTCAACACCTACCAAGACGAGCGCTCCCAGCAGGTTTACAGCGTCATTGACAAGGGTCGCATCATGCAATCGGCCTTCCGCGGCATGACGCTTCTCGATTACGCCATCAACGCCAGCCTCGTCCTCTCCTACGTGGCCCTTCGCCGCGAGGATAAGGTCGGCCTTGCCACCTTTTCCAACCATTTCGAGACCTTCCTGCCCGCCTCCCAACAGGCTGGGCAAATGCAGCAGCTCCTCGAAAGCCTTTACCGACAGGCCACCGACTTCGGCGAGAGTGATTATAGCGCGCTCTCGGTCCATCTCAACAAGCACATCACCAAGCGCAGCCTGCTCATCCTCTATACAAACTTCGACAGCGTCGTCGGCATGGAGCGCCAGCTCGAGGCGCTCAAATTCCTGTCCAACAGGCACGTCGTCCTCGCCGTTTTTTTCGAAAACGCGTCCCTAACGGCCTTCGCCGAGCGTAAGCCGCGTCATCTCTCGGACTATTTTGATCAAACCCTTGCCGATAAATTCATTGCCGAGAAGCAACACGTGGTCAACCTGCTCCAGCGCCACGGCATCTACGCCCTTTTGACCGCTCCCGAGCGTCTATCCGTCGATGTAATCAACCGTTACCTCGAAATGAAGGCCCGGCATGTGATCTAAAAAACGAACGACTACAATCGAACAACCCCAAACGCCCTTCCGGGGATGTCTATCCATGCTATCCCCGGCCATTTTCCCCTTCTCCGGATAAAAACGAACCAAAAACCAGCCCGGTTTTCGTCTGTCCGTGTAGGGGCGTATTGCATACGCCCTACAAACGGCCACGGCAGGGGCCGGATGAATCTAATTCCGATTCGATTTTTGATTCTCCGAATAAAAACGAACCAAAACCCCGATAAATTTTCGTCCGACAGGGTAGGGGCGTATTGCATACGCCTCACAGACGACCACGCCGGTGGTCGAACGGAAAGAAAAATTGCCATTTTTTTGGGTACCCGTGTAGGGGCGCAACAGCATACGCCCCACAGACAGCCACGCCGGTGGTCGAATGGATAGAAAAATCGCCATTTTTCAGGTCGCCCGTGTAGGGGCGTATTGCATACGCCTCACAAGCGACCATGCAAATGGTCGAATGGATAGAAAAATCGCCATTTCTCAGGTCGCTCGTGTAGGGGCGTATTGCATACGCCCCACAAACGGCCACACCGGTGGTCGAATGGATAGAAAAATCGCCATTTTTCAGGTCGCCCGTGTAGGGCGCAACAGCATACGCCCCACAAACGGCCACACCGGTGGTCGAACAGATAGAAAAATCGCCATTTTTTAGGCCGCTCGTGTAGGGGCGTATTGAATACGCCCCATAGACGGTCACGCCAGAGGCCGGATGAATAGAAAAATCGCCATTTTTCAGGTCGCCCGTGTAGGGCGCAACAGCATACGCCCCATAGACGACCACGGCAGTGGTCGAACAGATAGAAAAATCGCCATTTTTTAGGTCAACCGTGTAGGGCGCAACAGCATACGCCCCACAAACGACCACTGCAGTGGTCGAACAGATAGAAAAATCGCCATTTTTCAGGTCGTCCGTGTAGGGCGCAACAGCATACGCCCCACAGACGGCCACGGCAGGGGCCGGATGAATCTAATTCCGATTCGATTTTTGATTCCCCGAATAAAAACGAACCAAAAACCGGTTTATTTTTCCGTTCATTTGTCCATTTGCTTGACCATTTGTGGGGCGTATGCAATACGCCCCTACACGGGTACCCGAAAAAATGGCAATTCTTTTATTCCCCGAACGAAACGTAACCTTATTCTTATCAGGTTTTCCAATCCCCGACCGAAAATGAATCTCAGATCCATTGGGTTTTCTAATCCCGGACCGAAAGAGATGGCTGTACCCGGCGCATAAGGTATGTTCCCGATATGAAAGGATATGATATGCGTTGCAGATGCGAATCTTTTACACTGAAAAAAGTGATTCTGCATTGCATATTTCGATCTATTGATCAGAAAGAAGTGCGTATGCATTGCAGATGGTATCTTCATGGATTAAAAGAAGTCTATCTGCGCCGCATATAGGATCCTAATGGATCGGGAGGATACAATCTGCGTTGCAAAAGATCTTCTTTTATCCTTATAAGATAAGATCTGCAATGCAAATGGCATTCGTTCCATACGATAGAAACGAATTCGCGCCGCATGTGTTGTTCTTTTATAGCGGGAGATTTCAATCTGCAACGCATATAGCGTTCTTTTATGCTGGGAATATGCCTTATGCGTCAAGGTTGAGGATGTTTTTCGGTCGGGGATTGGAAAACCCAGCGGGGATAGGGTTACGTTTTATCCGGGGAATGGAAAACCGGGTGGGGATAAGGCCGCGTTTTATTCAGGGAATGGATTTTTGGGTGGGGATTAGATTCATTCGACCTCTGGCGTGGCCGTCTGTGGGGCGTATTCAATACGCCCCTACCCTGACGGACGAAATTCTATCCATTTTTTCGCCCATTCGACCTCTGGCGTGGCCGTCTGTGGGGCGTATGCAATACGCCCCTACCCTGACGGACGAAAATTCATCAGATTTTGGGTTCGTTTTTATCCGGTGCAGAAGAAAATCGCCATTTTCCCGGGTATCCGTGTAGGGGCGTATTGCATACGCCCCACAGGTGGCCACGGCAGTGGTCGAGTGAACGAAAAAAGGAGCGAGGTTTTTACCGTTCAGGTAGGACGCAAAGGCATACGCCCCACAGACGACCACGGCAATGGTCGAGCGAACGAAAAAAGGGGCGAGGTTTTTACCATTCAGGTAGGGTGCAAAGGCATACGCCCCACAAACGACCACACAGGTGGTCGAGTGAACAAAAAACCGGCCGGGAATAGGGTTCGTATTTTGAGGGGGGGCGGAAAAGGGGGCGGGGCGTGGGTTGTGCGAAAAGTGGGGTAGGCGCGCTTCCATAATTATACGGCGACTGTTACCTTTGCGGGCGCGTCGCAGGATGGGACCAATCATCGCTTCCGCTCACGCATTCATAATCCCTAACTATGTAGCATAAGATGATGAACAAACTGATGCTGATTCAGAAAGACCCTTGGCTGGAACCCTACGCCGAAGCCATCGAAGGGCGACATAATGATGTGATTAAGAAGGAACAAGACTTGACGCAGAATGGACGGCTTAGCCTCTCTGACTTTGCATCGGGATACCTCTATTTCGGCCTTCAGCGGATGGCCGACGGAGGGTGGGTGTTCCGGGAATGGGCTCCGAATGCCACCGCGATATACCTCGTGGGCGACTTTAACGGTTGGGAAAAACGCGAGGATTACCGTCTGCGGCGCTTGGAAGGCGCGGCGGGCAACTGGGAAATCGTGCTGCCTGCGGACGCGCTTCACCACGGCGACCTGTATAAGCTCCGCATGGAGTGGGAGGGAGGCGCTGGCGAACGCATTCCGGCTTGGTGTCGGCGTGTGGTGCAAGACGAGACGACGAAGATCTTTTCGGCCCAGGTTTGGGATCCGGCGGAGAAATACAAGTTCCGCGTCAACGATTTTCAGCCTGACACTTCGCCGCTGCTCATCTACGAGTGCCATATTGGCATGGCCACGGAGGAAGAGAAGACCGGAACCTACGAGGAATTTCGTCTCAACGTGCTGCCGCGCGTGGCCCGCGACGGGTATAACGCCATCCAGATCATGGCCATCCAAGAGCACCCGTATTACGGCTCCTTTGGCTATCATGTGAGCAGTTTCTTCGCGGCCTCGTCTCGCTTTGGCACCCCGGAAGAGCTGAAACGGCTGATCGACGATGCGCATGCGCTCGGCTTAGCCGTGATTATGGACATTGTGCATAGCCACGCGGTCAAGAATGAGGCGGAAGGCTTGGGACGCTTTGACGGATCGTACCACCAATATTTTCACACCGGAGAACGGCGTGAGCACCGCGCCTGGGATTCGCTTTGCTTCGATTACGGGCGTAACGAGGTGCTTCATTTTCTGCTTTCTAACTGCAAATTCTGGCTCGATGAGTATCGTTTCGATGGATTCCGCTTCGATGGCGTTACCTCCATGCTTTACTATAGCCACGGCCTCGGGGAAGCCTTTAGCAACTACGGCGACTATTACAACGGCCATCAGGATGGCGATGCAATCGTCTACCTGACCCTCGCCAACAGGCTGATTCACGAGGTCAACCCGCACGCGGTGACGATCGCCGAGGAGGTGAGCGGTATGCCAGGCTTGGCTGCCCGATTCGAGGACGGGGGCTACGATTTCGACTACCGAATGGCCATGAATATCCCCGATTTTTGGATCAAAACACTCAAGGAGAAGAAGGACGAGGACTGGCATCCGTCGGCCATTTGGTGGGAGACCACGAATCGGCGCGCGGATGAGAAGACGATCAGCTATGCGGAGAGCCACGACCAGGCGCTTGTGGGTGACAAGACGATTATCTTCTGGCTCATCGACGCGGATATGTATTGGCACATGCAGACGAACGACAGAAACCTCACCGTAGAGCGTGGCCTGGCCCTTCATAAGATGATCCGCCTCGTGACGGCGACCACCATGAACGGTGGTTATCTGAACTTTATGGGCAACGAGTTTGGCCATCCGGAGTGGATAGACTTTCCGCGCGAGGGCAACGGTTGGTCATACAAATACGCCCGCAGACAGTGGGGGCTTGTGGATAATCCGGACTTGAAGTATCATTTTCTCGGCGATTTTGACCATGCCATGTTGGCACTGATCCACAGCGTGCCCGCGTTTCAGGCGCTCCCGCTGCAAAAGGTGTGGGACAACGACGGGGATCAGGTGCTGGCTTACATGCGCGGCGATTTTGTGTTCGCGTTTAACTTCAGCCCAACGCATTCCTTCACCGACTACGGTCTGCTTACGCCCGAAGGCAGCTATCGGGTGGTGCTCAACACCGACGATCCGCTCTACGGAGGCAATGGGCTCACGGACGACAGCGTAGAACACTTCACCCAATCCGATCCGCTTTACGCCCCCGACGGGAAAGGCTGGCTCAAGCTCTACCTGCCCGCCCGCACGGCCATGGTTTTGCGTCGCGTGACGCCCAAGAAGCGAAAACCGAAGCGGTAAAGGATGCCCGAGAGGGCAAGCAATAGAAATCTGATTAAAGTTCAACATATCAAGTACTTCTGTAAGCTCATCGCCACTCATTTTTAGCATGTGAGTCGGCGTAACAACGAAATGAATCCCTATGTTTTTCGGCCGATACTGAAAGAAGTCCTTTGGGGCGGCGCGGCCATCTGTCCTTTTAAGTCCCTGCCCCCCGATCCGCGCAAGATTGGCGAGAGCTGGGAAGTGTCTGACGTAGACGGTCGGCCGTCGGTCGTAGCCGATGGGCCGGAGGAGGGCGTCACGCTCGGCGAATTGGTTCGTCGACACGGCGCCGATCTCGTCGGAGGCCGCATTTTGGAACGTTTTGGATCGCGCTTCCCACTTCTGGTCAAGTTTATTGATGCCCGAGACGACCTCTCCGTACAAGTGCACCCGGATGACAATCTGGCACATGCGCGTCATGGTGCCCTCGGCAAGACGGAGATGTGGTACGTCGTCCAAGCTGCCCCCGGCGCCGCGCTTTACAGTGGTTTTTCGCGCCCGATCGACGCCGACGAGTTCCGCCGTCGTGTGGAAGAGCGGACGATCATGGAAGTGCTCAAGCGTTACGAGGTCCGTCCGGGCGACGTCTTCTTCCTGCCCCCGGGTCGCGTGCACGCCATCGGCGCGGGGTGCTTCGTGGCCGAGATTCAGCAAACGAGCGACGTGACGTATCGCATCTACGACTATGATCGGGTGGGCACCGACGGTCGGAAGCGCGAACTGCATGTGGCTGAGGCACTCGAAGCGATCGATTACACCTTTTACGCCGATCATCGCCAGCCCTACACGCCCCGCTACGACGCCGTCGTCAAGCTCATCCACTGCCCCTACTTCACGACCCACCTACTCGACCTCACGACGCTACCCATGACGCGCGACTTCGCTCGCCTCGACTCGTTCGTCATCTACCTCTGCATGGCGGGTGGCGTTCGCCTCACGGACGACCTTGGTCATGTGCGGACGATCCGCCGCGGCCAGACGGTTCTCCTTCCCGCCACGACTCGGCAGGTCACACTCACCCCCGACAGCGATGGCGCCAAGCTGTTGGAGACGTTTATCGCGTAAAAAGAGGACAGCGTGTCGAAAGCTCAACTGAAAAAGTGCTTCAAATCGATGCCCAAAGAGGAGCTGATCGAAGTCATCCTCGGGTTATACGATGCCCGAAAGGAAGCGAAGGAATATTTGGAGTATTTTCTTCATGCCGATAGCCAAGGCGAGATCGAGAAGCCTAAGAAATGGCTTCACAAGGAGTTTTTTCCTCGCGGAGAGGGCCAGATGCTTGGTGACTATTCGGTCGTAAAGTGTAAGAAGATCTTTTCCGACTCTGAGAAAATAAAGGCAGATTCGGTCGACGTAGCGGATTTGATGCTGTTTTACGTGGAGATAGGATGCCGATTCACGTTAGCCTATGGCGACATAGACGAGCCCTTCTACGCCTCCTTTGCACGCTATTTCGACAAGACAATGAAGTATATCCGCGCCAATAATCTGATGAGTGTCTATCGGAATCGCGCAAAAAAGATCGTCGATTCGGTCTATGACGATGTCGGTTGGGGATTCCCCGACGAGTTGCTCGATAGTTATAACAAATACGTGACGAAATAGGCCGTGGGCGCCTATCCGAGATAGAAAAAGGAGAGGGGAATGGGCCGCCATTTCCTTCTCCTTTTTTCTGCTTACGGTATCCCGAGCGCTTTTGGGCTTCGTACGTATTCAGCGTATCCGATTCCCATCGAGAGAGCGCTTTACCGCAACTTCATTTTGGGCAAATGCCAGTGGAATTTGATCGCTAAAATGCGGATGATGAGCACCGTGGCAGCGGCGGAAAGCTCGCACACCTCGTGATTGAAATGGAGGTAGTAGCAGGCGGCGAAAACCGTTCCGCCCATCACGCAGGCCAAGGCGTAGATCTCCTTACGGAAGACGAGCGGCGTTTCATTGATGAAATTATCACGCATCACACCGCCCACAATGCCCGTAATGGTGCCCATCGTGATCGCTACCCAAAAGGGATACTTGAGATCGAGCGTTTTTTCGATGCCAATCACCACGAAAAGCGCCAATCCGATGGCGTCGAAGATGAAAAAGGGCAGGTCAAGCCGAACAAGCTGGCGATTGAAGATGAAAACGACAATCATACCGAGGAGTGTGCACCAGAGATAGGCCGGACTGAGCATCCAGAAGGGTGTCACGTCGAGGAGCAGATCGCGCACCGTTCCGCCACCGATGGCCGTGACGAATCCGACGACGAAGGCCCCGAACCAATCGAAACCTTTGGCGGCAGCGAGGCGGATACCGCTGATGGCAAAGACAATCGTGCCGATGTATTCGATCGCTTCGCGGAGGGTAAGAGGAAGAGAATCCATGCGTTGCTTGGGTTAGGGTTGGGGATGCGGTAACTCGTTGGGGGTGGCGTTCGTAGCGTCCGCGTCATCGTCGAAAGCGAACACGGCGGCGGGCAGTGGGTACGTCTGCGACTCTTTCACGCCGAGGGCCTTCAGCTCGTTGGCTTTCTGCACGATGCTCTGCTTGCCGCTGTAGGCCTTGTTGTAAGCGCTATCGTAATCCTTGGTGAGTGCGCGGATGCTTTCGCCCACCCGATCGAAACGCTTGACGAAATCACCTACGCGTTTGAGCAGCTCTTCGGCCATTTGGAAGATGTGCTTTTGGTTTTCAGTCTGCGTATGTTGGCGCCAGGCAATACTGATCATGCGGAGGATGGCGTAGAGGTTTTGTGTGCCGGTGATGAACACCTTCTGCTCGAAGGCCGACTGCCACAGCTTGGGATCGTTCGCGAGGGCCAGTTGCAGGGCCGCATCGTTGGGGACGAACATGATGACGAACTCCACAGCGCGGCGTGGGGCCGTGATGTAGCGACTGTAGTCCTTCCGAGCCAGTTCCGTGACGTGCGAGCGGACGCTCTGCATGTGTCGCTCCAAATGACGACGGCGGGTGAAGTCGTCCGTGGCGGCGACATAGTCGGAGTAGGCCTTGATGGAGACCTTGGCGTCGATCACCACGTCCTCGTTGTCGGGGTAATGCAGGATGACGTCCGGGCGCATGCGTTGGCCGGTCTCATCGTGCACCACGGCCTGCCCGCGATCGTCGGTCAGCGTGTCCTGCACATCGTAGTTCAGTCCGCGCACGAAACCTTGGGCGTCAAGCAGCTCGCTGAGCACCAACTCACCCCAATCGCCGATCTGTTTGTTGTCGCCGCGTAGGGCGTTCGTCAGGTTGGTGGCCGTGCGATCCATGCGCTCCGTCTGGGCGACCATCTGGCGGAGCTGTTCGGCCAGCGAGGCCGTGTTGCGTGTCGTGGCGTCGTTCGTTTGCTCGATAGCCGTGCGCAGTTGCGTCAGGTTTTCGCGGAGGGGCAGGGTGAAGCGCTCCATGTGCTCCGTATTCTCGCTCTTGAGGCGCTCGGAAGTGCGGTCGAGCACTTGTCGTGCGACGTTCTGAAACTGCTCCTTGAGCGTCGCCATCTGTTCGTCGAAGCGTTGCTGATGGTGTGCAGCGTCGGCTTTCGATTGCTGTCTGAGGGCGTCCATCGACGCGACGAGGGCGGCACGTTCGGCCTGCAACGTCGCATGCTCGTGTGCCAGCCGATCACGTTCCTGCTTCAGCTCGGCTGCGTCAGACTCGGCACGTTGCCGGAGCAGGGACTCGCGCGCTGCCGCTTGTTCGGCCAGTAGCCGCGCTTGCTCAGCCGTCTGTAGCTGACGCTGCAGCTCCTGCCGCGCAGACTGTTCCAGCTGCGACAGCTCTTGGCGCACCGTCTGCTCAGCCTGCAAGACCTCATTACGACTGCGCGCTTGCAAATAGAACCAGGCCGCGGTGAAGCCCACCGCCAGGCCAATCAATAAATAGAGGAAAGTCATAGGGGAAATGAAAAACGAAAAAGGGAAAAGGGAAAAATGAGATGAATCAGCCGATAGGGTAGGGGCGTATTGCATACGCCCCACATGTACCTGGACACTGGATTTTCGCCCCTATTGGGGCGTTAAGTAGGGCGTATGCAATACGCCCCTACCCTGCCGGTCGGAGGAGACGATCATCTCTAATGGCCGATTGGAGATAATCATTGATCATTAGGATGATGCCTCACGATTCGCCGAACGAGCATCGACGGATAACCATACACAAGCGCCAGCAGGGTGAGTGCCGTGTTGAGCAGACTAATGCGGAGGAAGTCGCGGCCCGGTCGGAAGTGCGTCACGCGACCGCCCGGGGGGGCATAGTTGACGGTCACGGGGACGGCCACGATGGGCAGCCCGCGCCACGCACAACGCACGGCCAACTCTAACTCGGCCTCGTAGCGCGACGTCAGCGGACGCATACCACGCATAGCCGATAGCGGATAGAGGCGGAACCCGTTCTGCGTGTCACGCAGGCGATGGCCTGTCTGCACGGCGAACCAGAAGTTCGACAGCCGGTTGGCGAACGTGTTGCCCTGCGGCATCTCGCCCTCCACCGTGCGCCGACCCATCAGCAGTGCGTTCGGGTGCATGGCCGTGGCTTCAATGAAGCGTGGCAGGTCGGCGACACTGTGTTGCCCATCGGCATCCATCGTTACGACGCGATCGAAACCCATCGCCTCCGCCCGATCGAAGCCGCGCGACAGGGCGTACCCCTTGCCGCGATTCTTTGCGTAGGCCACCACCTCCACACGACCTTCATACTTGCGCAAGACGTCCGCTGTGCCGTCCGTCGAACCGTCGTTGACGACGATCACGCGAGCACCCGTTGCCAGTACCTCGTCGATCACACCGCCGACGGTGCGTACGTTATTATAGGTAGGGATCACCACACAGAGGGGCTGCGTCATCCCTCCACCTCCTCGAGCAGCAGGCTGATCTTGGCGAAGAGTGTGCCGACGGCGTCGGTCACGACGCACGAGACGGCGACCCCGCCCTCGTCCGGTTGGGAGATGGCGAGCGGGAAGGTCACCTCGGTGGCCTGACGCGGGTCGATGACGTGGAGGAACTTGGCGTTGCGAACGGTGCGCAGGAAGAGCGGCCGACCGATGGACCGCTCCGCAAGCTCCTTCACCGTTTGAATGATGCACACGCCGGGCGTCACGGGGCCTCCGGGGAAGTGTGCGCCATAGATCGCGTGGCCGGCGTCGGGCGCCAACACATAGGTGCATCCCGCAGGCGTTTCCTCACGGCTGCGGATTGTGAATAGGGAATCAATCAACATACGATAGGGGGTAGTCAAAGGGTAGTTATGCGGCCTGCGGCCGCGGTAGTTACGGGGCTGCGCCCCGGGTAGTCCGAGGGAAGTCAAGGGGTAGTTACAGGGTAGTCAGAGGGTAGCCGCCCCATTATTCATCGCTGCCGTCGTTCGTCTCGGCCATTCGGCGCAGTTCGTAGACGATGTTGCGGCGGGTATTGACGAGCGTCACGGTGCTGTCGTGCGGCGTCGCGGTCATGCGCCACCGACCTGAAACGGCTACGATCGTGTCGCCCCGCTTGCTGCGCTCGACCCGACGGGCGAACGTGGCCTCAGCATTGTCGACCTCGAACAGGAAGTGCAGGTCGGCCGCGACGGTCCGCCGGATGTACCACCGGTCCATCATCGGAAAGACGTTGAGCAACGCGCCCCGCCGCGCCGTGGTGACGAAGTCGAACGCCTTGCTGCCGAACTCGTTCACGAGCGAGCCGCGCCACTCGTCGCCCACGCGTTTCGCGACGCAGATGCCTGTCAGGTCACGGCCCGCCGCCCGGAGGTGCACGCGATACGTGTTCTTCGCCTCTGTCGATCGCATGGCCGGCGTCCATACGCGCGCCGTCGACGCCTCCTGCTGCCGGACATTGCGCGTCGCAGCGCAGCCCGTCAGCAGGAGGCACAGCATAAAGGCGAGAGGCTTTGCATAGCAGTGCAGATGCAAGGCGTCCGAGCCTGAGTGTCGCAGGCAACGCAGCAGATGCGGTGCTATGCGAAGCCCCTTAACGATTAAATAGCGCATCGTCCACCGCCACATTAGCCTGCACATTCTTGAGCGTGATCGTCGTCCGGTCGCCGCTCTTCTCCTCGAGCTCCACGCGCCGCACGCGCCCGTCGGACTTGCCCACGTAGAGCCGCACGGAGGCGAAGAGGTCGCGCACCTCCTTCTTGCGGGGCGTGAGCGTGATCTGCCAATCGCTCTGCCCGACGGAGAAGGTGGACGAGAAGTCGGGCGAATCCACCAGACCTGCCCCGCTCACACCGCCGACCATCACGCGACTGATCTCGCTGAAGAGCTTGCTCGACTTCACCGGCACACGGTTCGATGCGCCGCCCTTGCCCGAGGTCATGTGCACCGTCGTGCCGTCGGTCGAGAAAACGTAGGCGTACGGCCGCGTGTATTCCCAGCGGATTTTGTTTGCCTTCTTATAATACATCCGTCCCTCGGATGTCACTTTGTCATTCATAAACGACAGCTGCTTGACCTGCGTAAAGTCGCACTTCATCGTGCGCACGCTGGCGGCCGTCTGCGTGATCTTAGCCACAATCTCCTTGCGTTGTGCCTCGCTTGCCGCACGGTATCCGCCCGTCTGTGCCGACGCCGTCGCCAGCACGCACACCGCCAACATGGCAGTTATCACTGCTTTCTTCATCCTTTTCATCTTGTTTATACCTAAAATATCGGGGCGCGAAGATAAGTGCCTGGTCAAATTAAGTCGGCGGGGGCAGCTTCGGCTGCCGGCGAAGTAGGCCTGGTACGCACGTTTGATGTACCCGGCAATCTTGGCAGGTGTCCCTGATACCCTCTAAAACCTTCAAGCAACTTGTTTGAGCCTTCCGAGCCCTCGGAAACCTTCAAGCAACTTGTTTTGGCCTTTCCGACGCGTCGGAAACCTTCAAACAACTTGTTTCGGCCTTTCCGAGGCCTCGAAAACCTTCAAGCAACTTGTTTTGGCGCTTTCCGAGGCGTCGGAAACCTTCAAGCAACTTGTTTAGGCCTTTCCGAGGCCTCGAAAACCTTCAAACAACCTGTTTGAGCCTTTCCGACCCCTCGGGCCGTCAGGGACGCCAGTCAAGTTTGCCGAGTACGGGCTTTTGAGGAACCCGGCTAGCTTGGTAGACGTCCCTGACGCCTTCGGGGCAGCCGCCCCCCCCTCGCAGAGAGAGGATTAACCACAGCAAAGCCCCCGAGCCTTCAACGTGCGAAGGTCCGGGGGCTTCTTTCTCTAAACAGCTACCGCGGCCGCGTTAGAACTCGGCGTTCTTCGGCGTGCGGGGGAAGGGGATCACGTCGCGGATGTTGGCCATGCCCGTCACGAAGAGCAACAGGCGCTCGAAGCCGAGGCCGAAGCCGGAGTGAGGGCAGGCGCCGAAGCGACGCGTGTCGAGGTACCACCACATGTCCTTCATGGGGATATGCAGCTCCTCGATGCGGGTTTGCAGTCGGTCGAAGTCGGCCTCACGCTCTGATCCGCCGATGATCTCGCCGATCTTCGGGAAGAGCACGTCCATGGCGCGCACCGTGCGTCCGTCGTCGTTCTGCTTCATGTAGAAGGCCTTGATCTCCTTCGGGTAATCGGTCAGAATGACAGGCCGCTTGAAGTGCTGCTCCACTAAGAAGCGCTCATGCTCCGCAGCCAGATCGGCGCCCCAATAGACGGGGAATTCGAACCGGGTGCCACCAGCCACGGCCTCTTCCAAGATGCGGATGCCCTCGCCGTAAGCCAGTCGCACGAACGGTGCCTGAAGGATGCCCTCGAGGCGGGTGATCAGCTCCTTGTCGAACATGTCGTTGAGGAAGTGGAGGTCGTCGGCGCAGTGGTCGAGCGCCCACCGGACGCAGTATTTGATGAACTCCTCGGCCAGATCCATGTTATCCTCGATCTCGTAGAAGGCCATCTCTGGTTCGATCATCCAGAACTCGGCCAAGTGGCGCGGCGTGTTGGAGTTTTCGGCGCGGAAGGTGGGCCCGAAGGTGTAGATCTCGCCGATGCCCATCGCGCCCAGCTCGCCCTCCAGCTGTCCGGAGACAGTCAGACTGCTGCGGCGTCCGAAGAAGTCGGCGTCGTAGTCCACACTGCCATCTTGTCGTCTCGGCGGGTTGGACACGTCGAGCGTGGTGACTTGAAACATCTGCCCGGCACCCTCGGCGTCGGAGGCGGTGATGATCGGCGTGTGGAGGTAGAAGAATCCCTTCTGGTGAAAGAAGGTGTGGATGGCCATCGCCATGTGGTGGCGGATGCGGAGGACGGCGCCGAAGGTGTTCGTGCGCGGTCTCAGGTGGGCAATCTCGCGGAGGAACTCCATCGAGTGCCCCTTCTTCTGCAGCGGATAGGTGGTGGGATCGGCCGGACCGAGCACCTCAATGTTTGCGGCCTGCACCTCTACCGTCTGTCCCTTGCCCTGCGAGCGGACGAGTCGTCCGTTGACACGCAGACAGGCGCCGGTGGTCACGTTGCGGAGCGCCTCTTCGCCAATCCCGTCGATGTCGGCCACCACTTGCAGGTTGTGGATCGTGGAGCCGTCGTTGAGGGCGATGAAGGCCACCTGTTTGCTGCCGCGGCGTGTACGCACCCAGCCGCAGACGACGACGTCGGTGTCGTACGCCTCACTGGCAAGTATTTCTTTGATTTTCGTTCGTTTCATCGTGTGTTACGTTGTGATGATGGTTTTACGCGTTCACTCGAAGGCGCCCATGCGCAGCATGTTTACCTCCTGTTCGTTCAGGTAGCGCCACTTTCCGCGGCCGAGGTTCTTCTTCGTCAGGCCGGCGAAATAGACGCGGTCGAGCTTCGTGACGTGGTATCCGAGCGCCTCGAACATGCGACGGACGATGCGGTTGCGGCCCGAGTGGATCTCGATGCCCACCTGCTTGTGGTCTTCCTCGCTGGCGTAGCTGATGGCGTCGGCGTGGATTTCGCCGTCGTCCAGCACCAGACCGCTGGCCAGCTTCTCCATGTCTTCCACAGCGACCTCTTTGTCGAGCCACACGTGGTAGATCTTCTTCTTCTTGAACGACGGGTGGGTGAGCTTCGAGGCCAGATTGCCGTCGTTCGTGAGCAGCAGCACGCCCGTCGTGTTGCGGTCGAGGCGGCCGATGGGGTAGATGCGTTCCGGACAGGCGTTCTTGACGAGGTCCATTACTGTGCGTCGGTTCTGCGGATCGTCGACGGTGGTCATGCAGTTCTTCGGCTTGTTCAGTAGGATGTAGATCTTGCTTTCGATGTGCACGGGCTGGTCGCGGAAGAGCACTTCGTCTTGCCGTGTGATCTTCGTGCCGAGCGTGGTGACTACTTCGCCGTTCACCTTCACGACACCCGCCTGGATGAACGTGTCGGCTTCACGACGTGAGCAGACGCCCGAGTTGGCCAAGAAGCGGTTCAGACGGATCGGCTCGTTCGGGTCGCTCAGCTGCTCCTCATACTTGACTTGTTCCGGGATGAAGGGTGTGACGGGCTTTTTCGGCTTCTTCTTTTTCATCATCACCTTCTTCTTCGGTGGGAACGGTCCCGCGGGTCTCGATTCACCCTCGCCATACGCCTGACGCGGGTCATGGGGGCGGTGCGGTCGCTCGCCATAGCCTTCGCGTGGGGTAAAAGGTCGACGGCGCTCCGGGCGTTCACCCCCCTGCGGATAGGACGCGTAATGCCTGCGACGATCCGAGTCGGCACTTTGCGGCACATAGGGCTTGCGCTCCACGCCTTCCGTCGGCTGCTCGTAGGCGTAGGGACGGTTGTCCGGCGCAGAGTAGGATGTGTGCAGATACTCGTCTTTTTCGTAGGCCGGGCCATACGACCCGTAGGCGATGCGATTATACCCTGCCGGCCGACTGTCCTTGATGCGCGGACGGCGCTTCGTGGTCGAGGGGGGAGGGGGCGGCGTCGGCCTGCCCTTGCTGTCTAATTTGTAGCCGCCGCCTTCGCGTGTGGCACGATAGGCAGGGCGTTGCCGCTCCGGTTTGTTCTGCGGAGCCGGCTCCTTGCTGATCTCTTGGTTTTCACTGGTCGGACGAGGCTCGCGTCCGTCGTTCTCTTCTATTTCCATGCTTAAAAAGAAAATAAATGGGGGTTGATTAATTGGGGATTATAGTCGTCGCGACTATTAGTTCCGGGTTTTTAGAGGCCATTCAGCGGGGAACGATGCCTCCTCATACGCCGGTATAATTATGTGGGTTCACAGCCTTCAATTCGGCCTTCACCGCGTCGCTTAATTCCAGTGAGTCAATGAAGCGGTCGATCGATTCCTCCGTTACCGCTTCATTCTTGCGCGTTAGCGCCTTTAGTGCCTCGTAAGGCTGGGGATAACCCTCCCGCCTGAGGATGGTTTGTATGGCTTCGGCCACCACTTCACGGTGGGCATCCAGCTCGTGATCGATGGCAGGGCGGTTCAGCACCAGCTTCTCCAGCCCCTTGCTTAGGCTGGCCAGTGCCACGGCAATATGTGCCAGCGGCACACCGATGTTGCGCGTCACGGTCGAGTCCGTCAAGTCGCGTTGCAGGCGAGAAATAGGCAGCTTCGTGCTCAGGTGTGTCAAGATGGCATCGGCCACCCCGAGGTTACCCTCCGCATTCTCGAAGTCGATCGGGTTCACCTTGTGTGGCATGGCCGACGATCCCACTTCGCCTGCTTTGATCTTCTGCTTGAAGTAATCCATCGAGATATACTGCCACATGTCACGACAGAGGTCGATCAGGATCGTATTCACCCGCCGCAGCCCGTCGAAGAGTGCAGCCAAGTTGTCATAGTTCGAAATCTGCGTTGTCCACGCTTCACGCACCAGCCCCAACCGTTCGCTGACGAAGCGGTCGGCAAAGGCTCGCCAGTCCGTCTGCGGATAGGCCGCATGGTGCGCGTTGAAGTTGCCCGTTGCTCCGCCAAACTTCGCTGAAATGGGCACAGCCCGCAGCAGGGTCAGCTGCTGTTCCAGTCGGTAGGCAAACACCCGAATCTCCTTGCCTAACCGTGTCGGAGAGGCCGGTTGCCCGTGCGTTTTGGCCGGCATGGCGATCTCTTCCCACGCCTCCGCATACCTATATAATACGGACATCACGGAGTCGAGAGCTGGATAATAGACCTCCTCTAAGACCTCTTTAACCGAGAGCGGGAGGGCGGTGTTATTAATGTCCTGCGACGTCAGTCCGAAGTGCACAAACTCGCGGTACGCTCCAAGGCCCGCCGCATCCATGCGCTCTTTGATGAAATACTCCACCGCCTTTACGTCGTGGTTCGTTGTCCGCTCGATCTCCTTAATGCGCTCTGCGTCCGCCATCGAAAAGTCGAGATAAACGCGCCGCAACGCCTCGTGTATCTCCGGGCGATTGGCCGCCTTGAGTTGCGGCAACACCTCGGTCAGCGCACAGAAGTATTCCGCCTCCACGCGTACACGATATCGGATCAATGCAAATTCAGAGAAATACGAGGCCAGCGCCTCTGTTTTGCCCCGGTAACGTCCGTCGACCGGAGAGATAGCCGTTAATGCTGAAAGAATCATCTACTGGTTTTATTAGGGGTGGCAAAAGTATGCCTTTTTTAATACCCTCCTCCGCTGGATAGGTCTAATCAGACTGCATAAGGACGCCGAGGAGTAGGACTACGTGCGAGTTTTGGGGGCGCTTTATTCCTACAGAGAGCCCACCCACACGTGGTTTTAATCTCCGTACCCCTACGGAAAGCCCACCCACGCGTGGTTTTAATCTCCGTACCCCTACGGAAAGCTCACCCACGCGTGGTTTTGATCTCCGTACCCCTACGGAAAGCCCACCCACGCGTGGTTTTGATCTCCGTACCCCTACGGAAAGCCCACCCACACGTGGTTTTGATCTCCGTACCTCTATCGGAGCCCTACGACGTACCATTTTGATACGATAGCTCCCTGTCTCTTATCGGGGGAAACGCGTGCCCTGCTATACTTTACGTTTACTTTTGCCAGCGAATCAAATCAGTAAAAGGTAGATGAATACAGTAATTTATGTGGCTATCGCTGTGGTTGCAGCGGTTGTGTGCGGCTATTTCTTGTATGCCAATTTCCGGATGAAGCGGGCACGTCGCAAGGAGCTGGAGGAGTTCAATTCGCGCTATTCGGGTAAGCCGCTGGGCGAAAATCATCAGCGGGCCATGGTCTATGGCGCTGTGTTGGCCCGATCGAGGGGCGAATCGGTGCTGTCGATGATTCCCAAGGAGCGCATTGAGACGTACCGAGAGGGGATGAAGAAAAGTCGAAACATCGTCGACGAGCAGTCGGCTATAACAGCCCTGAATGCACTTCTCCAGTTGCAGAACAGCATCAATTTCGACGAGTTTATCCGCACCCATGAGACGAATAAAGAGCTCAATCGCATCTATACGCGGCTGTCGCGAGAATTAGACCTTCCGGAGGAGGAGGTGAAGCAGGTTCGATCGACGTACGCGTGGGACATTAGCCGTGCGGTGAACGTGGCCAAGTGGTGCTTCTGGATTGGATACCTGACGGAATCGCAATTCTATGGCTGCTTAGACCGTTGCAATGAGATGGTGTCCCGCTTGGGCAAAGACTGGACGGAATACACCTGCTCCTTCTTACTGGGGCGCTGCATTCAGGGATTTAAGCCCGAAGAAGTGCTGCCCGCGGCCAAGGAGCTGCTCGCCGCAATCCGAGACGGGGCGGAGGTGAAAACGGACGATCCGGATCTGACGGTTTACCGGGATATAGCCTTTAGTTGAGGCTACGTTGCCCGCTGATCCAGCGCAAGGAGCATCTCGTCGTAAGCGGGGATATGATCCATCGGGAGGTATGCGTCCATCGATTGATTTTGGCGGAAGCAGAAGTGGCGAAGCCCGTTGCTGACGAGCAGGAAGGGCACAGCGAGCACCATATTATAGCGCGCGATTTGCTCAAACACACGCTGCGTGATGGCTACCGAGGGGGCCTTGTATTCCGCGATGGCCAGCGGACGCAGCTGACGGTTGTAAACGACCGTGTCGCAACGTCGCGAGAGGGAGTTCAGCGTGATGGGCACCTCATTGGCCGTCAGTTCAGCGGGCACACCTTTCTCCGACAGGAGGTAATGCACGAAATGCTGGCGCACCCATTCTTCGGGCGTAAGCGCTACGTATTTGCGGCGCAGGGGATCTAAAACCGTTTGGCGCCCTCGATCGGAGCCGAAGCGCAGCGAACAGGGAGGGAGATGGAGTGGGGGGTAAAGGCTCATTGCGTGATCATAAAAATGTAGGACAAACATAAATGCATGACAGATGAAGACAAAACAAGAAATCGTAGAGAACTGGCTTCCTCGCTACACGGATAGGAAGCTGGAGGACTTTTCAGACCACATCTTGCTGACCAACTTCACGAAGTATGTGGAGCTGTTCGCGGAACATTTCGATGCGCCCATTCTGGGGCTGCGCAACTCGATGCCGAACGCGTCGGGGGGTGGCATTACGATCATCAACTTTGGGATGGGCAGCTCGAACGCCGCCACCATCATGGATCTGCTTTCGGCCGTCATGCCCAAGGCGGTGCTTTTCTTGGGCAAGTGTGGCGGACTGAAGCGGGCCAATTCCTTAGGCGACTACGTGTTGCCGATCGCGGCGATCCGTGGGGAAGGCACATCGAATGACTATCTGCCGCCCGAGGTGCCGTCGTTACCTGCATTCTCCATGTTGCGCGCCATCTCGTCGGCCATACGTGACAAAGGCCACGACTACTGGACGGGCACGATCTACACCACCAACCGACGAGTGTGGGAGTACGACACGTCGTTCAAGGAATATCTTGTCCGCACCCATGCCACGGGCATCGACATGGAGACGGCCACCCTGCTGACGGCTGGCTTTGCCAATCAGATCCCGACCGGGGCGCTGCTGATGGTCTCCGACAAGCCGTTGGAGGAGAATGGCGTCAAGACGCAGGAGAGCGACAAGGGCGTGACGCAAAAGTTCGCTCCCGAGCACGTGGAGCTGGGCATTGCCGCCTTGGAGATGATCATCGACGAGAAGAAGACGATCCAGCACATCAAGTTTAACTGGTAGCCGGTAGAGGCTTACGCATGGCAGCCGAGGGAGCACAGACGTTTGACAGCCTTTGCCGCGACATTCGAGCGGAGAAGTTCAGCCCGATCTATTTGCTGATCGGGGAGGAGCCGTATTTCATTGACTGCATCGCGGAGTTGCTTACGGAGCGCGTGGTCAAAGAGGCCGACCGCGATTTCAACCAGACGATCCTCTACGGCTCGGAGGCGAAGTCGGCCGATGTGATCAATGCAGCACGACGTTTCCCGATGATGGCCGACAGGCAGTTGGTGCTTGTGCGTGAGGCGCAGGCGCTGACTGACCTGGAGCTGATCACGGCTTATGCGCGCAAGCCACTGGCGTCGACCGTGCTTGTGCTCTGTTGCAAGCTGAAGAAGTTGGACGGCCGGAGGCGGTTTACCGCTCTATCTACGGCGGTGAAGAAGGTGGGCGTCGTATTCGAGTCGGACAAGATCCCTGACTACCGCATGGAGGCCTACATCACGGCCGCGTTGAAGGGGCGTTCGATGACGGCTGACCGAAAGGTGTCGGCCATGCTGAACGAGTTCGTCGGTAACGACCCAGCGCGGCTGAACCAGATCTTAGACAAGTTGCAGATCCTCCTGGCCAGTCAGAAGGACAAGACGCTTACGCCGGAGCTGATCGAGCAAAACGTGGGGATCAGCAAGGATTACAACAACTTCGAACTGCTGCACGCCATTGCTGAGCGCGACACGCTGCGGGCGCACCGGATTGCGCAATACTTCGACAGCGATCCGACCAATCACCCGATACAGATGACGCTGCCCGTGCTCTTCAACTACTTCACCAACCTCCTGATCTGCTATTACGCCAAGGATCGTTCGGAGCGGGGACTGATGCAGACCTTGGGGCTTCGCTTCCCGGTACAGGTGCGTGACTATGTGACGGGTATGAAGAACTACAAGGCCATGAAGGTCTTCCACGTGATTCATGACATCCGTCTGGCCGATGCGCGATCGAAGGGCGTGGACGCGACTTCGTCCATGACCGATGGCGAGATCCTCAAGGAGTTGCTACACCGCATCATGCACTGACGGGGAGCCAATCGAGGGCCCAAATTCGTCCGCGCAGGCCTCTGCCGAGGCCGGGGAAGTTTGCCTGGTACCCGGCCAAACTTCGCTGGCGGCCGCAGTCGCCCCGTCGATCAGAAATACGAAGAGCCCCCGCAACCAGTGCGAGGGCTCTTTTTTCGTGTGTAGGAATCGCGAAAAGTGCGATAACGCTACTGCGCTCCGCCACCGAGCGCCTGGTAAAGCGTGATGACGGATGAGATCTCGTTGTAGCGGTTCGTCAGTCGGGTCAGTCGGGCGGCGAGCAGGCTTTGCTGCGCGGTGAGCACCTCGAGATAGGTGGCCGATCCGTGTTCCATGAGCAGCGTGGTAGCCTTGACGGCGCGCTCGAGCGAGGCGACTTGCTTGTCGTAATACTCCGCCTTGGCCTCGTAGGTCTGCACCTGAGTCAAAGCGTTATTGACCTCCATGCCGGCGTTGAGTAGCGTCTGGCGGAAGGTGAGCGCGGCCGACTCCTGTTCGGCGCGGGCGATCCGCAGCTGTGCGCGCAGGCGACCGTTTTGGAAGAGGGGTTGCGTGAGCGACGCGACGGCCGTCCAGAGGAAATTGCTCGGATTAGCGATGGCCGCCCCCGCGCTGTTCGTCCAGCCGGCAGTTCCGCTCAGCGTTATGGAGGGATAGAAGGCCGCGCGGGCGGCATTGGTCGCATAGAAAGCGGCGGCCAGACTCTGCTCGGCGCGCATCACGTCCGGGCGCTGCGCTAAGAGCGAGGCCGGCAGCCCTACGCTGAGCGAAGCCGGCATTTGCCAGGCGTCCATCTCGCCACGCTCCACGGCGTGAATGCTGTCGCCCAACAAGACGGCCAACCGATTCTCCGTCTCGCGGATTTGCTGGCGGAGGGAGAGCACGGAGGCGCTGACGCTGTACCAGTTGGCCTCGGATTGCGACACGGCGGCGTCGTTGTATCGCCCGGCCGCCATCAGCGCGCGCATGGTCTCGACGTTCTTCTGCCAGTTGGCGGCCGTCTCTTCGGAGATCTTCAGCTGCTCGTCGAGCATGGCCAACGTATAATAATAGGTAGCGATGCCGGAGACGACTTGCGCTTGCACCGCCTGTCGGTAGGCCTGACTGGCCATGAGTAGCGTCCGGGCGCGCTGGCGGGCGTTGCGGAGGCTGCCGAAGACGTCGAGCTGCCACGAGGCCGTCAGCGGCAGGCGATACGTCTGCGAGGGTGCGGCGCCATCTATGCCGCTGAGCGTGGCCTGAGGCGCCAGCGCAAAGGCGGGCAGGAAGGCCAGGTTGGCCGCCGAGAGCGACGCCTCGGCCTGCTCCACCTGCAGGTGCGCCCGACCGAGATCCGTGTTGTTACGCAGTCCGCGCTCGATGAGCGCCTGGAGGCGGACGTCGGTGAAGACGTCGCGCCAGGGCAGGCTGCCCAGATTCGTGGTGTCGCCACTAGGTTTTTCGGCGCTACCATAGAGGCCGTCCGTGCGGACACTGTCGGGGCGTTGATAGTTCGTATAGATGCCGCAGCTGGTCAGCATGGCTGCTGCGACGAGGGTGAGGAAGGTCCGTTTCATTACTGTCATGTTCATCATTCTGCTGTGTTATCCGTGTGTGATGCGTTGCGCTCATTCAGGCTCCGCTCGCGCTCCAACTGCACCTGCGCGTCCGCCTCTTTGTGCATAGCCGGGCGCACCTTCTCTTGCATAAACTCGAAAGCGATGTAGAGCACCGGCACGAGGAAGAGCAAGGCCAATGTGCCGACGATCATACCGCCCACCACGCCCGTTCCGAGCGAACTGTTGCCGTTGGCGCCAGCGCCAGACGAGAACATGAGCGGGAGCATACCGAAGATCATCGTCAGTACCGTCATCAAGATCGGGCGGAGGCGCACCTGCGCGGCCGAATAGGCGGACTCGATGATACCCATGCCTTGGCGACGCCGCTCGATGGCGTACTCGGTGATCAGAATGGCCGTCTTGGCCAGCAGCCCGATGAGCATGATGACACCCGTCTGGAGGTAGATGTTGTTCTCCAGCCCGAAGAGCTGCGCAAAGAGGAAGCTGCCCATCAGTCCGCACGGCACGGAGAGGATGACGGCAAAGGGGATGAGGAAGCTCTCGTAGAGGCAGGAGAGGATGAGATAAATGAGCACCACGCAGATGCCGTAGATGAGGAGCGTGGAAGCGCCGCCGCTCTCCGATTCCTCGCGCGAGATGCCGCTGTATTCGTAGCCGTAACCCTGCGGCAGGGCCTGCTCGGCCACCTCTTCGATGGCCCGCATGGCCTCGCCGGTAGAGTAACCGTCGGCTACGCTGACGTTGGCCGTGATGGCGGAGTAGAGATTGAAGCGCGTAGCCACCTCGGGGCCCATCACCTGTTTGAGGGTGACGAATTGGCCAATCGGCGCCATCTCCGTGCCGTTGCGGACGTAGAGACCGTTGAGCGATTGCTGGTTCAGGCGATACTTGGGGTCGGCCTGCATCATGACGCGGTAGACCTTGCCGTACTGGTTGAAGTTGGAGACGTACGCGCCGCCGCAGTAGGCGCTAAGGACGCTGAGCACGGAGGAGGGCGAGATGCCGGCGCGTTTGCATTTGGCGGCGTCCACATCGATGCTGTACTGCGGGAAGTTCATGGCGTACGAGGTGTAAGCCATCGCGATCTCGGGGCGTTGGTTGAGGGCGCCGAGGTATTGCATGGTGGTCTGGTAGAACTTCGTCATGTCGCCGCCCGTCTTGTCCTGGAGGTTCAGGCTGACGGCGTTGCCCACGCCGTAACCGGGGATCATACCCGGTTGAAAGGCGAAGATCTGCGCCTCCTTGATGGTTTGTAGTTGCGCCATCAGCTTGCCCAACACGGCGTCCGAGCTGTGCGCGCGGCCTTTGCGTTCGCTCCAGTCCTTGAGGCGGACGATGAACATGCCGTATGATACGCCTTGCCCAGACATCAGTCCGTAGCCCGCCACACGCGTATAATGCTCTACCTCGGGTGCCGTCTTGACGATGGCTTCAGCCTTTTCGAGCGTCTTCATCGTGGTGGCCAATGAGCTACCGGGCGATACGCTGACGTTGACCATCACTACGCCCTGGTCTTCTTGCGGCACGAGGCCGGTCTTCGTCGTCTTCATAAAGTAAACCAGCAACCCCACAGCGCAGGCCAGTGCGGCCCACGTCATCCAGCGGTGATGGATGAAGAACATCACGCCCTTCTTATACTTCCCCATCACGGCGTTGAACGACGCGTTGTAAGCCGCCTTCACCCGACCGTTGAAACTCTTGGCGCTCTTCGTGCCGTCGGCCGGGCGCATGATCATGGCGCAGAGGGCGGGGCAGAGCGTGAGTGCGTTGATGCACGAGATGCCGACGGCCGTAGCCATCGTAATACCGAACTGGGTGTAGAAGATGCCCGACGTACCGCCCATGAAGGTCACGGGGATGAACACGGCCATGAAGACGATCGTACACGTGATGACGGCCATCGTCACGTCGCCCATTGCATCCTTCGTGGCTTGGTAAGGCGACTTGTAGCCGATGTCGAACTTCGACTGCACGGCCTCGACGACGACGATCGAGTCGTCCACCACCGTACCGATGGCCAGCACAAGGGCGAACAGCGTCAGGATGTTGATACTGAAGCCGAACATGGAGAGGCAGGCGAAGGTGCCGATCAGCGACACCATGATCGAGATCGAGGGGATGACGGTGCTCTTGAAGTCTTGCAGGAAGAAGTAAACCACCAGAATGACGAGCAGGATGGCGATGACGAGCGTCTCCACCACATTATAGATCGAGGCGTAGAGGAAGTCGTTTGAGCTCATCATGTTCGTGAACTCGAGGCCGTCGGGCAGGTCTTTACTCAGCTTTTGCAGCAGGGCCGTGATGCGCGCATTCGTCTCCGTAGCGTTGGCGCCGGACACCTGAAAGACCATGAACGAAACGGCCGGCTTGCCGTCCATCGTGCCGTGGAAGCTGTACGACTGCGAACCGAGCTCCACCCGCGCCACGTCTTTCAGGCGGAGCACATTGCCGTTCTCGTCGGCACGGATCACCATGTTGCCAAACTCCTCTTCGCTGACAAGGCGACCCTTATACTTCATCGTGTATTGGAACGTGTTGTCCGAGTTTTCACCGAGCGAGCCCGTAGGCGCTTCGATGTTTTGCTCGCCGAGCACGGCCGTGATGTCCGACGGCACGAGCCCGTACTGCGCCATCACATCCGGCTTGAGCCAGATACGCATGCTGTACGTATCGCCCATCTCCATCACGTCGCCCACACCCTCGATACGCTTGATCTGTGGGATGATGTTGATGTCAAGGTAATTCGAGAGGAAATGCTCGTCATACTTCCCGTTCGTACACGTCAGGGCGTTGATCTGTAGGAAGCTCGTCTGTCGTTTCTGCGTACTCACGCCGACGCGTGTCACCTCGGCCGGGAGCAACCCTTGGGCACGCGACACACGGTTCTGCACGTTCACCGCGGCCATGTCTGGGTCTGTCCCCTGCTTGAAATACACCGAGATCGAGGCCGATCCGCTGTTTGTAGCCGTGGACGACATGTAGATCATGTTTTCCACGCCATTGATATTCTCTTCGAGCGGCATGATGACGCTCTTCTGCACCGCCTCGGCGTCTGCGCCGGTGTAGGCCGTGGAGACCATCACGGTGGGCGGGGCGATGTTCGGATACTGCTCCACGGGCAGCGTAAAGAGCGAGATAAGTCCTACGATGACGATCAGAATGGAGATCGACATGGCCAGCACCGGCCGCTTGATAAATACGTTTCCCTTCATCGTTTACTGCACTTGCGTTCCTTCCCGAATCAGTCCGGCCCCCTCAGCGATGATCACGTCGCCCGCCTCGAGGCCGCTAAGCACCACGTATTCCTGTCCGTCGCTGAGCGGCGAGACGGTGATGAGCGTGGAGACCGCCTTGCCGTCGACCACTTTATAGACGAGCGTCTTGTCCTGCATTTGCACCGTAGCTGCCTGCGGGATGACGATGCAATCGCGATAAACCGACGGCATGACGATGTTGCCCGTGGCGCCGCTGTGCAGCAGCCTCCCGGCATTGGGGAACTCCGCCCGGAGGCTGACCGTCCCCGTCGCGGGATCGATCACGCCGCTCACACTCTCCACACGCCCCGAGTCAGGATACTCCGATCCGTCGCTCAGGACCAGGCGCACGGGCGGGAACTTCTTCAGCGCCTCAGCCGTCGAACCGTATTCGCGTCCCAGCGCTAAGAGTTCGTTCTCGTTGATGGAGAAATAGACATACATCTGCGAGTTGTCCGAGACGGTCGTCAGCGGCGTCTGCATCGACGGCCCCACGAGCGAGCCCTGCCGGTAAGGCAGCGTACCCACCACGCCGTCGGCCGGACTCTTGACCGTGGTGTATGAAAGGTTGTTTCGTGCATTCACCTCAGCTGCTCGCGCCTGCGCCACGGCCGCCTCGGCCGTCTTCAGCGCATTCTTGGCCGTCTGCAACTCATAGTCCGAGATCACCTTTTGGTCATACAGCGTCTGCTTGCTTTCATAGGTCAGCCGCGCTGTAGCCAGCGATGCCTCAGCCGTGCCCACGGCCGCCCGGGCCTGATTGAGCGCCGCCTGATAGGGCACTTGATCGATCACGAATAGCGTCTGTCCGCGGCGTACCGTCTGTCCTTCTGTTACGCTGACCTGCGTCAATGTGCCCGACACCTGCGGCATGACCGACACATCTTGCCGCCCGCGTATCGTGGCCGAATAGGTGCGGGTAAACTCCTTGTCCGAGCGCTCCACCGTCATCGTCTTGTACGCTCCGGCGGCTCCCGCACCAGCCTGCGACGCATCGCCAGCTTGTTTCTTACCACATGAGACAATAAGCCCCGGCAGACAAACGGCCAGGACTAACCACATGAAACTTTTCACTTTCATTCTTCTGCTAATAATATAATGTATATGGATTGCTGATTTCAACACGAGTTGCTTGCCGTTCTAAAGCGCCGGCAAAGATACCTACTTTTTTGCATGAACGGTGCTAAGAGAGCATTCCCATTCCTCGTACTGAATAAGTGTAAGTGCTTGCGGGGCTCCCGCAAACACCAAAAAGTTTTTCGAGGCACTTGCGGGGCTCCCGCAAAGGCCGAAAAGTTTCTCGGGGCACTTGCGGGACTCCCGCAAACGCCAAAAAGTTTTCCGTGGGACTTGCGGGACTCCCGCAAACACTTCGAAGAAGTTTCTGGGCTTTGCAGCGTTTCTGCAAAAGTGCTTTTCCCCATTTTGGCGTTTGCAGGACTCCTGCAAGGACGCTTTTTCCCATTTTGGTCTTTGCAGAACTTCTGCAAGGACGCTTTTCTTCATTTTGGTGTTTGCAGAACTTCTGCAAGAACGCTTTTCCTCATTTTGGTGTTTGCAGAACTTCTGCAAGAGCGCTTTTTCCCATTTTGGTCTTTGCAGAACTTCTGCAAGGGCGCTTTTCCCCATTTTGGCGTTTGCAGAACTTCTGCAAGGGCCCTTTTTCCCATTTTGGCGTTTGCAGGACTTCTGCAAGAGCGCTTTTTCCCCATTTTGGTGTTTGCAGAACTTCTGCAAGGACGCTTTTCCCCATTTTGGCGTTTGCCGTACCCTCCCCCTCCATACTTCGCAGATCAGCGGCGACCCAAGGGCGCATTGGTACAGGGGTGTCGACGAAATCCGTCTATTTTTGCCCATATTTTATAGATAGAAAGACAATGAGATTTGATGAATTAGACCTCGACGACGCCGTGTTGGACGGACTCGAGGCCATGAATTTCGTGGAGACGACACCTATCCAAGAACTGGCCATCCCGCCCATCCTCGCGGGCAAGGACTTGATCGGGTGCGCACAGACGGGCACCGGCAAGACGGCCGCCTACGTGCTGCCCATCATCAGCCAGCTGAGCCGAGGCGGATATCCACAGGATGCGATCAATGCGGTCATTATGGCACCGACGCGCGAACTGGCGCAGCAGATCGATCAGCAGATCGACGGCTTTACCTACTTCGTTTCCGTTTCGGCGGTGGCTGTCTACGGTGGTACCGACGGCATCGCCTACGCCCGGCAGGAGCGCGGATTGCAGATGGGTGCCGACATCGTTATCGCCACGCCTGGCCGCCTGATCAGCCACTTGAACATGGGCAGTGTGGACCTCTCGCGCACCTCCTTCTTCGTCCTTGACGAGGCCGATCGCATGCTCGATATGGGTTTCCATGACGACATTATGCAGATCTATAAGCAGCTCCCGGAGACGTGTCAAGTAGTCATGTTCTCGGCTACCATGCCGCCTAAGATCCGGACGCTGGCGCACAACATCCTGAAGGATCCGGAAGAGATTAAAATCGCTGTATCGCGTCCGCCGGAATCGATTATGCAGACGGCCTACATCTGCTATGAGGCCCATAAGATGCCGCTCTTGAAGCAGCTTTTCGCCAAGAAAGCTCCCGAGCGCGTCATCATCTTCTCGTCCTCCAAGATGAAGGTGAAAGAGCTTGCGGCGACGCTCAAGCGGATGAATTTCAACGTGGCCGCCATGCACTCCGACTTGGAGCAGAGCGAGCGTGAGCAGGTGATGAAGGACTTCCGAAACGGTCATATTGGCATGCTCGTGGCGACGGACGTTGTGGCGCGTGGCATTGATATCAACGACATTTCGCTCGTCATCAACTATGACATTCCCAACGATCCCGAGGACTATGTGCACCGCATCGGGCGTACGGCGCGCGGCACGGAGGGCAGTGGACTGGCCATCACGTTCGTCTCGCAACAGGAACAGGCGCGGTTCAAGGAGATCGAGACGTTTATCGAAAAGGATATCTATAAGATCCCCATCGATCCCTCCATCGGCGAGTCACCGACCTATGAGCCGGAGAAATACAGTCGCACGCGCGGCAAGGGCGGACGTGGGCGCCAAAGTGGTGGCGGCGGTGGACGTGCCAAGGCACAATCGACCTCCTCAAAGCCTCGTGGAGGCGGCAACAGGCGGCGTAACAAGCCCTCTCAAAACCGTCCAGCGCACTCCTGACCCCATCCTGTTATGATCTGTTTCCCGAACGCCAAAATCAACCTCGGACTGCATGTCGTCAGCCGTCGCCCCGACGGCTACCACTGCATCGAGACGGTCTTTTACCCCGTCCCCCTCTGCGATGCCTTAGAGATCGTGCCGGCCGAGGCTTTTTCGTTTCACACCTACGGCCTTGCGATTGACGGGCCGGCGGACGACAACCTCGTCATGCGTGCCCTCGCGGCCATGCGCCAGCAGGTGGACATTCCGCCCGTGGCCATCCATCTCAAGAAGACGATCCCCTTCGGCGCCGGACTGGGCGGTGGCTCGGCCGACGCCGCTTTTATGTTGAAGCTGTTGCGCGACTATGCGTCGCTCTCCCTCACGGACGGCGCGCTGGAGCGTATCGCCGCACGCCTCGGCGCAGACTGTCCCTTCTTCGTCCGCAATCGCCCTGTCATGGCCACGGGCATCGGCGATGTGTTCAGCCCGGTGAATGTCTCGCTGGCGGGCTATCATATTGCTATCGTTAAGCCGGCCGTCTCAGTCTCCACACGCGAGGCCTACGCAGCGATCCGTCCGGCCGCGCCCGCGGTACCCCTCGACGAAATCATCTGCCGCCCCGTCACGGAGTGGCGCGACGCGCTCAAGAACGATTTCGAGGCGCCCGTCTTCGCCCTTCACCCCACGATCGGCGCCATCAAAGCGCAGCTCTACGCCGCTGGCGCCGTCTACGCCGCCATGTCTGGATCCGGGTCGGCCGTTTTCGGCCTGTTCGATGGTGAGCCATCGTTGCCCGCCTTCACAGACTGCTTCGCCTGGCAGGGAAAGCTGCAATAATCCTCCTTTATATACGTTTCATTAGACGTGAATTTTTAACGGATAATATAATGAAACGAGTGATGATTCTTTTGATTTGTGCGGCCCTTGGTTTGTCGCACGCCTATGCACAGTTTACGGTCGGTGCAAAGGCCGGCTTGAATGTGGCGAGTATTGGCAATGTGACGGTTTATCCCAGCAATCCCCTGCCCGGCGATCTCGAGTCGTGGACGCTGGAGTACGGCTACCTGCCCGGCGCGCATGTCGGCGGTTATGCGCGGTACGCCTTTTCGCCGCTTTTCAGCGTGCAGACTGAGCTGCTCTATTCGCAGATGGGGTATAAGATTAGCATTCCAACGGTGGATCTCCGCGGACACGTCTATGATAATGTAACGGGCCGTATGCGGATGCATTACCTCAACCTGCCGGTGTTGTTTCGGCTTACGGTTCCTGGCTCCGGACTCTTTGCCGAGGTGGGTCCGCAACCGGGATTATTATTGGGCAGTCACGGATCGATACGCACAAAAACTGGTGAACGTGTAGGAGATGTAGCTGGTGCGAGTGGACCCGCTACGACTTTCGATCTCTCCGGTGTGGCAGGGCTCGGTTATCGCTGGAAGAACGGGCTGGCCCTCTCGGCGCACTATGTGCATGAATTCAAGACGTCGGAGAAGGAGTTTATCCCGCGCATGACGCGGAAATATGCCGTTCAGCTGTCTGTGGCGTACGACATCAAGACGTTCTGAACGTCTGCAATCCCATAGTATGATTTTAAGGCCCGGAGCATGGTTGCTTCGGGCTATTTTTTTGTGGAGTCAAGGATGTTCATCAAGATCGTAGGGCATCTGTTGTGCCTTTCTTCTTCCCTTGAGGTTTTTGCAGAGTAATGCAGATGCAAGGCATCCGAGCCGGAGTGTCGAAGGCAACGCAGCAGATGTGCAGCTCTATGAAGCCAAAAAAGCCCGAGGAAACGGCTCTCCCCGGGCTTTCAAAAACCATTATACAAGTATGTAGAACAAGTATGTAGAATGAAGGAACTATCTCTTTAGAAGCTGTTTGGAATTTATTTCGGAGGATATTCTGAGGATATTTCCGGGGATTTTGTTTCATCTTTTGAGGAGCATAGCGAGCTATGTAACGAAAAAGATGGGACAAAAGGGCGGAAATAGACCTGAATAGCCCCGAAATAGAAGAGGGAAAGCTCCTACCAAACGGCTCCTTAAAATAATCACTCAATAAATTCAAAACAGCTTCTTAGTCTGTCAGCAGTCCGTCAGCGGACGGCGGCTTTGTAGGCGCGGCCGTTGTCGAACGTGACGATGTAGACACCGGCGGGCACGTTCAGGCGGCACGTTTCACCGGCTGACAGCGTGAGGCTGTTCACCAAGTGACCCAGCGCATTGTAGACGTTGGCGCGGCCAGCGGCGGCTGACGTGATGCAGAGCGTGCCATCCTCGCCCCAGACGCGTGTGCCGTCCACCTCGGCGTTGCCGACGGTGTACTTGAGCGTCACGGTGAGATTCTCCTGCACCTTGCGGACGGTGAAGCGATAGGCGCCGTCAGGCAACACCTCGGTGATGACGCCCGTGGCATCCGGAATATGACCGTCGCGGCTCGTGGTGAGCGTCGGCACGTTGTTGCCCGTGGGGCGAACCGTGAGGGTGAAATCTTTGCCCGTGGGCACGTCGTAGATTTGCTTGAGGGGTTCGAGGAGTGTGGAGGAGGCGTCGCCGGTCTCGTTGTTGAGCGTGATTTGGCGGGTGATGTTGGGGATAACGTGCGGGAGGCGTTTGCGGGGCCGACGGAGACTGTCGCCACTCGGGCTCAGCGGGATGAAGGCTGAGCAGCCGTAAGGCAGCCGTACCCATACGTTGATCTCGTCGGGTAGCTCATCGATCTGCGATTGGGTGAGCTTGATCGTCTCCGTTGGGGCCGGAATCCATGTGGCGCCCTCGTCGAGGCTGTAGTAAGCGCCTGCGGTGTATTCCTTGAAGTTGTCCAGGTTTTTGGCCTTGCCTTCAGTGTATATATTATAAACAGCTGCTTTCGGGTTGAAGCCTACGTAGTTTTCCGGCTGAATCAGTTCGCCATGAAAGGTGAGTTCAAACTTTCCCGCCACCATCGGCCCAGGCGCCTCGAAGTTGAGCGTCGCCGTGGGGCGTTGGAAGTATTGATACTTGATCGTGTCCGTCCTGACTACCGTTCCGTTGATCTTGATCTCGGCGATGATGGCGCCGTGATATCCGTCTTCGTAGACCGGATCTCCGGGGCTGAGCGCATAGTGCTCAAAGAGCATGGGGAAAGGCGTAGGCTCGGTGGCGTCGGGCAGGTCGACGGGGTCAAACTCCGAAAAGACGCGTCCCGTAAGCCTGTTCATAATGTAATGCTGTCCTTGTTCATCCTTCGGCATGTCTTTGAAGATCACCTGCCGCTTGATGCCGGCGGGCACCTTAAAGGCCGTATCGATCTGCACTGGGCAGTTCTGATAGATACGTAGTGGCGTGGCCACATAGACATCGTCAGTGGGAGTGACATGCAGATATGCATAAGGACCGCCGGGAGTAAGCGGGAGATAATGCGCCGGAGAAAAGTTGTTTACAGGCGTAAAACCAGGCGGACCATTAGGAGGAATCATAGCTGGCGTACCTCGCATACACGAGTCCCATCTTTCATTCCAGGGCGTACCCTTGACTTGTGCATTTGCCGTGCCAGCCATCCCCAAGAGGATGGCGGCGGCAAATAATAATGAGTTGAGCAGTTTTCGTTTCATGAGTTCGCTGATTTTGCGTGTTCGCTGTCAGTGTCAGCGGACGGCGGCCTTGTAAGCGCGGCCGTTGTCGAGCTTGACGATGTAGATGCCGACGGGCATGGTGAGGCGGCGCGTTTCACCGGCTGACAGCGTGAGGCTGTTCTCAAAGCGACCGAGCGCATTGTAGATGTTAGCGCGGCCGGCGGCGGCTGACGTGATGCAGAGCGTGCCGTCCTCGCCCCAGACGCGTGTGCCGTCTACCTCGGCGTTGCTGACGGTGTACTTGAGCGTCACGGTGAGGTTCTCCTGCACCTTGCGGATGGTGAAGCGATAGGCGCCGTCGGGCAACACTTCCGTCTTGACGCCGATTTCATCGGACAGACGGCTGTTGCGGCTCGTGGTGAGCGTCGGCACGTTGTTCCCTGTGGGGCGAACCGTGAGGGTGAAATCCTTGCCTGTGGCTACGTCGTAGATTTGCTTGAGGGGTTCGAGGAGTGTGGAGGAGGCGTCGCCGGTCTCGTTGTTGAGCGTGATTTGGCGAGTGATAGAGAAGGGCACGTCCGGTCGTCTGCCACGGCTCGGGTCGTTGGGGTCATATTCGGCTCCGACGGGGAAGAACGAGCCGCAACCGCCGGGCAGTCTCATCTTCACGTTGACCACCTCCGGCAGGTTTTCCACCTGCGACTGGGTGAGGTTGACGGTCTTATCCGTGGCTTCGAACCATGTGGCGCCATCGTCCAAGCTGTAGTAAGCACCCGCGGTGTACTTCTTGAATTTGGTCCAGTCTCTGGCTTCTGCTGTAGAACCGATAGATACTTTCGGATCATACCCTACGCGGTTTTCCGGTTGAACGAGTTCGCCTTGAAACGTCATGGTGAACTGTCCCGCGAATCCGGGGCCCGGACGTTGGTAACTGAAGCCGGTGACCGTCGGCTTTTGGAAGTACTGATACCTAAGTATACCATTGAAGGACTGTTCAACACCGTCTATCTTTTCTATAAAGGAGATTGCCACGCCATATCCGTCTTTGTACACCGGATCGCCTTCCGTCAACGGATGATGCACGAATGAAATGGGGAAATAGGTGTCGTCATCCGAGGCGGGGAGCTCGATTTCATCGAACTCCGAGAAGGGACGGCCCGTCTCGGTGTTGGTCAGGTAATGGCGTCCTAAATGATCTTTGGGCAGGCCAGGGATGAGCGGACCATCCGGCTGAAGATCCTCACCGAGGAACTTGTGCCCCTTGACCTTCAGCGTGCGCTTTGTTCCCGCGGGGATACGAAACGTGGAGTCTACGTGTACAGGGCAGTCCTCATAGATACGCATAGGCATTTCGTTGACATAGCCATACGGGCCTGCGGGTATATGAGGGCGATAATGCCCATGCCCACGGTCTAAAATACACGAGTCCCACTCTGCGCGCCAAGGACTGCGATGTCCTTGAGCCTTCACTGTGCCAGCCAACCCAAAGAGGAAGAGGGTGGCGGCAAATAATACGGTAATCGATTTCTGCTTCATAATTCGATGATGTTTATGGGTTTTTAAAATGTGAGTGCGAATGTATGCGTGCCGGATTAGATATGCAAGCGTTTGAGAGGCGTCTAAATGCTGATTAATCAGCTGTTTTGGTCTTAGATTGCAAATTCGCCCCGTGCGAAAGTTGCGATGAAGCATTTGGTGGATAAACAGAATTTTATGTTGGAAAAGCAGTATAAAGGGGGGCGAGAGGGAGCTTTGGCTCGTGGAAAGGCCTGTGTGCAATGAGAGGTCGTCGCTTGTTTTTCGGGGAAAAGTCCCATCATTGGGGCGCCGATGGCACACTTCTTTGAAAAGAAAAGCACCCCTTGGCGAAGGGATTCAAAGTGCTTTGACAGCGGATAAGACTGAGAAGCTGTTTTGAATTTATCGGATGATTGTTTTATGGAGCTCCCCCGATAGCCTCCGAAATAAATTCAAACCAGCTTCTGAAATTGGGGCAGGAAAGCGCATTGTGGCGTAACAATGCAGATTTCTGGGTCAGAAAAATGCTTTGTTGGCCAACAAGGCGGAATTCTGGCACAGGAAAGCGCTTTGTTGATGAACAATGCCGTTTTTTGGGGCAGGAAAGTGCTTTGTGGCGCAACAATGCCAATTTCTGGGTGCCAGAAAGCGTTTCCCCTTCAAGAAGTACACCTACATCGGATCGTTGGAGAGACAGTGATTTTTATACCGAATATCTATCCACTCAATTTTAAAAGTATACACTATGAAGATTGATGCATTCTACGTAAATGCGATGAAAGTCGAAGAAGACTTTGCTTATCACCAAGTAGTTCAGGCTAAAGTGACCCACTTGCCGCTCACCGAATCGGCCACCGGTTACTCTGTCGGCCTCAAAACGGCGGCCGATGCCTACAATAAAGCCGTCGAGGAATTGGACAAGGTGCTGGAAAGCTCCAAATCCGTCCCCGCGGCGCTCGATGCGGCCAAGAAGGATGCGGCGCGCGACAAGTCATGGTACCTCATGCGCAACTTCGTCAAGGCGTCGGTCGGACATCCGGACGCAGAAGTGAACGAAATCATGGTCGAGGCGCTGCGGCATTTCGACAAGTACGGCGACTTGATGCGGGCTACCCAGATGGAGGAATCGGGACGCCTGCATAACCTGATCGAAGACCTGCGCGGCATGGGCACAGCCAAGTTGGCTAAGGCCGGACTTACTCCATATTTCAATGATTTGGAGCAGAAGAACAAGGCTTTTGTCGATGCCGTCAATGTCCGTGTTGATGAGAAGGGGGAGCGCCTGAATCTGGGCCTTATCCAAAAGAGACGCAAGGAGACGGATGAGGCCTATCGGCGCTTGGTGGAGGTCACCAATGCGCTCGTTGTGATCAACGGTGAGGCGCCTTATCTGGCCTTTGTGAAGCCGGTGAACGCGCTCATTAATGAAATGCGCGCCACGTTGGCTAATCGTCGCACGACGGCCGCTACGAGAAAAAAGAAAAACCCGAAGGATCCCAAGACGCCGAAGGACCCAAAGGATCCCAAGGACCCCAAGACGCCGAAGGATCCGAAGGACCCGAAGCCGAAGAAGCCGGGGAAGGACGACGGTAGTCCGGACATTCACCTCCCAGAGGAGGAGGGTCCGAAAAAGCCCGGCGGTGGCGAAGGGGAGAGCGGCAAGAAACCCGAAGGCGGTGGAACGGGCGGTACTGGTGGCGGCGATAGCGGCGACCCCGACATCCATCTGCCGGAGAATTGAGAAGCTGTTTGGATTTTATTTTCGGAGGATATTCGGAGCGAAATAGGCCTCAAATAGCCCCGAAATAGAAATTGTCAATGTTTAATGGTTATGCCGGGTGCCCAGAGCTATGGGGCCCGGCATTTTTTGTGCCCGCTCGCCTCTACCTTTGCGTCATCATCATACCGATATAATATGACACTCATCAAATCCATATCCGGTATCCGCGGCACCATCGGTGGCGGGCCGGACGAGGGGCTGAACCCCCTCTCGATTGTGAAGTTTACGGCGGCTTACGCCACATGGATCCGCAACCGCTCGACGGAAGGCAAGAAGCACCGCGTTGTCGTCGGACGCGACGCCCGCATGTCTGGGCCGATGGCCAAATCGATCGTCGTGGGCACGCTGATGAGCATGGGCTTCGATGTGATCGACATCGATCTGGCCACGACGCCCACCACCGAGCTGGCCGTCACAAACGAGCTGGCTTGTGGAGGCATCATTCTCACCGCGAGCCACAACCCGAAGCAGTGGAATGCGCTGAAGTTGCTCAACGAGCGCGGCGAGTTCCTCAGCGATGAGGATGGGCGCGAGGTGCTCACACTGGCCGAGGGGGAGGCGTTCCGCTTCGCGTCGGTCGATTCGCTGGGCAAGGTGATCGTTGACAACCGTTACAAGGAGCGTCACATCGGGCGCGTGCTGGCCCTCGACCTGGTGGATGTGGACGCCATCCGCGCGGCCAACTTCCGCGTGGCGATCGACTGTGTGAACTCCGTCGGCGGCCTGGTCATCCCCGATCTGCTTTACGCCCTCGGCGTGCGCGAGATCTTCAAGCTGCACTGCAATCCGCACGGCAATTTCTCTCATAACCCCGAACCGCTGCCGGAACACCTGACCGAGATCTCGGCCCTGATGCCCCATGCGCGGGCCGATGTCGGGTTCGTCGTCGACCCAGACGTCGATCGGCTGGCCATCGTCTGTGAGAACGGGGAGATGTTTGGCGAAGAATACACGTTAGTGGCGGTGAGCGACTATGTGCTGTCGCACACGCCGGGTAACACGGTGAGCAACCTCAGTTCTACGCGTGCACTGCGCGACATCACGGAGCGACACGGCGGACAGTATGCCGCCTCGGCCGTGGGCGAGGTGAATGTGGTGGAGAAAATGAAGGAGACCGGCGCCGTGATCGGCGGCGAGGGCAACGGCGGCGTCATCTATCCGGCCCTGCATTACGGCCGCGACGCCCTCGTGGGCATTGCGCTTTTCCTGACTTTCCTGGCCAAAAAGAAGATGAAGGTGAGCGAGCTTCGGGCCACGTATCCGAATTATTTCATTTCCAAGCAGCGCGTAGAGCTGACGCCGGGCATTGACGTGGACGCCATTTTGGATCGTGTCAAGCAGCGCTTCGCCGGTGAGCGCGTGACGGACATCGACGGCGTGAAGATCGACTTTGCCGACCGCTGGGTGCACCTGCGCCGCAGCAATACCGAGCCTATCATCCGCGTCTATGCCGAGGCGCACACCAAGGCCGAAGCCGACGCGCTCGGGCGGGAGTTGATCGACATCATCCAGTCAAGCCACGCCTAACGATGCGCAAGCTAAAGGTTACGGAGCTGGGCCGACTGACGCCGGAGGAGTATCGCGCCAGCGAGAAGTTGCCCGTCGTGGTGGTACTCGATGAGGTGCGCAGCCTGAACAACGTCGGGTCCGTGTTTCGCACGGCCGACGCGTTCCGTTTGGAAGGCGTGTGGCTGTGCGGCATCACGGCCACGCCGCCGCATGCCGAGATCCACAAGACGGCGCTCGGAGCCGAGGAGACCGTCGAGTGGCGGTATGAGAAGGATACGCTGGAGGCCGTCGAGGAGTTACGGCGCGAGGGGTACGTCATCTGCGCCTTGGAGCAGGCCGAAGGCAGCGTCTCGCTGGATCGGTTTCGGCCCGAGCGCGGCCGGAAATACGCCGTCGTGATCGGTCATGAGGTGAAAGGTGTCAGCCAGCGCGTCGTCGATCGTTCGGACGTATGCATAGAAATCCCGCAGCGCGGCACGAAGCATTCGCTCAATGTGTCCGTCGCTGCGGGAATCGTTTTGTGGGAATTTTTCAAGGGGTTGACCCCGTCTGAATCACTCCTCGGTTCTCAAGAAAACTTGGCTGGAAGCCCCTGACTTTGGCTCCATCGAGAGGAGAGAGGAAAACAGCTCCTCAAATAGCTCCGCATTGCACCAACAGCACGACTCGTTCGGTAAGGGCATCCTTGCCGTTCGGGTCGTACTTCGTTTTAAGGCTGGCGCCAAACATGCCGGCGAAGATGTTCCAGAAACCCGCGCGGAAACTGCCCAAGTAAGCCTTGGCCAGGTTGTAGCTCGACTGATGGCATTCGCGGTCGACGAGCTTAATGAGCAGCTTGCCCTGCGACAGGGTGAGCTTCTTCAGCTCCGGCTTGTATTGCGCGTAGAGCTCCTTTTCCATACGTTTGAGATGCGCCTGCTTCGACTTCTCGTCCGGGAGCGTTTCGATGTATTCGTACGTCTCGATCAGCGTCTCGTAGATCAGGCGAGCGTAGGGCAGGGTGCGCTTGACGTCGCGCACGAGCTTGTTGTACTGCTGCCGCTCTTTATCGTTCTTGAACGTGAGTTCGGGGAAAACGTAAACCGTCGGCAGGTACACATGTGGGATGGTGTCGCCGTTCTCCACCGAGCCCAGCGCATAGCCGTCGGGGATGACGATGCGTATGCGTTTCGAACCCGCGTCGATCGTGAGCCGCTGCTTTTGTGCGGCCGCACTTCCCGCGAGACAGAACAGGGCGAGCAGGGTGAGGATTGCGTATCTGCAACGTTTCATCATCGTGATCCTTTGCTTATCCGTTTATTCCTCAACGATCTTCATCGACCGGATGACCACATCCTCCAGCGGCCGATCTTCCTTGCCCGTAGGCACAACTTGGATGCTGTCCACCACGTCCATGCCGTCTATCACCTCGCCGAAGACGGTGTAGGCATTGTCAAGATGTGGCGTGCCACCTTCGGTCATGTAGACCTCACGCTGCTCGGGTGTGAACTTGATGTGCTTCTCCTGCTCCATCTTGTCCAGCCCTTCGGCGGTGAATTTCTTACCCTCGACGATGTAGAAGTTCGTGGACGACGACGCCCGCTCGGGGTTGATATCATCGCCCCAACGCGCTGCGCCTACTTGTCCGCGCTTATGATACAGTTTGGGGAAAAGGATCTCGGCCGGCACGGTATAGTCCGGTTCCCCTTCTTTTACTTTCATCCCTTTCGGAGCCTCCTTCATGTCGATATGTCCCGCTTGGATCATGAAATCCTTGATCACGCGGTGAAACAAGACGCCGTCGTAGAGGTGACTCTTGACCAGCTTGACGAAGTTGTCGCGATGGTGCGGCGTCTCGTTATACAGTTTGATGGTGATCACGCCTTTGTTGGTGTCGATCGCCACCTTCGTCTCTTTCTCTTGCGCCGATGTTCCGAGCGCACACATGCCGCACAGCAAGGCGGCTAATAGCATTCTTTTCATCATGACTTTGTTGGGGTTAGTGGTTGTCTTTATCGGAATACGCATGAAAAACGGTTCCGTATAGGCTTATCGTATGCTTTGGAAGAGTCCCGTGGCGGGATATTCTCCCGCGTCGGTCAGGGCGCGCAGCCGACGGACCACTTCGGCGCGATCCTCAGCGTAGGTGACGCCGAACCACGAGGATGTGGTGTCGAGCACGTGGACGCGCGCCGTGCCACTCGTGATCAGCTCGTTCACCGCCCAAGGGATGTAATACTCCGCACGTTCGTCCGTGGCGTGATCCGCAAGGAAGCGGCGGAAATACGTTTCTGTATGTGCGAAATAGTCTGGCGTGAAGCCCCACATGTTCATCGAAACGGGCGTATCGTCGGCGAGCACCTGCGGTGTGCCGTGTTCGTCGGTGAAGCGGACTTGGCCGTCCACACGGGCGATGGCGGTTCGCTCCACGATGCCGGTTAGGTAGCCCTTTGCATCCGTTGTACAGACGCCGCGCGAGACGGTTCCACTCGGGCTGAGCGTGTTGCCGACGCGAAAGCCGACCATGCAATAATCGCCCTCTCGACCCGCCGTTTCGGCCAGCGCACGAGCGAGCGTGGCGAAGCTGTCACGACCGTAAAAGTCGTCCGCATTGATCACGGCAAAGGGTTCGCGGATGGCGTGGCGCGCCATCCACACGGCGTGGTTCGTGCCCCAAGGTTTGGTGCGCCCCGGCGGACAGGTGAAGCCGTCGGGCAGATCGTCCATCGATTGAAAGACCACCTCCGTGGGGATGTGATCGGCATAGCGCGACAGTACACGGGCGCGGAAGTCGGCCTCAAAATCGCGCCGGATAACGAACACGACGCGGCTGAAGCCAGCGCGTGCAGCGTCGAAGACGGAGTAGTCCATGATCGTCTCGCCGTCCGGACCGACGCCGTCCAGCTGCTTCAGACCTCCGTAGCGGCTGCCCATGCCGGCAGCCAGTATGCACAAAGTGGGTGTCATATTTAATAGGTGGTTTATGTAGGGCAGGCCCCTCTCTGGGTCACCCGGAAATTTTGGCGGCAAATGTAGGGGCGTATGTGATACGTTCCCTCCGGCCTCTGGGCGCACCGGTGTGACAGCTCGTTTTCCGTCATGCAGTTGGGAGTCCGACGTAAGCAATCATCTCCGTCAAGCGACTTTTTGGCGTCGCTGCGTGCCAGCGGCTCCGTCAAGCGACTTTTTAGCGTCGCTGTGAGCCAGCGGCCCCGTCAAGCGACTTTTTGGCGTCCCTGCGTGCCAGCGGCCCCGTCAAGCGACTTTTTGGCGTCGCTGTGACCCAGCGGCTCCGCCCGAGCGACTTTTTAGCGCCACTTTCGCCCCATCGGCCCGCCCGAGCGACTTGCGTCGAACTGGTATTAGGCACCATGCATGGCTGCATCTTGTTTTTCGATTTCTTCGCGGCCCTTATGTACACTCCATCATCCAATCCTCATCCCCTGGCCGACTTCCGATACTGCCCGCGCTGTGGCTCGGATACGTTTGCGCCACACGACGAAAAGTCGAACCGTTGCCCGGCATGCGGCTTCACGTATTATTATAATCCGGCGGCAGCTACGGCTGCCCTCATCCTCAACGACCGCAACGAGCTACTCGTCTGCCGTCGTGCCAACGATCCCGCGCGCGGCACGCTCGACTTGCCTGGCGGATTTTGCGACGTTGGCGAGACGGCCGAGGAGGGCGTAGTTCGTGAGGTGGCCGAAGAGACGGGGCTGCGTGTCCTTCACGCCGATTTTCTCTTCTCACTGCCGAACAGTTACCTCTTTTTGGATTTTGTGGTGGCTACGGTCGACATGTTTTTCCGTTGCCGCGTGGCTAAGGACGAGGCTCAGCCGGAAGCGCACGATGATGCGTCGGAATTACTGTGGATACCGCTCGATGCACTTCGCCCCGAAGCCTTCGGACTGGCCTCCATCCAGCGGGGCATTCGCCGCTTTTTGGACGGCGCCACGTCATCTGCCGCTCGATAGTCGTGCGGTATGAAACGCTTTCTTCCGGCTGAGAAGCTGACGCTGCTCGCATAAAAACCAAATCGGGCAGGGTGATCTTTTCGATCGCTCTGCCCGATTTTTATTTCAACGTATGCGCTTACTGGGCATACCTGTTCAGACCTTGATGCCCCGTTTTTTTAGGTTACGGATAGCTGTCTCGTCGCCGCGTTCAGCCGCTCGGCGATACCACTTGATGGCCTCGGCCTCGTTGCGACGGACGCCGCGCCCGGAGGCGTAGATCACGCCGAGGTTGTTCATCGCTGGCAACACGTCGCGATCGGCTGCGAGGCGGTACCACTTGATGGCCTCTTCGGTGTCCTGCGGTACGCCGCGGCCGGAGAGGTAGTGATTGGCCAGATTGTAGAGCGCCATCGCGTGATTTTGGGCAGCTGCTCGGCGGTACCAGCGCACGGCCTCGGCGTCGTTTTGCGGCAGTTCGCGCCCCGTGTCGTAGAGGTAACCGAGCTTGTTTTGCGCTTTGGCGTCGCCGCTCTCAGCCGCGTTGCGCAGTTGGCGAATGTGTTCCGGCTCCTCTGGTTCGTTGAGTGAAGTAAGAATTTCATCGATACGGCGCTCCGTATCCACGACTTGCCGGGCTGGCTCTTTTTCGATGGGTAGGGTGGATTTCGGAGGAGGGGCATGGACGGCGGTCGGGGTAGGCGCAACCGGATCAGCAGGAGGGGACGGCGCCGGATCAGTGGACGGTGCCGGAGGTGTGGGAGAGGGCGGCGGCGTAGGGTCAGTCGGCGGCGTAGGAGGCGGGGGAGGTGTGTCGTGGCTGCCCTCTTTGGTGAAGACACGCAGGGAAGCCGTCCACTGCTGCCCCCGAACGAAGCGGCGGGCCGCGAGATTCTCCACCGTCACGCGCCCTTCGTCTGGGTCCATCAGCTCTACGAAAAGATCCGCGGGAGGCGTACCTCGGAGGGCACGCTCGCAAAAGGGAGTCACGCAGGCAAAATAATTGGGGCCGCGCAGTCCTGCGCAGATCGTGTCCGCCAGGTGCGCGATGGATGGAACCTCCATGTCTGCGATCTGGGAAAAGATATGTAGCGTGTGGAGCTTCGCGTCGGACGTTGTGTCTGCGGCTTGAAGCTCATCGGTGTACTTGCAGATGGTGCGCAGTTCGGCGCCGGGAAAGCAAACGCGGGCGTGTAGTGCAGCGCGCTCGAGGCAGCGTGGAGTGGGGTCGATCAGGGTGATACGCCGAACGGACGTAAGGGGCAGGCCGCGCTCAAGGAGTAGGTCGTGATAGACCAAGGCGCCGAGGCCCACACCGCAGCCGTAGTCGATCAGCTCCACGTCGCGCTGGGCAAAGATGTTGGAGAGGTGCGAAAAAGCACGTCGGAGGCGGGCCTCACGCACAGCCCCGAAGGCATAGGTGTAAGCACAGAGGCGCGGCTCGGTGGTCAATTGGTTGCCGTCTCGTTTGAGTTCGGCGAAGAGGTGGTCCCGATCGGCCTCGGCCAGGTCGGTGATAAAGCGATCGGAGAGGGCCCGCACAGATGCACACGTGAGGTGGGACATCGACCCGATCAGGAACGAATAATTCGTATCACTTTCGATCATGCGTATAGGGATAGTAAAACGGAGTTTGAGGTAGGGCAGGCGCCTAAGGGGCTGCCCTGCGTCGCGCCCTTCATTGATGATGTATTTGTAGTGGTTGGTCCAGAGTTAGTCTAATTTCAGGACCGCTAAGAAGGCCTTCTGGGGAACTTCCACGGTTCCGATCTGCTTCATCCGTTTCTTGCCCTCTTTTTGCTTCTCGAGGAGCTTTCGCTTGCGTGAGACATCACCTCCGTAGCATTTGGCGGTAACATCCTTGCGGACGGCCTTGATCGTTTCCCGAGCGATAATCTTCGCACCAATGGCAGCCTGTATCGCGATGTCGAATTGTTGGCGGGGAATAAGCTCTTTGAGCTTTTCGCACATGCGTCGGCCAAACGACACGCTGTTGTCGAAGTGTGTAAGCGTAGAAAGGGCATCTACCGGCTCGCCATTGAGCAGAATATCGAGTTTGACGAGCTTTCCCGGGCGGTAATCATGCAAGTGGTAGTCGAAAGAGGCATATCCCTTGGAGATGCTCTTCAGTTTGTCGTAGAAGTCGATTACGATCTCGCCGAGAGGGAGGTCGTAGAAGAGTTCGATACGGTTTCCCGTGATGTAATCCTGCTTAATGAGCACACCGCGTTTACCCAGACAGAGGGTCATGATGGGGCCGATGTAAGTGGTTTGGGTGATGATCGAAGCGCGGATGAAGGGCTCGTCGATGTGATCGATAAGCGTTGGGTCTGGGAGGCCTCCGGGGTTGTGCACTTCGGTGCATACGCCTTTGCGATCGTACACCTTGTAAGATACGTTCGGCACCGTGGTGATCACGTCCATTCCGAACTCACGTTCGAGACGTTCCTGCACGATCTCCATGTGTAAGAGTCCGAGGAAGCCACATCGGAAGCCGAACCCAAGGGCCACGGAGCTCTCGGGCTGGAAGGTCAGGGAGGCGTCGTTGAGCTGGAGCTTCTCGAGTGAGGCACGCAGGTTTTCAAAGTCCTCCGATGCAATGGGATAGACACCGGCAAAGACCATCGGCTTGACTTCTTGAAAGCCTTCGATATGTTCGCTGGCGGGGCGGGCCACATGGGTGATGGTGTCGCCGACTCGCACCTCTTTCGAGGTCTTAATGCCCGAGATGATATAGCCTACATCGCCGGTACGGACCTCCTCGCGCGGGCTCATTTCGAGCTTCAGGGCGCCCACCTCGTCGGCGTCGTACTCGCGACCGGTAGCCATGAACTTGACCATATCGCCGCGCCGAATCACCCCGTTTACCACCTTGAAATAGGCGATAATCCCCCGGAAGGGGTTGAAGACTGAGTCGAAGATGAGGCATTGCAACGGCGCGTCGGGATCGCCCTTGGGGGCCGGGATCCGATCGACCACGGCGTTCAGCACTTCCGCCACGCCCAAGCCCGTCTTTCCGCTGGCACGAAGGATGGACTCTCGGGGACAGCCGATGAGTTCAATGATTTGGTCTTCAATCTCCTCAGGCTTGGCGCTCGGAAGGTCGACTTTGTTGATCACCGGAATGATCTCGAGGTCATTTTCGATGGCCATGTAGAGATTTGAGATCGTTTGGGCCTGAATGCCTTGTGCGGCGTCGACCACCAGCAGTGCGCCCTCGCAGGCGGCAATGGAACGCGAGACTTCATACGAGAAATCGACATGCCCGGGCGTGTCGATCAGGTTCAGCACCCACTTCTCGTCCCGATATGCGTAGTCCATTTGGATCGCATGGCTCTTGATGGTGATTCCGCGCTCGCGTTCGAGATCCATATTGTCGAGCACCTGGGCTTGCATGTCTTTAGGGGAGACCGTCTTGGTGTACTCGAGCAATCTGTCGGCGAGGGTACTTTTCCCGTGGTCGATGTGGGCGATGATGCAGAAGTTGCGTATGTGGTTCATATTGTGAAATGTTCGCTTGAGGGGATGATTTCGGCCCGCAAAAGTAAGATAGGATACGGATTGTTGCATTTCCGGCCTCCCCTTCCGTCGCATGCCCCGAAAAGCGTCGCTGCATGCAGGTCGCCCCTCTGTCTGGCCCTCGAAAGTCCGACGGACGCCGTCGCTCTATTATAAAGGTACGTGCGCGTACGTTTATATATTTCTCTCCGCCATGCATGCACCCCCAAACAGCAAAAACGCAGGGCTTCAAAACGTGTTACCCGAAGAATGCGCGGAAATTTATCCCCCTCGATTTATGCGACTGAAAAATACAGTGTAGTTCGTGGCTTTACACCTGTGCGGCGCTATTTACCCCGAAAAATGGAGTGTATAAATGAGTGGAACAAGAAAAAACAGCCGCGAAAGGGCAGTGCAGGGGTTAGCGGGGGTGATATTTTGAGGCGATGAGGACGGCTTGCGCGTCGGTGGTGCGGAGGAGGTTGTCGAGTGGGGCGTGCGTGTGATCCATATAGCGACTGACGATGCGGAGACCGATCCACGCGCCGAGTCGGCCGGGCAATTTGTCGGAGAGGAAGTCTGACGGCCGATCTAGGAAGTAACGCGCCGTGGCGGTACGATCCGGCGTGTAGAGAGCGCGGCGCTCGACGATGATCCGCCAGATGTCCGCCTCGCGACGCTCCACTTCGCTCAGCTCATCAGGCGTCCAGCCCATGAGCGTGGTCATGCTGAGATCGGGCAGGGCACGGAGCACAGCATAGCGGAGGGCGCCTTCGTAGATCATCCGGTCGAGCAGCACGGCTTCATTGCCTCGGAAAGGGTATTCGGACATCAGATAGGCCGCCATGAGGTCTGGCGCCACGCATTCGGGGGCCATCCTGCGGCGCGCATAGGGCGTGAAGAAGTCGGCATAGAGCGGATAGTCTGCGCCGAGGTATTTGTCGATGGAAACGGAGAGTAGGCTGTCGCCCACGAGTACATTTTGATAGAGCCCAGAGACGTGCAGGCAGAGTGCGGGCCGACGGTGCCCAGGAAGATCGGCCTCGAGGCGGGTGAAGGCCGCGCCGAGCGTGCGGGAAAGAGTGTCGACGGCCGAGTCGGTGTATCGCTCGAGGGCGTCGGCATAGAGTCGGTGTAGGGTGGGCTCATTGTAGTAGTCGGAGAGGCGCCCGAAGTAGTCCACGGTCGGCGTGTCCGGGCGCTCGAAGAGGGCGAGGGAGAGGATGCGGAGCATTTCGGGATAGGTGCGGAGTAGACCGTCGCGTAGGATGGTCGCGTGCGCGCTGTCGGCATCCACATAAGCGAAGAGATCGCGATCGAAGCGAGCGATGGGAGCAGGATCGGCAGTCGAATCCACGTCGGCCGAAGTGGAGTGGCAGGCCGAGGTAAGGAGCAGGATGAGCGTGAGAAAAAGGAGGGGCTTACGGGTCATTTCTTTAATAGGACTGTGATTCGGAGGGTGAAGTCGAAGAAGATCATTTTCGCATTGCCGTTTTGGGTGATGTGACGCTCCGCATCGGCCAGCTCGGCGGCGAAATCGAAGACATTCCGCTCGTTGACATAGGGCGAGAAGCGAGCGGAGAAGGCGGCCTCGTCCGGGCGGAGGTAATTGAGGTCGTCGGAACGGAATCGGCGGACGAAATTCTCCCTTACGAGGTGTTGGCAGTAGGCCAAAAAGGCACGCTGCTGCTCGCGGGAGAGCGCGGCGAGCTCGTCGGCGGTCTGCTTCATGGCGCGGACGTCGCGTTTCCAGGCGTTGCGCATGATACGGATGAAAAAGTCGAGGAAAAGACGCTCCCGCTCGTCCTGCCCCATGATACGTTCCGCGGCGAGCAGATCGCCATGGGCCAGGTGGGCCGTGTGGCGAGCGGCGTCGGAGGACAGCCCGCTGCGCTGCTCCAATGCGCGGGCGAGGGCGTCGGCCTCGATGGGTCGGACGTCGAGTCTTTGCGTGCGCGAAAGGATTGTACCGAGGATCAAGTCTGGCGCGTCGGAGACCATCAAGATCACGGTGCGTGCCGGGGGCTCTTCGATGAGTTTGAGCAGCTTGTTGGCGCATGCGGCATGCATGCGCTCAGGCATCCAGACGATCAGCACACGGTATTGGGCCTCGTAGATTCGGAGGCTGGTGGCGCGAATCATCTGGTCACTTTCCTCGGCGTAGATTAAGGCCTGTCGACCAGCAGTCTCCATCCTGTCGAGCCACTCATCGAGGTCAAAATAGGTGTGCTCAGTCAGCATCGCGCGCCATTCACCGAGGTAATCGTCGCAGACGGTCCGCTTCCTCTTTTTGTCAGCGACAATGGGGAAGACGAAATGCAAATCGGGGTGTGCGAGCGCATCATATTGGCGACAGGAATGGCATTTCCCGCAAGCGTCCGTGTCCGTACGGTCGGAGCAATTCAAATAACGGGCGTAAGCGAGGGCCAGCGGGAAGGTGCCGCAGCCCATGCGTCCGCAAAAAAGGCGGGCATGGGGGATGAGGCCTCGGCGCGCTGTGTCCGTGAGGCGTGCCTTGAGGTCATCCTGCCCGATAACGTTGTGGAAATACATAGAGAGAACTAAAATCTACATGCTAAAAACGAAAACGAGGGCGTAGAGTTGTGTGTGCCCCTAATTTCTCGGCGGAAAACCTAGTTGAGTATGGTGGATAAAACGAAAAATGGGGGCGGCGTCCCTGAATGAGCGTCCCCATTTTCACCGTTCATTTTATCATCAGTAGATCTCTTTGGCTACGCGGCGGATGCTGTCCGAGGCCATCAGGGTGTAGAAATGGATGCTGGGCACGCCGTGTGCCACCAGATCGCGACACTGGGCTGTGCACCACTCTACGCCAACCTCCGTCGCCTCTTGGTCAGTCTTGCAACGACTGAGCGCGGCGGCAAACTCGGGCGGGAAGGTGCAGTGGAAGATGCGCGGAATGACCTCCAACTGGTCGCGCAGCACGATCGGCTTGATGCCCGGGATGATGGGCACCGTGACGCCCTCCGCCCGCATGCGATCGACGAAGGCGTAATACTTCGCATTGTCAAAAAACATCTGCGTAACGAGATACTCCGCGCCCTGTTCCACCTTCAGCTTGGCGTATCGGATGTCGTCGTCCATCGACAGGGCATCCTCGTGCATCTCGGGGTAGCAGGCCATGCCGTAAGAGAAGGGCGTTTCGATATCCGTGATCGGCGAGCCGTCCAGAGCTATGCCGCGGTTGAAATTGTTCACTTGGAGCTGTAGATCGGTGGCGTGATCGTGATAAATCTCGGCGTTATCGGGCTCGTGGAGCCGCTTGACGTCGCCGCGGAGGAGGAGGAGGTTGTTCACGCCCAGGAAATTCAGGTCGATCAGGCCATACTCCGTCTCATCTTTGGTGAAGCCCTTGCAGACGAGGTGTGGCACGGCGGCGATGCCGTAGCGGTTCTGTATGGCCGAGGCGATGGCGACTGATCCGGGGCGTTTGCGCAGGTTGACGGTGCGCACCATGCCGTCCGTGCCGCGCACCTCGATGGCTTCGCTGTGGTGCGAGGTGATGTTGATGTACTTGGGGTCGAAGTCGCGCAGCTTGTCGATGACGCGATAGACGCTCTGGATGCTGTTGCCCTTCAGCGGCGGCAGGATCTCGAACGAGAAGGCCGTGCCTCGGCTCTTGTTGATTAAATCGATGACTCTTTCCATATATAGGGTAGTTATAGGGTGGTTTGATCGGGGGTGACATACATATAATAAGAGGTGTACATTCACCCGCGGCCCTTTTCGGCGGACAAAAGTAGCACGAGACTCGTCAAGCGGCGGGCGGGTTCACCTTCCTCTCGTCTTCCTGTTAAAATATTTAAGAGATCGGTCATTGACAGCAGTCAGAGGCATGCACCCCCCGGGATTCTGCCCTCTGACAGCTATCAATGAATAGAATCCCCGAGTTTTTTGACCGTTGACAGTTGTCAATGCGCAAAAACCTTAGGGATTTTGTGCTTTGACTGTTGTCAAAGGGTAGAATCCTCAAGTTTTCGGGGCTTTGACAACTGTCAACGGGCAGAAAACTCCGGGGCGCATACCTCTGACTGCTGTCAACGCCTTTTTTTCTTTCGCTATCCGACTTATTTGTACCCGGTTGTAAGGGCGCAAAAGCATACGCCCCACAGGTACCCGACCAAATTCGTGGACGCCTCGGGTAGCAATAATCAACGATATAATCCCGCTTCAGTCCTCCAGCGTCACGGTGGCGTCACGGACTTCGCCACCGAGAGGTGGATGATGTTTGGTGACCGTGACGCGTAGGTCGGTCAGGTCAGATCGATAGGCGTGCAAGGCGCGGTGGATGCGTCCGGCCACATGCTCGATCAGACGCGAGGGACGGGCCATCTCGGCCTGCACTCGGTCGTAGATTTCGGCATAGTTGACCGTATCCGACAGCTCGTCCGTCTCCGTGGAAGCAAGGGTGGGCAGGGCAAAGGCCACGTCTACGGTGTAGTATCCACCGATCACAGTTTCCTGTTCAAAGACGCCGTGATGGGCGTAGAATTTCATGCCGCGTAGGGCGATTTTTCCGTTCATAATCAGAGATTGTTAGGGCCATGGGGCCGACTGGTTTTGAGGGCTTCACCCTCGATAATCGTTGGTAGTTACGGCCTTTAGCCGGGTTGCTGCCATGTAGGAATAGATCTCGTCTCTGTTCGTTCTGTCTTTCGCCGCCGGAAAAACTGTCTATATTTGCGAAAACCAAACATAAAAAATCATGGTACGAACAAAGAACGAAGAGATACCGCTGAGTAGCGGTGGGATGCACAATGTGCTGGCCGCGGGAACGGTCGTAACGGGTAGCGTGGCCTCGGAATCGGACTTCCGGTTGGACGGACGTATCGAGGGCGACATCAATTGCAAGGGCAAGATCGTTATTGGCCCTAAGGGTAGCATAGTCGGTAATATCATCTCCGACAATGCTGAGATCTTGGGCGATGTAGAAGGCTCGATCCGTATCAAGGAGAAGCTGGTCTTCAAGTCGACCGCCATCATCAAGGGCGACATCTTCACGCAAACGCTGGAGATCGAACCGGGTGCTCACTTCAACGGTACGTGTACGATGTCAGGCAAGGTGGACGATCCGCGTACACAGGGCAACAACAAGTCGAACGTCACGCCGCTCAATAAGAAGTAGCCCTCCCACATCTTTCATTCGTTTCACACACAATCGCCTTCAATCGGTGCGGTTGCTCTCTCGGAGCATCGCACCGATTTTTTTGTTGAATGCCTCAGCTCCGAGTAGCTCCTCGAGTGTGAGGTGCATGCGGTAACGCCAGTAATGATCCGGATCGGCGGGGATGTTGATCCGCTCGCGAGTCGGGTCTGGTACACGCAGACTACCATCTATTGCCAGCCAGTCCTGGAGAGGGAGGACAGTGAGGATGGAGGCCGCCTGAAGGTGGTCGCGAACGATACACTCAGCGGCTTCGGGCGTAGCTTCTTCATTTTCATTGTGGGTAGGGTAGGATAGGGCCTGCAGGTAGCGGCGGGTGCGTTCGGCATCCTCTTGCCACCAGAGACGCAGCGGCGCCATGTCGTGCGTGGAGGTGGTGCAGACAGAGAGGTAGGGCGCACGGCGGAGGTCGGTGAACTCCACGCCGTAGATCTTGGAGATACGCCCCAGCTCAAGACTGAGGATGCGCAGGCGGTCCATGACTTCGTGCACCGAATCGGGGATCATGCCGAGGTCTTCGCCACAGACAAGCATATCGGTGGAAGCCGTCAGGGGGTGGAGGCGACGGAGGGCCGTGTCACGCCAAAAGTCGTGGTGGCGGACGAAGAAAAAGTCGGCGTAGAGGCGATCGAAAGCGATACGATGGGCCTCGGTCAGTGTGTGGTAACGTAGTGAGCGATCGGCCGAAATACGCGGATGGTAATGGCCAGGCGTGTAGGGATCTTCCACGAAGAGCACCTCCTCGGTGAGACGGTAGAGGGCATCGCGCAGACCGATGTCGTTGGCTTTCTGAAACAGTGTGGCGATCTTTTGTTGGGTATCACAAAGGGCGTTCGGAGCCACATACGCGTCATCGATAGAAGTAAGAAAACGTGCCAGCACTTCGTCCGACTTATCACCGAATACTTCGGCGAGGCATTCGCGTCGGATCATAGGGCGGGCATAACGTACATCGAAGGACAACCCAAAGGCCTCGATCTCGTCCGGGGTGAGTGGAAGAGCCGGACGAAAGTGTCCACAAAGGCCACGCACATAGTCGATCGGTACTTCCCAAATACGGAAGAAACCGAGGATATGGTCGATGCGGAAGCAGTCGAAGTATTCGCTGAGCTTACCGAGTCGCGCCTTCCACCAAGCGAAATCGTCGCGCTCCATCACCTCCCAGTTGTAGGTCGGAAAGCCCCAATTCTGCCCCACGGTGGAGAAGTCGTCGGGCGGAGCGCCTGCCTGCTGTTGCGGGTTGAAATACGGCGTGTCGGCCCACGCGTCCACGCTGGCCCGGTTGACACCGATAGGTAGATCGCCCTTGAGGATCACACCTCGGCGGCGTGCATAGTCGGCCACGTCGCTGAACTGTGTGTGCAGGATGTATTGCAGGAAGCAGTGGTAACCCACCTCGCCAGACGTCTTCCACTGTGCATCGAAGAGCGCCCGCACCCGGTCGGTATCGTACGTCGCATCGTCGCCCCAGCGGATGAAGTCGACTGTGCCGTGTAGGTCGCGGTAGTAACAGAAGACGGCGTAAGGCATGAGCCATGCACGGTTCTTCCTGACAAAACGCCGATAGCCGTCGCTCTGCAACACCTTCGCCCCCGACTCGCTGAAGTAGGTGCGACAATAGTCCAGCTTGCCCTTTAGAACCGCCTCATAATCCATCTCCGGCAACGCGTTGAGTTGGCGTTGCATACGTTGAAAGACGGCCGATTGATGCGCGTCTTTTAGCGGCTCGAGGTCGGTCAGTGAGAGATAGATGGGGTGGAGGGCGTAGACAGAGATGGCGCTATAGGGGTAGGAGTCGCGGTAGGTGTAGGTGGCGGTCGTGTCATTCATCGGCAGCACTTGCACGACGGACTGTCCTGTCTCAGCGGCCCAGTCGATGAGGAGTCGCAAGTCGTGCAAGTCACCTACGCCGAAGCTCGTTTCCGATCGCAGGGAGAAGACAGGAACCACCGTACCCGCACCCTTCCACTGGGGACGTGCGTCGCGGAAGGGTGTTTCTGACACGATCACGACCTCGGACGCTCGCGGCGTACTTCCCGTCCACGTACGGTTAAAATCGGCCTCCCATTGGTGGAGTTGGCCGTCGGTATTGCGGAGGATGAACTTGTATTCGAACGGAAGGGTGAGCGTATCCAAGTCTAAGCAGACCTCCCAATCGGGGAAGTGAGCGTCGCTCATTCGTACGGCTCGCGTGGGATCCCAGTTGCCGAGGCTGTCGCAGCTGCCGACGATGGCCACGTGCTCATCCTTTCCGACGCGTGGGGCCGGTACACGTAGGATGAGACTGCGCGGGTGAGTCGCCTTGGTCGGAGATTGTGGCTCGTGCCTGATAAAGTGTGCGTGGGTGAAGGCCGCGGTGTAGAGAGGGCTGTCGCCGGGGATAGTCTGCCAACGGTCATGCAGGGTGTAGACAGCGTGAGTCGGGTCGAGCGATACGTGGCGCATCGGTCGCCAAGGCTCGTCGGACGGTTGCCCGTCAGCATCGAGGGATTGGTAGGCATAGTCGGCCTCCAGCAACGACGTGGGCACATCGAGCGAGAGCGACCAATGCGCCCCGTCGGTGGAGGTCATCGGTAGACCCACGGCGGGGTCAGCACCGGCAGCTGTCGCGATGTCTCGGCAGACAAGCTGCACGGTGTGGCCCGTCGGTGCGGGGTAGAAGAGGTGGAAAGTGAGAGTCATAGGGGAAAGATTATCCGCACTCCGTGGCGCCGCAGTTGGCGCAGAGTAGGCAGCCTTCTTGGTAAACCAGCGTCTCGCTGCCGCAGTTGGGGCACTCTTGACCCTTCACCTCCGTGCCGTTCGGGAGGTACTTCTTCAGGGCGCGCGCCACGCCGTTCTTCCACGTGTTGATCGATTCGTTGTTCAGCTCCATCTCCTGCACCAGCTTGATGACTTGCGTGATGGGCATACCGTAGCGCAGGACACCGGAGATCAGCTTCGCGTAGTTCCAATACTCCGGCTCGAACTTGCTATCGAGGCCCTCGAGCGTCATCTTGAAGCCGCGCTTGTTCTTGAACTGGAAGTCGTAATGCTTGCGACCATCGGAGTCGTAACTCTTGATGATGGAGCCTTTCTCGACCGTCTTGGGCAACATGATGCCCTCTTCGTCGTCGGCCAGACCGGTGAAGATCTCGTAGGGGCGACCGTTGAGCAGGCCCACGAAGGCAATCCACTTCTCGCGGTTGTTCTGGAACTTCACCACGTCGGCGTCAAGCTCTGCCGGGCGGGTGGAGACGATCTGCGGGGGAGCCATCTTGGTCTCTCCTTTCTTCTTCTTGTCCTCGGCGGAGATGAGTACGCCGGCACGCGATCCGTCGCGATAGACGGTGCAGCCCTTGCAACCCGAGCGCCAAGCCTCGACGTAGAGCTGATCTACGAGGTCCTCAGAGACGTCGTTCGGCAGGTTGATCGTCACGCTGATCGAGTGGTCGACCCAGCGCTGGATGCGGCCTTGCATCTTCACTTTCTGCACCCAGTCGACGTCGTTCGAAGTGGCCTTATAATAAGGTGAGTGTGCGATCATGTCGTCGATCTCGGCCGAGGTGTACTTCTTGGCCGCCGGGTAGCCGTTGGCCAGCATCCAGGTGACGAACTTGTGGTGGAAGACGACGTACTCCTCGAAGGCGTCGCCCGTCTCGTCCACATAATCTATATGTACGTCCGTGTCGTTCGGGTTCACCTTGCGGCGGCGTTTGTAGACGGGCAGGAAGACGGGCTCGATGCCGGACGTGGTCTGCGTCATGAGGCTCGTGGTGCCAGTGGGGGCGATGGTGAGGCAGGCGATGTTGCGTCGGCCGAACTTCGTCATGCGTTCGTAGAGGGCCGGGTCGGCTTCGCGCAGGCGGGCGATGAAGGGATTGTTCTTCTCGCGTTCGGCGTCGTAGATCTCGAAGGCGCCACGGTCGCGGGCCAGCTCGACAGACGAGGAGTAGGCGGCCAGAGCGAGTGTCTTCTGTATCTCTTCGGCCACGTCGGTAGCCTCTTCCGTACCGTAACGGAGGTTGAGGGCTGCCAACATGTCACCCTCGGCGGTGATGCCTACGCCGGTGCGTCGACCCATGAGAGTCTTGCGACGGATGCGTTGCCAGAGCTCGCGTTCGGCACGCTTGATCTCGTCGGCTTCGGGGTCGGAATCGATCTTCTCGAGGATCTTGTCGATCTTCTCAGACTCCAGATCGATGATGTCGTCCATGATGCGCTGAGCCAGTCCGACGTGCTTCTTGAACAGGTCGAAGTCGAAGTGCGCATCGGGTGTGAAGGGGTTGACGACGTAGGAGTAGAGGTTGATAGCCAGCAGTCTGCAGCTGTCGTAGGGACAAAGGGGAATCTCGCCGCAGGGGTTGGTGGAGACGGTGCGGAAGCCCAGATCGGCATAGCTGTCGGGCACAGATTCGCGCAGGATGGTGTCCCAGAAGAGCACGCCTGGCTCGGCTGATTTCCATGCGTTGTGGATGATCTTCTTCCACAGTGATCGGGCGCTGATGTCCTTTCTTACCATCGGATCGGGGCCCGCGATGGGGTATTGCTGGCGGTAGGGGGTGTCGTTGATGACGGCTTGCATGAACTCGTCGTCGATCTTGACTGACACATTGGCACCCGTCACCTTGCCCTCGGTCATCTTTGCGTCAATGAATGATTCGGCGTCGGGGTGCTTGATGGAGACGGTGAGCATGAGGGCACCGCGTCGGCCGTCCTGAGCCACCTCACGGGTAGAGTTTGAATAGCGCTCCATGAAGGGCACGAGGCCGGTAGAGGTGAGCGCGGAGTTCTTCACGGGCGAGCCTTTGGGGCGGATGTGCGAGAGGTCGTGGCCGACGCCGCCGCGTCGCTTCATGAGCTGCACCTGCTCCTCGTCGATGCGGATCACGGCGCCGTAGGAGTCGGCGTTGCCCTCGACGCCAATCACGAAGCAGTTCGAGAGCGAGGCGATCTGATGGTCGTTGCCGATGCCCGTCATGGGGCTGCCCTGGGGCACGATGTAGCGGAAGTGGTCGAAGAGTTCGAAGAGCTGGTCTTCGGTCAGCGGGTTGGGATACTTGCGCTCCACGCGGGCGATCTCGCGTGCCAGGCGGCGGTGCATGTCGGCGGGCGACTGTTCATAGATGTTCCCGTAAGCATCTTTCAATGCGTACTTGTTGACCCAGACTTTGGCGGCCAGTTCGTCGCCAGTGAAGTAGTCGAGCGATGCGGCGTAGGCCTCGTCAAAGGTGTACGTTTCCGTCTCTGCGCCCATGAAGTGAATCTTTTTCATTGAGGTGTGTATGTAGTCGTTTTGCGATATTTTTTGCGATAATTCTTTCCTTAAAAGTGACGCAAAGGTAGACTTTTCTTCATGCCTTGTTCGTGGAAAGAAGTCACCTGAAAGATGGCGTAAATGAAGAAGTTTCCCGAAACGATTCTTTAACCCGCTATAAACAAGCGTATAATGATTTTTCGCAGTCCAAGATGTTACCCGAAACGAATCACTTTGGAAAAGAACAATCGACATTCCCAAGCATCTTGCGAATTACTTTTCAACAAGTTATTACCTGGCTTGGGGCACTCGGTGGAGGGGTAGGTGGGATGAAACGTGCCTATCTGAGGGGCAGCGAAGACATAAAATCGTGATCCTCACTTTTGGATATGATCCATGTGGGCCTACTTTTGCCGCCGATGAAAACATCATCATAACCCATAACGACCACATACACATTAAAAAGAAAGGAACATCACCCATGGCATTAGACAATTTGATTTCGGTTTCATTCACCGACGAGGAGCTGACGAAGATCTCCACCGCCATTGAGCAGATCAACACGATACTCAAGGGCAAGGCTATCAACCTTACGCCCGAGGATCGCCGACAGTATGGCAGCATTGCCGACCGCAATAAGTTGCTGGTAGACAAGGCTAAGTTTTACATGGAGAAGGCGCCGCACACCGTGCCGAAGACAATCGACAAGGCCGAGTTCGACCGCGACTATGCGGCGCGTGGACAGGTGGAGGCGCCACTCCGCGAGCTGACTATGGTGGCTGAAAAGCTGCGTGACACGAAGACGCTGCTCGACTACGACAACCTGCAAGTGGCACAGGCCTATTATCGTTACGTGAAATTCTTAGCCGAGCAGAACGAACCGGGCACGACGACCATCTATCAGGATCTGAGGCAGCACTACCACGGAGGCAGAAAGGCTGAGGGTAAGGAGAAAAAGCCGGGAGACAAGAAACCGGAGGGTAAGAAGCCAGAGGACAAGAAGCCGGACGATAAGAAAAAGCCCGATAACGGCGGCCCTGATATCCACCTGCCGGAGGAATAAATAGGAGAGCTATACACGTGATCCGTATGACATTCGGAATCTATCCCACTGGGGGTAGGTTCCGAACGTGTTTTTACCCCTTTCCGAACGTGGTCTAATGACGTTCCGAGGTGGGTGTAATGACGTTCTGAACGTAATTAAATACCCTTCCGAGGTGGTCGTAATCACGTTCCGGACGTGATTAAATACCCCTCGGAACCATATTAAATACCCCGCCGAACCGTATTAAATACCCCTCGGGACGGTATTAAATACCCTTCGGAACGGTATTAAATACCCCTCGGAACGGTATTAAATACCTCTCGGGACGGTATTAAATACCCCTCGGAACGGTATTAAATACCCCTCCGAACCTATTACGCCCACTTCGGGACGTACCCCCGCCCCCCAAGGGATAAGCGGTTGACGATGGAAGGCCCGTCAATCGTCGGTGTCGGCCGTGATGACGCCGATCTCGCGAAACCAGTCCTCGGCGCGGTCGGGCCAACTGTTGACCATCGCGCCCGTGTCGCGCAGCCCGTAGCCGTGGCCGCCGCGGCTGTAGAGGAATAGCCAGGCGCGGACGCCGACCGACTTCAGGGCGCGATAGTAGGAGAGGCTGCCGTCGATGAAGGACTTGTCGTCCTCGGTTTGCACGATCATCGTCGGGGGAGTGCGCTTGGTGACGCGCAGCTCGGGCGCCGTCTGCAAACAGCTGTCGGTGGCGCGGGCCCCGAGGTGGGAGGGGTAGACGAGGAGGCAGAAGTTGGGGCGGCAGGAGGCTTTGTCGACGGCCCGCAGCGGGTAGGTGCGGCGGTCGAACTGTGTGGCGGCCAGGGCGGCCAGTTGTCCGCCGGACGAGAATCCGAGCACGCCGATGCGCTCCGGGTCGATGTTGAGCGAGGAGCGATGGGCGCGCACGTAGCTGATGGCGCGTTGGAGGTCTTCGAGGGGTGCCTCGTAGGGCGGTCGGCCCTCACGTTGGGGCACGCGATACTTGAGTAGCACGGCCGTGATGCCCAGATCGTTGAGCCAGAGGCAGGCCTCGTCGCCCTCCAGATCGTAGGCCAGGAGGTCGTACCCGCCGCCCGGGCAGACGATGACGGCCGATCCGGCGGCAAACTCCTGCGGGGGTTGATAGATGGTGATGGTGGGTTGGCTGACGTTCGTGATGCGCAGCACGTTTCCACCGGCCACGCGGTTGCCATCCGTATTTCTTTTTTCGGCCACGGTGTCGGCGCCGCCGGGCACACCTTCGGGAAAGAGTTTGATGGGTTTGTCCTGCGCCGCGGCCGTCTGCATATAGCCCACGCAGACGCATAAGAGGATAAAGTGCTTCATCGCTCAATCGTTTGTTTTAGGGGAGAAGGGGAGGGGGAATCGTGTAGAAAAAGGAGGGGGGTGAGATACATTATATATATGTGGGAACGTGGGGGAGGGGCATCGGCCGCTCCGCCCCACGCTTCACTTCTTTACGATTTCTTTTTCTTCCTGCATGTCCAGCTCGTTCTTGTCCTGGTCGTAGAATTTGTATTCCAGGAAGGCAAGGCTCTGGTCGGGCACGACCTTGAGTTGGTGCGTGTATTTCATCTTCCACTTCATGGCCAGCGAGAAAATACCCTTGTTGATGTAGGCCGCTACGTAGGGGTGGACGTTGAGGGTGAGTCGCTTCACGTTGTGGCGGTTGACGAGGCAGTCGATCTTTCCCTCGAGGTTGTCGGTGAAGAGGATGGACGACTTGACCACGCCTGTGCCGAAGCATGAGGGGCAGCTTTCGGTGGTCTGCACGTCGAGGATGGGGCGCACGCGTTGGCGTGTGATCTGCATGAGGCAGAATTTGCTCAAGGGGAGGATGTTGTGCTTGGCGCGATCATTAGCCATCGCCTTGGTCATGTGCTCGAAGAGTTGCTGGCGGTTGGAGGCCTCGGTGAGGTCGATGAAGTCGATGACGATGATGCCGCCCATATCGCGCAGTCGGAGCTGTCGGGCTATCTCTTCGGCGGCGGCGATGTTGACGTTGAAGGCCGTCTTTTCCTGCTCGGTGTTCCCCTTGACGCGGTTGCCACTGTTGACGTCGATGACGTGCATGGCCTCGGTGTGCTCGATGATGAGGTAGGCGCCGCCTTTGTAGGTGACGGTGCGGCCGAAGAGCGACTTGATCTGCTTCGTGACGCCGAAGTTGTCGAAGATGGGGAGCTCGCCGGTGTAGAGCTTGACGATTTCTTTCTGTTCGGGAGCGATGAGGCTGACGTAGTCGTAGACGCTCTCGAAGACGTGTTGGTCGTTGACGTAGATGTTTTGGAACGAGGCGTTGAAGATGTCGCGCAGCAGGGCGACGGTGCGGGCCGTTTCCTCGTAGATGACGAGTGGGGCTTTCGTCTTGGCGGCCACTTTGAGGATGTTGTCCTCCCAGCGTTTTTGTAGGATGCGCAGCTCGCCGTCCAGTTCGGCCACGCGTTTGCCCTCGGCGGAGGTGCGGACGATGACGCTGAAGTTTTTCGGCTTTACGCTTTGGATGAGTTGGCGAAGGCGGGCTCGCTCTTCGCTCGATTTGATTTTGGTGGAGACGGATATTTTGTCCGCAAAGGGGATCAGGACGAGGAATCGTCCGGCGAAGGATATTTCGGCCGTCAGTCGTGGGCCCTTTGTCGAGATGGGCTCTTTGGCTATTTGCACCAGTATCTCGTCGCCCACGGTTAGGGCGTCGCCGATGGTGCCGTCCTTATCGATGTCGGGCTGTAGGCTGACTTTCTGCACGGGCTGTCGGCGTTTGGGGTCGCCCCGCCACTGCTTGAGGAACTTCTGTTGCGTCTTGAACGTGGGGCCCAGGTCTTGGTAGTGCAGGAAGGCTTCCTTTTTATATCCCACGTCGACGAAGGCGGCGTTCAGCCCCGGCAGTAGCTTCTTGATGCGTGCCAGATAGATGTTGCCCACGGCGAAGGAGTCGCTCTGCTGTTCCTTTTGCAGTTCCACCAGGCTCCTGTCCTCGAGTACGGCGATCGAGATCTCGTCACGCTTGACGTCTACAATTAATTCGCTTACCACAATTTGATCTTGTTGCTTATTCGTGTATATATGAAATGGAAGAACAAACGTAAAAGCTGAGCGCTCAGAGTTTGTTCTTCCAAAAGTTCCGGGGTTGAGACTTACTTCTTCTTATGCCGATTCTTTCTCAGTCTCTTCTTACGCTTGTGCGTGGACATCTTGTGTCTCTTTCTTTTCTTTCCGCTTGGCATGACTTTGAATAATTAAATGGGTTATATAAGTGTTCCTGTTTTATTTGTTCGCTACTTGATTCATGAAGATTCGAGCTGGCTTGAATGACGGGATGTCGTGCTCGGGAATGATCATCGTGGTGTTCTGTGAGATGTTTCTGGCGGTCTTTTGCGCGCGTCTCTTGACGATAAAGCTGCCAAATCCACGGAGGTACACGTTCTCGCCTGCTGCGAGTGATTTCTTTACCTCTTCCATGAACGATTCCACGCTTGTCAAGACCGTATTTTTATCTATCCCCGTGCTCCTTGCGATCTCGCTTACAATGTCTGCTTTGGTCATATCTCTATTATAGTTATATATAATGTATCCGTCTAATATTTTGGACTGCAAATATATAGCCATTTGAATAATCTGGAAGGGGGGCGCCAAAAAACAGTCCGCGGGGAGGGACGAGCCGTTCGTTCCGGTGGGGGAGGGGTCAGAGCTTGCCGCCGTATTCGTAACCGAGGTCGTCGAGGGCAGTGCGGAGGCGGTCTTCGGTCACGTCGCCCACGACGGTGGCGGTGCCGGTCGGGAGATCGACGCGAACGGACGTCACGCCGTCCAGTTCAGAGAGCCCTTTTTCTACGCGAGCCTGGCAATGGCTGCAACTCATTCCGTTTATTCTAATTCTCATTTCCATATTGGCTTATTCCTTTCTTATTCTATTGGCTGTCGGCCTGTTCCGGCAGCGCGGCGCAAAAATAGACCGAAAACGCGGAGTGAAAAGCCGCGGATAAGCCAAACTGTAGTCGCTTATCGCTCGGGAACGCTCCAGAAACAGTGATTCTAAGCCGAAACCGCCCGGGAATGCTCCAGAAACAGTGATTCTAAGCCGAAACCGCCCGGGAACGCTCCAGAAACAGTGTATCTAAGCTGAAACCACTCGGGAATACTCTAGAAACAGTGTATCTAAGCCGAAACCACGCGGGAACGCTTCGGAAACAGTGATTCTAAGCCGAAACCACTCGGGAATGCTCCAGAAACCGCGTATCTAAGCCGAAACCGCTCGGGAACACTCCAGAAACAGTGTATCTAAGCTGAAACCGTCCGGGAACGCTCCAGAAACAGTGTATCTAAGCTGAAACCACGCGGGAGGGACTTGACGGAAGCGATCAGCGGGGTGGAATTTGGAAGGACGCGCCTGATGCTACCTTTGCGGCCGTCAGCCCGAGACCCGGGGTGACGCAAATCGGACTACATATATTATAGGTATACATTCAGATGAATCATTTAGAATGCGTGACTGCGCAGCGAAATCAGTGGTATTGGTATCTGCTGATCCTCTTCCTGAGTTTCCTCATTTCAAACACCCTCGGCACCATCCCCTATATGGCTGTCATTGTGTGGAACATCTTGCGGTCGGGGGGGCTGCAAAACATGCCGGAGGTGCTCTCTGGTGGCAACCTCTCGTTTTTGACCGAAGGGATTGACTCGAACCTGATGCTTTTCGTGATGCTTTTCGCCTTCGTGATCCTGTTGGTGGCGGGCGCTTACCTGATCCAGCAGCTGCAGGGGCGCACGTGGCGGATGGTGGTCAACGGGACGCAGCGGGTGCGCTGGAGTCATTTCTTCGGTGGCTTTGCCGTGTGGGGCGTCATCAACGTGATCTCGATGGCTGTGGGCTACGTGACGGATCCGGGCAATTTCGAGTTCCGCTTCGATGCCGCGCGATTCATCCCGCTGGTGCTGGTGGCGGTGACGATGATCCCGATCCAGTCCGCCTCGGAGGAGTTCTTCTTTCGTGGCTATCTGGCTCAGGGCGTGGCCTCGTGGACGGGCAGTCGGTGGTGGGCGCTGGTGGTGCCCTCCGTGTTGTTTGGGCTCATGCACACGGCCAACCCGGAGGTCGCCCAGTATGGTTTCTGGGTGATGATGCCGCAATACATCCTCATGGGGGTGGCCTTCGGATTGGCGGCGTTGCTCGACGACGGCATTGAGGTGGCGATGGGGGCGCACGCGGCCAACAACCTCTGCGGCGCCCTGCTGACCACGTATGAGGGGGCGGCGATCCAGACGGACGCCCTCTTCATGGTTCGTGAGCTCAACCCCATGGCGGATCTGCCGGAGCTGATTCTTTCGGGGGCGCTATTCGTGGGCATTTTGGCATACCTATATAAATGGCAGTTCGGGGTGCTCCGCCGGCCCGTGCCGCCTCCCTTCAAATACGTCTGAAGCTCACCCCGAACAACGACACTCCCCCTTCTCTTGAAATAAGAAGCGATGGCTTACAGCTTACGTACCTACCTGCCGTTCTATCGGCGCAACCTCAAGGTGGCACTCCCGATTGTGTTCTCACAGCTGGGTGGTGCGCTCGTACAATTGGTCGACACGCTGATGGTCGGCCGGCTGGGCACCGTGCAACTGGCATCGGTCTCGTTCGCCACGTCCGTCTTCATCATCGGCTTCGTTTTCTCGATCGGCATACTGATGGGCCTCACGCCACTGGTGGGCATGGCCTACGTGCGCGGCGACCGTGCCCGTGTGACGGACCTCTTCCAGAACTCGCTCACCCTGGCCACCCTCTCGGCCGTCGTCATGTGCAGCCTGCTCTTCGGCGTCATCCATCTAATGCCCTATATGGGGCAGGACGCGGCTGTGGTCGAGACGGCCATCCCTTATTTCAAGACCCTTGTTTTTAGCCTGATCCCCTTCCTCTATTTCACGGCCATCAAGCAGTTCTTTGAAGGCATGGGCAACACCATGATTGCGATGGTGATCACCATCATCTCGAATCTCATCAACGTGCTTTTCAACTATCTGCTCATCTATGGCAAGTTCGGATTTCCCGAGCTGGGCGTGCTGGGTGCGGGCGTCTCCACGCTCATTTCACGCCTGACGATGCCCCTCATGTTCCTCCTTGCCATCCGTCTTCGCAGCGAGTGGTGGGCCTATTTCCGTGCCTTCCGCATGCACCTCTTCAGTTGGCGCCGCCTCATCGAACTCGTGAAAGTCGGTGCTCCCATTGCGGCTCACATGCTCCTTGAGGTGTTAGCCTTTGCACTCTCGGCCATCATGGTTGGTTGGCTCGGTGCCACACCGCAAGCCGGCCATCAGATCGCGCAAAACATGTCGCACCTCACCTATATGATCGTGCTCGGCATTGGCGCCGCCACCACCGTCCGCGTCAGCCATCAGCTCGGCGCCCTCGACCTTGACGCCGCACGTAAGGCCGGCAACGCCTCCGTCCATCTCTGCCTCGTCTACAACACCCTGGCCGGCACCCTTCTCATCACCTTCCGCCATGCCATCGCCTCAGCCTTCACCTCCGATCCAGCCGTGATCGACATCGGCGGACGCCTCATCATCATGGCCGGCATCTTCCAAGTTTCCGACGGCCTACAGACCATCGGCGCCGGCATCCTTCGCGGCCTGACGGACGTGAAAATTGTCATGCTCTACGCCTTCATTGCCTATATCTGCATCAACCTGCCGTTCGGATACCTTTTAGGTTTCGTCTTCCAATTCGGAGCCATAGGCGTATGGGCCGGCTTCATTTTCGGACTCAGTGTCGCCGCCGTACTCTTCCGCCTACGTTGCCGCAAAATGTTCCGCCAGCTCGCAGCATCGGGCAAATACGCCGTGAAAACCGCTTAGTCGATCCTCCCTCCCCTCAATATTTGCGAACCTCTCCCTGATACGTCCGGGACGTGGTGTTAGTACGTTCCGAACGCAGTGTAATACGTTCCGAGGCGGCCATCGCTACATCCCGAACTATTCCTTAGATAGGTTCTTGACGTGGTCTCAACAAGTTCCTAAGCGGTCGTTGATATGTTCTGGACGTAGTCTCAATGCGTTCCGAGGTAGTCATTGATACGCTCGGAACCCTATTATCGGGTACTTCGGAACGTATCGATGACCACTTCAGAACCTATTGGCGAATGGTTCATAGAAACTCGCTGGGTATTTCCGTAAGGGGTAAAACATATTTCTAATCCACCGTCTGATACATTTCTAACACCCCCTCATTCATCTTCTCATCAATACACAATAATATTACAAATACTAATGTATACACACATTCGTGTACAACACTATATGAATTTACAGATGTTCTCCCCGCCGTATTCTACGATTCTCATTGAGATGTATGAATGTATACCTTCGTTCTCCTATTGTTACGTCTTCTTGCTACGGTTATACATGCAAACAACGTCCGACATATATGCTGATAAACACCAATCTATACCTTATATAATGCATAATCATATCTATATATCAGCGTTTTATGCATGATGAATCAAGTGATCATTCAAATATAAATCGGGTTGGAGTCTGTACCTGAGCATGTATAGCTGGATAGATAGGCATATGAGGAGTAATAATACGCTTGTCATCAATTAAATATGGATGATATGAGAAAGTGATTTATACGGATCATATCATTACATTATGTACTAGCCATATATACGGTTGACACAATCGTATATCCACAATATACGAGTGTATATTTCTTGAAGTATACAATCATATCCTTCCAGAAACTGAATTGCCATATATCTTTGTATATCCATTCTGCAAGGTGAATGGTAGATGTGTAAATCAACAATTGTGTATTATGAGTGAGAGAGAGAGAATTATGCAGGTGATGGCCCAAAAAGGGTTTACAGCATCACAGTTTGCTGAGGCGATAGGTATTCAGCGTGCGGCTATGTCGCATATCACGTCCGGGCGTAACAATCCGAGCTTAGACGTGATGAAAAAGATCTTGGAGCGTTTCCCTGATATCAGTCCGGATTGGCTACTGATGGAAAAAGGACCTATGAAGCGCGGCTCACAGCCGGTAGCTACGCCGCCGGAATCAACGCCACCCCCTCCGGCGCCCAGCCTCTTTGTGGGCCTTCCCCCTGCAGCGACATCACCCGAATCGTTGGCGGACTTTACGCCTGAGCTGCCCGAGCAACCGAAAACCATCGCCCGAGGAGTTGAGCGAATCCTACTCTTCTACTCCGACGGCACGTTCGAATCGTTCGTTCCGGAGAGAAAGGAGCAGGGGGAGGTGTAGTCGTCCCTCTGCTTTGGTAGGGATTAGGCAAAAGGTTTTCTACACAATAACCCAACGCGATGCAACGTTTCGTACACAAACGCATCATCAGGGCAAAAAGTAGAAAAACATGAAGGCATTACTGTTATCATTCTTTGTGGTCGTCTTGTGCTACTCCCTCTTTCTTGACGAGGAGCAACAAGCCGCTCCCTCAGATAAAACCAACAAAACGACCATGCAAACGGAGGCGTACGACTATGTTCAAGGGCATGATACGACCGCTTTTTATGCTATCACCTCCCTCCCTTGGTCCTGACAGTCGGTAGAGTCGCCATCAGGTCACGAAAAGTTGCAAGCGGAAACTCACTCGGTTTCTACTTGCAACTTTTTTTGCTCTGCAACGAATTGTGTGAGGTAAGGTTTACGGGGGGCGCGTAGGGTGATTCGGCGGCGGAAAGCGTTTTTCGGCGAAAAAGCCCCATTTCCCGTGGCGGGAAACCGATCTCCAGAAAATTTTACCGCCTTCCCGCCGCGGGAAACCGTTTTTCGAGCGTTTTTTCCCTTTTCCCGCCGCGGGAAACCGTTTTTCGAGCGTTTTTTTCCATTTCCCGCGGCGGGAAGGCGTTTTTCGGAGATTTTTCCCCATTTCCCGCGGCGGGAAGGCGTTTTTCGAACGTTTTGATCGGTTTCGTGCGGCGGGAAGGCGTTTTTCGAAGTCTGAGATCGGTTTCGCGTTTCGGTTTGGCCTTTCGTGAAACTGGAGATCGACTTCGCGTTCCGGTTTGGGGTTTTGCTAAGTCCGGGATCAGTTTTGCGTTTCAGGAGGCGGAATAACGAGAAGCTAAGCCCTCACTCCGACCTTTGTTTTTATGGTGCCAGACGGAAATGACTCCACGAATAATGGCCCACGAGATGCTTAAACCGTAGAGAGCATTCACACACCCATACCATCCGTTATAAGGCCCTTATAGCCCATGAACCACACGGATATGAAAAAGGGGGCTACGGCGCTCTTGTCCGTGCCCCCTTTGGGTGTGGTCTTGATGAAGCCTTGAAAGCTACTTACGGGCTGCCTCTAACTCCTTTTTCAGGCGAGTGATCTCGTCACCCTGATTCTGGATTGTAGTCAGGAGGGAGTTCAGCTCCTCGTTTTCAATCGAGGAGGGGAACTGCGCTTCTACGCGCAGGATGAAGTCGGAGAGCACGTTCATGTAGTTGTTGAAGGCGTCGTACGGGTTGTCGTACGGGCTGAAAAGGTTGTAGTGCTTCGTGCTCATATAATAGAGGTGGTCGCTGCTTTGCAGGTAGATCCAGTCCTGCTTGATACGGCGATTCTCACAGAGGCGCACGCGCTCGCTGATCTCGTTGAGCTTCTGGAAGGCCTCCTGTTGCAGGACGTTACCGAGCCATGAGCTACAATCCTTCTCTTCGTCTACCCACGACATGGGGTAGGGTACGGAGATGGAGTCCACGGGGCGCGTCTGGGCAAAGATCTCTGAGGGCAGGGAGAAGGTGATGTCGTTTCGTTCGGCATACTGCGGAAGGGCCTTGAAGAAGTCGAAGATGCCGGTGTCGGCGGCGTGCATGGAGCCGAGCACCTCGTAGTTCATAAAGGCATTGATGATCTTCTCGCCTTCGGCTGTGGCGGAGATGGCGGAGATGTACTTATCGGCCGTCAGCGGATACTCCTTCCACGAGTGGTCGTCGAAGCGGATGGAGAGGTCCTCACTGAAGCGATCGTTCTTGAGCAGCAACTTGAGCTGTGGACGGATGGCGGAGGCGTAGACGTAGTTCGGGCTTTTCCAACCCAGGACATGCTTAGCGCCTTCGGTCAGCATACCTTCAAAGCCAAGCTCATAGACCAGTTCGGAGATGTCGTCGGAATAGATCAGCTCGGTGTTACGGAACACCTTCGGCTCGACGCCAAAGAGGGCCTTGACCTTCTCGGTGTGCATCCGAACTTGCGCCTTGAACTCTTCCGGGTCGCCGAGTGAGGCGAGTGAGTGGGCGTACGTCTCGGCCAAGAACTCTACGCAGCCCAGGCCGGCCAATTCGCGGAAGCTGTCGATCACCTCCGGGGCATAGATCTCCATCTGCTCGAGGGCAGTACCGGAGATGGAGAAGGCAACCTTGAATTTCCCGCCGCTCTTGCGGATCATTTCCATGATGGCACGGTTAGCCGGCAGGTAGCACTTTTCGGAGATGCGGTGAAAGATCTCTTCGTTCTGGAAATCGTCGTAGTAATAATGGTTGTTGCCGATGTCGAAGAAACGGTAGCGCCTCAGGCGAAAAGGCTGGTGTATCTGGAAGTAAAAGCAAATGGTCTTCATATATCTCTCTTCATTTTATTGTTTACCAAACAGAACTTGATCATAGATTTTGCGGACTTTCTGTCCGGCGTATTCCCATTTAATGTTGTTGACCTCCTTGAGACCTTCGTCGCGGAGGAAAGTGTGCAGCGTGGGGTAGGTGATGAGGCCGTACATGGCATCGGCCAGGGCTTCGATGTCCCAATAGTCCACCTTGATGGCGTAATCCAAGATCTCAGCGCAGCCAGACTGCTTCGAGATGATGGAGGGCACGCCGCATTGCATGGCCTCAAGCGGCGAGATGCCGAAGGGCTCGGAGACGGAGGGCATAACATAGACATCACTGGCCCGGAGAATCTCATAGACCTGCTTACCCTTCATGAATCCGGTGAAGTGGAAACGATCGGAGATGTTGCGTGAGGCGGCCAGGCGGATCATCTTGTCCATCATGTCGCCATTACCGGCCATGACGAAGCGCACGTTGTCGGCCTTCATCAGCACGCGTGAGGCGGCCTCGACAAAATATTCCGGCCCCTTTTGCATGGTAATGCGGCCGAGGAAGGTGATGATCTTGTCCTTTACGCCGCGCTTGTCAGGGATGGCAAGAATCTCGGGGCTAAGCGGCTCCACGGCGTTGTGGACGGTGGTCACCTTGGCCGGGTCTTGGTGGTACTTTTCGATCACTGTGCGGCGGGTTAGCTCGCTTACGGTCATGATGTGGTCGGCGTAGTCCATGCCGTTTTTCTCGATGCCGTAGACGTCCGGATTGACGTTGCCACGGCTGCGGTCGTAGTCGGTGGCGTGGACATGGATGACAAGTGGCTTACCGCTCACCGTCTTGGCGTGGATACCGGCGGGGTAGGTCAGCCAGTCGTGTGCGTGGATGATGTCATACTCCTCGGTGCGGGCGATGACGCCGGCCACGATGGAGTAGTTGTTGATCTCCTCGAGCAGGTTGTCCGGATAGCGACCCGAGAACTCGAAGCAACCCAGATCGTTCACGTAACGATAGCTGAAGTCGGCGTAGATATGGTCGCGTAGGCGGAAGTAGTACTGCGGGTCCATGAACTTCGAGAGGCGTTCGGCGACGTAATCATAGTCGACGTCCTTCCACACAACCGGCGTGTTGCATGCCCCGATGATCTTCAAAAAACTCTGGTCTTCGTCCCCCCACGGCTTGGGGATCACCAGCGAAATATGCATATCCGGCTGCAGAGACATGCCTTTGATCAGGCCGTAGCTGGCTGTCCCCAGACCTCCCAGGATATGCGGAGGGAATTCCCATCCAAACATCAATGCTTTCATATCTGTATATCGTGTGCAGAGTGTGTAATTAGTCTTCAACGTTGTAGGCCTTGAGGCGTTCGATGACGGTCAATATCGAGGCTACACTCATCAGGAACGAGATGGCGCCGCGACCGGTAAAGGGCGGGTTGCCGTCGAAGAGTTCGGAGATGGTGCTGACGCAGTGCATGGACATCTCTTCCTCCATATTGATCAGGGTGCGCTCGGCAAAGGATACGCCTCCGCGGCCAAAGAGGCTCAAGTATGCCGTCAGGTACATGCCCGTTAGCCAGGGCCAGACGGGGCCTTGATGGTAGGCCAGATCGCGCTCGTATTGCGGGCCGATGTAGTCCGGCCGGTAGCCCTCGCTTTTGGGGCTGAGGGAGCGGAGACCTTTGGGGGTGAGCAGCTCCTTGGTGACGATGTCGAGGGCGCCACGCTTCTGTACGCGGGTCAGTGGTGAGTAAGGGCAGGCCAAGGCGATGACCATGTTCGGCCGCACGCTCCAGTCTTGATTGGCGCTGTTGTCCACGTAGTCAAAGAGGTAGTTGTACGGGTTGACGAAGGTGGCGGGGAAGGAGAGGTCGAGGGCGGCGATGAGTTGGTGCACCCGCTCCGGTGTTGCGTCGCCTTGCAGCTCGCGATAGAAGCAGAGGGCGTTGTACCAAAGGGCGTTGAACTCCACGATGTAGCCCGTGCGGGGGACGACGGGCCGGCCGTTGATGACGGAGTTCATCCACGTCACGGGCCGCTCGCGACCGTTGGTGTAGAGCAGACCGTTGTCGCGTAGGATCAGGTTGGGGTGCTTCTGGGCAAGGAGGTACTCGATGATCTCGTGAATCAGGTCGCCATAGAGTCGGCGCGCCTCTTCGACGCCCAACTTGAGGGCAAACTGCTGCACGTTCCATACGACCCAGAGCAGCACGTCGGGTTCGTCGATCTCGCGAATCACGGTGTCGGGCAGACCGTAACGCATAAAGGTCTGAAGGGCTGGGATGGCCGTCCGCATGAGGCGTTCGTAGCGTTCGCGCTCGCCCAGGTAGAGGGTGCAGGCCGTCATGGAGACAAACATGTCGCGGGCCCGGACTTTGAACCAAGGGTAGCCCGCCAAGAGGTAGACGTCGTCGCGGTCACTACGAGGGATGTAGAACATCTGGTGGGCCGAGTTCTTCAGGCAATTGTAGAAGCTCGACCGGGGGGTGCGCTCGGCCACTTCGGCGTCGAAGAAGGCGGGCAGTGCGGCCAGCCCCTCGACCGGTTTATCGCCGCCGCAGAAGACGATCGACTCGCCTTTAGCGATCGGCAGCTCGAAGTATCCCGGCACGAAGAGGTCTTCCTTGTAAGGGTAGCCACGCTCCTGCTCCTTGGGGTACTCGATGCCGTTGTACCAATAGGGTTCGTAGACGAACTTCGGCGCCTTGTTGAACTGCATGTAGAGGTCTGCATAACCGGGATACATGCGGGCTTTGATGCCGTTGGGCACCTCTTCATACGATCGATCGGCCATGCCGTTGACCTGCGTCAGCTCCTTCACGCTGCGGAAGGCCATGAAGGGTCGAAAGCGCAGCGTAGTGGGCGAGTGCGCGTCCATCAGCGTGTACTTGATCATGATTTGATTGTCCGTGCGGGAGAAGATCATCTCCTTCGACAGGATCACTCCGCCGACGCGATAGACGGTCCGTGGGACGGTGTCCATCGTGTATTCGCGGATGTACTTGTGACCGTTGGGGCTGAAACTTCCGCCTTCATACTTGTGAAGGCCCAGGTTGAATTCGGCGCCGTGTTGGATCACGGTCTCATCGAGCGACGAGAGGATCACGTGGTTGTCATCGTCCAGATTTGGCTCCGGCATGACCAGCAGACCGTGGTATTTCCGCGTGTTGCAATCCACGATGGTGGAGCAGTGATAGGCGCCCTTACGGTTTGTGCGAAGCACTTCGCGCGAGAGGGATTCTTCCAGGTTGATCAGCAGCGTTTTGTCAAATTTCAGGTAGCTCATTGTATTCCTTCCTCCTAACTTGTTGTATTTGATGCCCCAAAAGTAGGATTTGGGGGCGATTTTGCAAGTGGGTGGGAGGTCTGAGGCGTATGCGCAGCCTGCGCCTATCGGATTTGGTCGCTCTCCCTCCCGTTCGAGCGCCGTGGCCGGTGAGCAATAGGCTCCAAAATGTATAAATCTGAGCTTTGTCTACGGACAAACAGATCATATAGATCTATAGATGTCTATTGTCTATGGACAAATACCCTATTTACACGTAGACCTATAGTTTGTCTGCGGACGAAAGGGGTATATAGATTTATAGGAAGCTATTGTCTATAGACAAAGACTCTATTTATACGTAAACCTATGGTTTGTCTACGGACAAATAGAGTTATATAGATCTGCGCAGCTCTATTGTCTATAGACAAAGAGCGTTTATACGTAAATTCATAGTTTGTCTGTAGACAAAGTGGATATATAGATCTGCATGAGTTTATTATCTATGGACAAAAGTGCTATTTATATGTAGACCTACGTTTTGTCTGTGGACAATAGAGCCATATGGATCTATGAAGCTCTATTGTCTATGGACGAAAATTCAATCCGTACGTAAATCGAAGTTTTGTCTATGGACAAAAAGTCTGCATATATCTATCACTTTCGTTTGTCTGTAGACAATGAAGGTCTATACATGGGATTCACCCCCTTGTTCGCCGTCGCTAAGTGTTTCCACAAAGAAAAGACCCCATCCACGGGAGTGAACGGGGTCAAAATCCAATTTCGGAGCGGGTGCGCTGCGGTTTATGTGAAAAGAAGGATCATCAGCTGGGCCGTGAGTACGCGCAGGAACATGGTGAGGGGATAGACGGTGGCGTAGCTGACGGCTGGGGCGTCGTTGCCAGCGGTGGTGTTGGCGTAGGCCAGGGCGGGGGGATCGGTGGTGCTGCCGGCCAGAAGGCCCATGAGGGTGAAGTAGTTCAGGCGGAAGAAGCGGCGGGCCACGACGCCGACGGCCATGAGGGGCAGGAAGGTGATGAGGAAGCCGTAGCCGACCCACGAGGCGCCACCACCGCGGACGAGGGTGTCGACGAAGCCGTCGCCAGCGCCGATGCCGACGCAGGCTAGGAAGATGGTGATGCCCACTTCGCGCAGCATAAGGTTGGCGCTGGCCGTGGTGTAGGTCACCAGACCATAGCTCGCGCCGAAGCGGCTGACGAGGATGGCGACGATGAGCGGGCCGCCAGCCAGACCGAGCTTGACGGGCCGCGGTATGCCGGGCAGTAGCAGCGGAATGCTGCCGAGGAAGACACCGAGCGCAATGCCGAGGAAGAGGGGGATGAGGTTGGGCTCGTTGAGCCGCTTCATGGAGTTACCGAGCACCTTCTCGACGGCTTCGATGGCCGAGGAGGTGCCGACCACATTGACACGGTCGCCCACCTGCAGGGTGAGTCGCGGCGTGGCCACGAGGTCGATGCCGGCGCGGCTGATACGGGTGATGTTGATCCCGCCACACGATTGGCGCAGGCGGAGTTCACCGAGGCGCTTGCCGTTGATCTCGGGCTTGGTGACGAGGATGCGGCGGTTGAGGAGTTCGCTCTCTCGGCGCAGCCACTCCTCTTGCTTGAGGGGCGCCTCCTCGCCGACGAAGGTGCGGACGGTGGGGGCGTCGTGCTCGGTGGTGATGACCAGGACGCGGTCGTCTTCGTGGAGGACGGTTTGGCCGGAGACGATCTCGGTGCGGCCGTCGCTACAGTAGCGGATGCGGGAGAGGACAAAGTCGTAATGCGGCATGAGGGCGGAGAGCTCGCTGACGGTGCGGCCGAAGAGGGCGGGGTTCTTGACCACGAGCAGCAGCTGGTGCGCCTCGCGGTCGTGGCGGTCGTCCTCGGATTCGAGGTGGGCCGTCTCCTGGTCGTGATTGATGCGGAAGAGGAAGCGCAGGCAGATGATGGCGAGGATGATGCCGACCACGCCCAAGGGGTAGGCTACGGCGTAACCGAGGGCGATGGTGGGGGCGGCCTCGCCGTGGACATCGTTGTAGGCCTCCTGCGCGGCACCCAGTCCGGGGGTGTTGGTGACGGCGCCAGAGAGGATGCCGACCATCGTCTCCACCGGGATACCCGTTATATAATGTATGGCGAGCGCAAGGATGACACCCAGAAGGACGATGGAGGCGGCGAGTAGGTTGAGCGTGATACCGCCGCGTTTGAAGGAGGAGAAGAAGCCGGGGCCGACTTGCATACCGATGGAGTAGACGAAGAGGATGAGGCCGAACTCCTTGAAGAAGTGCATGACGACGGGGTCGATGGTGAGGCCAAAGTGGCCCATGACAATGCCGACGAAAAGGACGAAGGTGATGCCGAGCGAGATGCCTGCCACGCGGACTTTGCCGAGCAGGATGCCGAAGACGATGACGAGGGAAAGCAGGATGACGGAGTGTGCTACGCCGCTGCCCCATAGGAGATCATTGAACCATTCCATAGGACTGAGAGGGGTAAAGCTGAATGTGAAACGTGTAGTGTGTAAGTGTTTATGATGGCGGCAAAGGTAGACCCGTCTCCGGAACGAAACACTACAAACGAAAAACGCGGACCGGGGTACATGCGCTGTATCCGGTCCGCGTCGTGGGTGCAGGTCAGAGTCGGTCGTTGAAGGTCTCTGCGCCGGTGCGTCGCTGGCGGGAGCGTTTCACCTTGTCCGACCCGAAGCGGTAGCTGAAGTCGAGGCGGAGGTAGCGCGTGTCGGACTGAGCCCAGCCGTCGTTATCGATGTTGCCGTAACGGAGCACGTAATGCGAGGTCTCCCAGCGGAAGGGGTCGTTCAGCGTGGCCGATAGCGTGCCGCGGCCACTCCAGAGAGATTTCTCGACGCTAAGTTCCATCGAGCCGTACGCTCGGGAGCGCCTCGCCAGATACCAGCGGGGCGTGACGACGTAGCCATTCAGCTGCATCTGCCATCCGCGGCCCCAGTCGAAGCGGTTGTTGAAGTCCACGTAACCGTGGAGGGCTGTTTTGCGGAAGTCGCTGCCCATGAATCGTGACCGATAGTTTCGGTATATCCCGTTGGCATTGATGTTCATCGTCCAGCGGGAGGCGACGGTGATGGGGATGTTCAAGGAGAGCGTGGCGTTGTCCACTCGGCCGAAGTTCATGTAGGTGTAGTGCTGCATGCGGGTCGCATCGTCCTGCGAAGGCTCCTGAGTGATCATGTCATCGGTGCGGGTGTAGGAGAGCGTGAGGCTATAGCTGCGGAGGCGGTAGACCATTTGCAGGCTGTGGCGATAGCTCGGCTGCAGGTTGGGGTTGCCCTCTTGGTAGGACGTTGGCGATTCGTAGAACCGGAATGGGTTCAGGCTGCTGAACGACGGCCGATCCACCTTTCGCGCATAGGAGAGGGAGAGCGACTGCCCGCGGCCGATGGTGTATTGCACCGAAGCGGAGGGGAAAAGCTCCCAACGACGGTGCGTGAAGCCGGTGTCGCCCACCGCTTGATAGCCGTCCTGAAGCGTGTGTTCGGCCCGCAGACCGGCCGAGCAGCTGAAGCGTTCGCCCCAGGCGCGGCTGAGGTTGAGGTACAGCCCCGCGATCTGCTCTTTATAGATGAAGTGGTTCGACTGGCCCGGGTTGTCGATCCATGCGTCGGCCGTGGCGAGCGTGAGGCCCCGCAAATTGTTGTCGCGTCGGATGCCGCTCAGCTGAGCGCCCGTCTCGAGGCGTACGCTGGCGGGCAGGGGCGCTTCGAGGTCTGTCTTCACCAGCCACACGTTCGTCTTTTGGAACACGCTGTGGCCCTTGCCCTCCCGCGGGCGAAGCTCTCGGCCGTCGGGGGCGACGTAATGGAGCACCATCTGCTGCTCTTGGTTGTGGTCGGCGTAGGCATAGATGATGTCCGTGGAGAGGCGCGTCTGCTTGGTGGGCGTCCAGACGTGGTTCAGGTCTAAGGTGAGGTTGTTGTTGTAGATATCCATCGTCAGCGGGGCGTGGATGGCGGAGTCCACCTCGGTGCGGCCGAGGCGTCGGATGTCGGTCGTGGTGCGGTTGGTGTTGCCGCCGTCGTAGCGGCCTCCTCGCGCCAGGAAGCCAAGCGTGTGACTGTCCGAGGCGTACCAATCGACGCCGAAGGAGCCGTTGTGGAATGTTCCGCTGGGGCGGAACACGCCGTGGTCAGTGTACTCCAGCGGCACGTCGAGGGCGTGGTAACGGTTGACGTTGTGGTATTGGTGCTCGTAGCGACCCATGTTGCCGCCATAGCTGCCGTAGACGTTCCATCGGCCGGCGCGATAGTTGGCGCTGAGGCTCGGCTCTACGGCGGGGCCCGTCGTCTTGAGGTAGTAACTGGCGGAGGCCGTTCCGTTGAAGCCCATCGACTCGTCGCGGCGCAAGCGGATATCGATGATGGCGCCTGAGTGGGCGGCTTCATAGCGCGCCGATGGGTTGGTGATCAGCTCCACGCGCTCGATGCGCTCGGCCTGCATGGTCTTGAGGAGTTGCTCGATGGTCGTTCCGGTCAGGTCGGCCGGCTTACCGTTGATGTAAACGATGGCCGGCTTACCGACGATGGAGATTCCGCCGTTGGCATCGACGATGACGCCCGGCAACTGGCGGAGTACGTCGGCTGCGTTCTTGCCCGCGGTCAGCATGTAGACTTCGGGGCGGACAATCATTCGGTCAGCCTTCTGCAAGACGGCTGGCGCTGCGGCCGTGACCGTCACTTCGCTCAGCCCGACGCCCGTTTCGGTGAGGGTGATCGTGCCGAGGTCCGGTTCGGAGCCGCGGAGGTCGACGGGTTTGCGCACCGTTTGAAAGCCGATTAAGCGGACTTCAAGCGTATAGCGCCCGGGGGATACGCGGTCGAATTGGAAGGTGCCCGTGGCGTCGGTGACGCTGCCTTTGAAGAAGGCGGAATCTGAGTCGTAGAGCGCTGCGGTGGCAAACTCGAGCGGCTTACCGGCCGAGTCTGTCACGCGGCCCGTGAACCCACGCTGGGCGTGAGCCACCGAGAGCGAGAGGCTCAGCCATGCAATAAGGAAAAGGAAGTAGTGCTTCATTGTGGTGATGTTTTTAGTGTAGACGATGGGGGCTTCGCCCCGTTTAGGTGTTGAGGGGCTGCGCCCCGTTTAGACGTTTAGGTGTTAGGGGCTGCGCCCTGTTTAGACGTTTAGGTGTTAGGGGCTTCGCCCCGTTTAGACGTTTAGGTGTTTAGGTGTTTAGGTGTTAAACTGCTTGTCAAACCAACGACTAAACAGATAAACAAACCAACGAATAAACAGATAAACAAACCAACAACTAAACGGGGCTTCAGCCCCCAACAACCTCCTCTATTCTTCCGGCAGGCGGTAGGGGGCGTCTACGGACGCCGGCGAATAGGGCCGGGTACATGATGGGGAAATCTCCACGTGTACCCGGCTTTAGTTTTTAGCTGTTAGATTTTCGATGTACCGCGGTAGGGGCGTATTGCATACGCCCCCACGTGTACCCGGCTGTTGGATCATTCGACCCCTTTCGGGTCCGTGTGGTGGGGCGTATGCAATACGCCCCTACATGTACCCGGCAAACTTGGCTGGCGTCCCTGACGCCTATTCCTCCGGCAGCTTGATGTCCGGATTGCCGTCGCCGCCCGGTTTGGGTTTCTCGCCCGGCTGCTTAGGCTGCTCGCCCGAGCCACCGCCGGGCTTCTCCGGCTGCTTCGGATCCTTGGGGTTCTTGGGCGTGTCGGGCTGTTTGGGCTCTTTCGGATCCTTGGGCTGCTTGGGCTCCTTCGGCTCTTTGGGCTGCTTGGGTTCCTTCGGCTCTTTGGGCTCCTTCTTCTTCGTCTCCGGACGCTCGGCCAGGAGGGCCTGCTGTATGTCCGCATTGATGCTGCTCATCAGACGTTTATAGGGCGCTTCGCCGCCGAGTGTGGCCAGTGCGTTGATCGTGTGGGCCAGGTGGCGATACTCATCGTCGAGGGCGATACGCTTCTCCTTGGTTTGGCCCACGAGATCCATGTTGCGCTGCGTACGGGCGTTGTAGGCGGCTTCAAATTTCTTGTTCGCGTCCTTGAGCTCGTCCAGCCATTTTTCGGCGCCGATCAGCGTCAGTTTAGCCTTTGCGTCGGCCACCTCCAAGTCGCTGACGACGTTGGAGACGATGGCCGTTTCTTCGCGTAAGGGCTTCGTTTGCGGCGCCTTGTCGTACTTCAGCAGGATGGCCTGTAGCTGTTGCGCGGCCGTCGCCTTGGCCTCCTCGGGGAAGCCGGTGAAGACGCGCACGTGTCCGTAAAGCCCCATCAGGGCCTTGTCGCGTCGCTCGTCGAGCTTGTTCAGCTCTTTCGTGTCCACATCGCCACGCATCGGTTGCACGGCCGCGTCGAAAGCCTTGTACTTCTCATCGAAGACCTTGGCCGCGTCTTTCAGCTTCAGCGTCTCCAGATCTTCCTGAGAGAGGAACAGTTGCACATTCGTCATCACCTGATAGAAATTCATCAGGCGGAGCTTGGTGAGATTGAAGTAAAGTATCATTTCTGTAAAATTTAGAGTGCAATCCTGTAATTGTAGTAAGCAATACGCCCAACTGACCTCCATTGAAGGCGTTTCCTTGAGTAATTTTCACCGACGGACTTCTTTTGGAGGAATTTCCTTGAGTAATTTTCACCGACGACTCTCTTTTGGAGGAATTTCTCCGAGTAAATTCGTCCAAAAGCATTCGGTTGGAGGAATTTCTCCGAGTAAATTCGTCCAAAAGCATTCGGTCGGAGGAATTTCTCCGAGTAAATTCGTCCAAAAGCATTCGGTTGGAGGAATTTCTCCGAGTAAATTCGTCCAAAAGCATTTGGTTGGAGGAATTTCTCCGAAGAAATTCGTTCAAAAGCATTCGGTCGGAGGAATTTCTCCGAAGAAAGGCCTTCGCCAGCCTTCAGCCGGGGCGTATGGCCAAAAGCGCCGGCGAAGAAAAGGAAAAAGATCGTTTGGCGGCCGGGGGAAAACGGTAAACGAAAAACGAAGGCCGGATATCCGCATTCGGGGTACCCGGCCAACGATTCAGAAGCTGTTTGAAATTTATTTCGGAGGCTACCCAAGAGGATATCCCCCTTAAAACAATCACTCAATAAATTCCAAACAGCTTCGTTAGAGCCTGTTTTTCTCTTTCGCAGCGGCAGAGCGGCCGCCGTATTTCAGTTGCTGCTGATTGAAACGATAGATGAGGCTGAGCGAGACGTCCCACTGGGCGTAATATTCGTTCTGATAGAAGCTGAAGCGGTTGATGCGTGCCCGTTCGTAGTAGTCGAGCGTGTGGAAAAGGTCGCTGGCGGAGAGTTTGACGTCGAGTCGGTTGCTGAGGAAGCTCTTGCGAAGCCCCGCACCGAGCGACCAATAGGGGTCGAAGCGATAGATGCCCTGGTTGCCGCCGCTGTTGTAGTAGAAGTCGAGGTTGAAGGTCATGCCGAGCGGCAGCTGGAGGTAGTGGTTCGTCTGCACGTAATAGCTCGGGTGGTTGTAATCGACGGTTTCGCCCAGATAAACGCCCTGAAGTTGGGGCTTGACGACGCCCGCGGAGAGCGATGGCGACCAGGGGCCGAAGGCGTGGCGGAGGTCGATGCTGGCTTGCCAGAATTCGGCCTTGGGGAAGTTCTGCCAGGTGCTGATGATGGCGTCCGGGAGGGCCGGATCGTCCACAAAGAGGCTGGAGATATAGTTGTTGGTGCGGGTGTATCCGGCCCGGAGGTTCAGCCACTGCCACCCGAAGGCCCACTCGAGGTTGTACGAGGTCGAGGGTTTGAGCAGCGGATTGCCCTTTTGGTAGACGAAGCGGCTCTGATAATACGTCCGGCTGCCGAGGTAGGAGAGCGCGGGCCGATCCGTTTTGGTGGAGAGGGTGAGGGAGGTGTTGAAGTGGTCGTCGGCGTAGGAGGCGGAGGCGGAGGGGAAGAGCTGGACGTCCGTGTCGCTGAGGCTCTCGGAGGCGTCCACGAGGTCGGTGTGGTTGCGGGCGACACGCTCGTAGCGCAGTCCGGCGCTGAAGGCCCATCGCTCAAGGCCCAGCGCCAGCTCGGCATAGCCCGCGGCCTTGTCCTCAGTGCTCCGATAGTGCGACTCGGGCAATCGGCCGGCATAAATGAAGTGCTGTCCGCTGCCATTGATGCGGCTGTATTCGGCACCGAGAGAGAGCGAAAGGGCGTCGGAGAGGTTCCAATCGGCCGTGAGGTCGGTGGCATAGATGTCGTAGTCGGCCAGCAGCTTCGAGTCGGTCAGGGCCGTATCCCGGGCCATGAGCTCGCGCACGGTCTGGAACTTTTTGTCGCGCGAGGAGACATAGTCGGCGTTGATCGACGTCGAAAATCGCTTGCTCCAGTCGGCATTATAGAAGACGTTCAGCTGGAAGTCCGTTCCGCCATGATTCATGCTGCTGGGACTGTCAAACTCCTCCGTGATCACGCCTCCGCGGCTCACGATGTTGTGATCGTCGGAGGTCACGCCCGCGTCGGTGCGCGATCCGATCAGCTGTGCGCCGATCGTATGCCCGGAGCGGATCTCCCAGTCGGCGCTGAGGCTGTAGTCGTGCTCTCGGCTGCGGGGAAGCTGGTGGCTGTCGGTGGTGTATTGGCGCGCGGTGTCGGCTTCGATTCCCTGGATGGAGAATTGGTGCGAGCGGTTGCGATAGTCGCTATATCCATAGTAGGCCGAGAGGTTGAGGCGCTTCGTTTTGTAGCCGATCGAGGCGTGCTCGCCGTGGCTGAAGCGCTCGCTGAGGCTACCGTTGGCGCCCGCCTCGATGGAGAGGCCCGTGGCGCGATGCAAGGTGTAGATCTTGATCACCGCCGTCACGTCCGCGCCATACTTAGCGCCGGCGTTGGTCAGCAGTTCGACCTTGCGAATGTTCTTCACGTCGAGCATGCTCAGCTCCGTACCACTGCGCACACGTCGGTTATCGATGTAGTAGATCGGCGAGCCTCCGCCAAAAACGGAGATGCCGCCCTGGTCGCTGATGATGCCCGGGATCTTCCCCAGCAGGTCGGTAAGCGTGTGTTCGTTGGCCAGCACGGAGCCTACGACGGTCGTCGTCAGCACGCCGTTGCGATTGGTGATGTTTGGTCGGGCGGCCGTGACCGTCACTTCGCTCAGCCCGACGCCCGTTTCGGCGAGGGTGATCGTGCCGAGGTTCGGTTCGGAGGCGCGGAGGTCGACGGGTTTGCGCACCGTTTGAAAGCCGATTAAACGGACTTCAAGCGTATAGCGCCCGGGGGATACGCGGTCGAGTTGGAAGGTGCCCGTGGCGTCGGTGACGCTGCCTTTGAAGAAGGCGGAGTCCGAGTCGTAGAGCGCTGCGGTGGCAAACTCGAGCGGCTTACCGGCCGCGTCTGTTACGCGGCCCGTGAACGCAAGCTGGGCGTGAGCCACCGAGAGCGAGAGGCTCAGCCATGCAATAAGGAAAAGAAAGTAGTGCTTCATTGTCGTGATGTTTTTAGTGTAAATAACGGCCCCAAATATCGCCCCCCCCCCCCGCCTGTGCAATACCGTGGCGAAAAGGGGCGAATCTCCCTCGAAAAAATAGGTGCGACCGATGGCTACGGGATGGCCGTCGGCTGCACCTCGCCTTGATGAGAGGCCTATAACGAGATGCCCTCCTCCCGACTGTGGACAACGTTGTCGAGTCGGATCTTCGACTTGGCGTTGCGGCGGATCGTATAGCGCAGTAGCACCCACGGGCGGAAGGATTGGCTGATCATCTCTTGCCGGAAGTAGGCCGAGTAGCTGTCCGCCCGCGTGTTGGTCTCGGTCGCAAGCCGGCCGATGAAGTAGGGCAGGGCCAGGGCGATGTAGAAGTCCTTCGTGAAGTTGTAGTTCACCTGCACTTGCGAGTATTCAGGCGTCAGCTGGCGGGTGCGCGAGAAAGGCGTGTAGGTGTAGTTGCGGTAGGAGATGTCGCCGCCCACGTACCAGCGGCCCCACGTGTACCATGCGCCAGCACCGAGCGAAAGGCTGCGGCGGGGCGAGAGGCCCTCGAAGTAGTTCTCGATGTGGTAGGCGCTGATGTAGGCGCTGCCGCGGTTGTCCTTGAAGCGATACTGGATCATGCCGCCGGCCGAGAGCGTGGCGTAACGTCCGGCATTGCGGTAGGTGCGGACGAAGTGGCTGACGTCGTTGTAGGCGTGGGCTTGGATGAGGTCCGAGGCCAAGTCGACGTAGACGGCGGGCATAAGGTAGAGGCCACCGCGGCCGTAGGTGTGCGAGAGGGCGATGCTGTGCCACTGTTCGGGCTGCAGCGCGGGGTTGCCACGGGTGACGACGAGCGGATCGGTGGAGGTGTTGTAGGGGTTGAGTTGGCCGATCGACGGGGCGCGGTTGGTGAGCGTGTAGGAGAGGCGTGTGGAGTGTCCGGCGCCGAGGTTGAGCGTGGCGCTGGTGGAGATGCGCGGCTTGAGGTAGGCGTTCGTTGCGTCGCCGGCGGTCAGTCGGATGGCCTCGAGGCCGGCCGAAGCCATGTAGTAGAGTCGGCTGAGGCGGCTGCTGAAGGAGGCGTAGACGTAGCCGTTCCACTCGCGGTGGCGGAAGACGGGCACGGGCGGGTAGCTGAACTTCTCCACGCGGTCGCTGACGCCGCGCAGTGTGGTGCCGACGTTCAGGCTACTGGCCTCGCCCCAAGAGGCGGAATAGTCGGCATTGAGCCCGGCCGAGGTGCGTCGGTTGTCGTAGCTATAGTCGGTGATGGAGGGGTGGGGGGCGACGTACACCTCGCGGCGATCGCCTTTGTCCGTGTCGCTGTTGCGGTTGTAGTCGAGGGTGGCCTCGAAGCGTCGGCGGTCGGAGAAGTCGTGCAGGTAGTAGAGGCTCGAGGTGAGGACATAGGCGTCGTTCTTGTCGTACCCTTCATACGTGAAGGCGCCGGGCGTGTTCATACGTAGCTCCCCCTGCCCATTCGACTCGGAAGTCTTGTGCTTCTTCCACCCGTAGGCATGCAGCGCCCAATAGTCTCGCGGCGACATGCTCCATTTGAAGAGCAGTTCGCCAATTAGGGAGCCATCGTTGCTGCGCGTTTGGCCATTGTACGTCTTGAGGTACCTCACGTCGCTCTGGCGAGAGTCGATGCGGCTGTCGTCGTGGTGCGTGCCTTCGGCTACGGCGCGTCCGTAGAGCGAGGCCTTGGGATTGCCGACTTCGAAATAGACCACGCCGAAGCTGTGGCGCCGCGGGATGTCGTGGCGTGTGGCGGCCTCGAAGAAGAGGTACGGGTCACGTTTCTTCTTGAGACGGATGTTGAGGATGTGGCGGACGCCCATCTGTACGTAGCGGGCGCCGACGGCGTCGATCAGCTCCACCGTCTCGATGTCCTTCGGATCGATCGGCGTGATGCCCGAATTGACCATGCGGCCGTCGATGAGCACGAGCAGCTGGCTGCCGTCTATCATGCTGACGGTTTGTAGCGACTCGTTGACGGCGAGGCGGGGGATCTCGCGGAGGGCGCGGTAGGGGTCGCCCGAGGAGCGGGCAGAGTCGGAGAGGCGGAACACCTCGCCGGTGGCTGTGCGACGAACGACGCCCGAGGCCGAGGCGGTGACGGTCACTTCGTCCAGCCGCCCGGTCATCTCCTCGTTCATGACAAACGTCGTGTGGAGATCGCGCGTCAGGGGGCACGTCTCCTCGATCGTCGTAAAGCCGGGAAAAATCATCTGCAAGCGAAACGTGTCGGCCGGCAGATCGGACAATGCGAAGCGCCCCTTTGCGTCCGTCAGGCAGGCGGCCATGAGCGAATCGCCGCGGGAGAGCAGCACGCGCACGCCAACCAAGGGCTGACGCTGCGTGTCCGTCACTCGACCGCTGAAGGCGTGGTGTTGGGCGTGAGCCACAGAGAGCGAGAGGCTCAGCCATGCAATAAGCAGGGAGAAGTAGTGCTTCATTGTAGTGATGTTTTTAGCGTAAATGATGGCCCCAAATATCGCCCCCCCCGCCTGTGCAATACCGTGGCGAAAATGGGTGCAAATCGGGCGACGAAGCGGGGTATGAAAAAGCCGGATACATGTGAGTCGCCTCTATATGTACCCGGCTGGTTGAGTTGTTCAACAAATCGTTCTTAGATCGCTCCGCCTATTCCTCCGGCAGATGGATATCTGGGCCGCCACCGTCGCCACCCGGCTTGGGTTTCTCGTCGGGTTTCTTGGGCGGCTCGCCACCACCGGGAGTCTCCGGCTTCTTGGGCTCCTTCGGATCCTTGGGATCTTTCGGATCCTTCGGCCCGTCGGGCTTCTTGGGCTTCTCGTCCTCCGGTAAACGGATGTCGGGGTCGTTACCCCTCCGCTTTTTGTCGCGACGTTTCCGTTGGGCCTCGCTCTGGTTAAAGGTGGCTTTGGCTTCACGGATACGCTGGTTGATCTGGTCGATCAATTCGCCGACCACCTTCCGATCCGCCTCGTTGGTGGCCATTGAGTAGGCCATTTGGATGTGGAAAAAGATGTCGGTGGTCATCTGGTCGTTAGCCTTCCGCACCGATGCGCTGGAGGGCAGGTTGATGCCGGCTGCCTTCGACGATCGCGACTCACGCAGGGTGTTGAATTCGTCGTTGGCCGTGCGCAGCATGGTCACGAGTTGGCCCACTCCGATGGCCGTCACCGCGGCTGCGGACTCGGGCTTACCCAGGTCGTTGAGCAGGCCGTTGATGTGAGCCGTCTTTCCGGCCCAGCGTTCGCTCTGCAGGCCCTTGTAGGTGTCTACGATCAGTCGCAGCACGTGGCCCGAGGCCTGGCGGGTGGGGATGGGAGACTTGTCGGCCTGCCGAATCTCTTGGAACAGGGCCGTGATGATCTCGTCGCGCTCCTCGTCCTTCTTCTTGATCGATTCAGACTCTTTGGAAGCGCGCCCCTCACGGGCAATTTCGCTCTCGGATTCGATCCCCGTGTGCCACCGAGCGATGTCGGCTGCGTCGAGGAAGATTTTCTCCGGCTCGATTTTCGAGATCACGCCATAGAGGCGTTGTTGATAATCTGTGTGCAGGTCCAGTTGGTACTGCCCACTCATTGTTTTGTCTATAGCCTTTACAGGTTTCATGGACATAAACGTTTTTGGCTTAACACTAATGTGAAAGGGTAAATGTCGGAAGCGGCCCGGGGGGCGGGGAGGCGCCGACGGCCCTCGCAGCATTTTTTGCCGCGGACGGCTGTCGATCCCGCGCTCACGTCGAACGGCCCGACTGGAGCACCGCAAAGAATGGGGCGGCTGCCACGTGCTCCGATAGCAGCGCCTGACCGCGATAGGCCCACCGCCGGATGTTCCGACCGGGGCCACCGGGCTACATCATCCCCCCGAAAAAAGTCCGACGGGGGTGTCTGAGCAAAAAGACGCCTCGTTGGAGAGTCCGACGAGGGTGTCTGAGCAAAAAGACGTCTCGTTGGAGAGTCCGACGGGGGTGTCTGAGCAAAAAGACGCCTCGTTGGAGAGTCCGACGGGGGTGTCTGAGCAAAAAGACGCCCTGTTGGAGAGTCCGACGGGGGTGTCTGAGCAAAAAGACGCCTTGTTGGAGAGTCCGACGGGGGTGTCTGAGCAAAAAGACGCCCTGTTGGAGAGTCCGACGGGGGTGTCTGAGCAAAAAGACGCCTTGTTGGAGAGTCCGACGGGGGTGTCTGAGCAAAAAGACGCCTTGTTGGAGAGTCCGACGGGGGTGTCTGAGCAAAAAGACGCCTCGTTGGAGAGTCCGACGGGGGTGTCTGAGCATAAGCGGCTCCTGTCGGACTCTCCAGCAGGGGCGCTTGAGTGCAATCGGCTCTCATCGGAATTTACGACGAGGGCGACTGGGTGCAATCGGCTCCTATCGTACTTTACGACGGGAGCGACTGGGTGCAGGTGGCTCTCATCGGAATTTACGACGAGGGCGACTGGGTGCAGGTGGCTCCTGCCGGATTTTACGACGGGAGCGGCGGAACGGTGGGGGCTCTCGCTGGAAAATCCAGCGGGGGCCATCAAGTGATCAAAGCACACGACGGAAAGTCCATCGGGGGCGCCTCCTGAGTGGGGGCGCCCGTCCGACAGTCCGACTGAGGCTTCAGCGCGCCCGAAGTGGGCTGTGGCGTCTCCGGCGAAAGCGGCCGAGGCACCGTAGGTCTGCGCGTACATATATAATACAGCTGAATCGTTCATGGCATGGCAAATTGAAAGTCTATCGGGAGCCACGGAGCGGTCGTAGCCGTGAAGGCATAATCCTTTTCGCAGCTCTGGGGGCTGTGTCGCTCATCGTCTGAGGGTATTTGATTGTTTGAGTCATCTCTTTTCTGCTTTATGCACCGCAAATGTAACCCTTTATTTGTAACCAATAAACAAACCCAACAAAAAAACGAACAACTTTCTCTCCGCCGCTCCTATACATTATATATATAGGAGCCACCGACAGAAATGGGCCGCCCATGGAGAGTAGGAGAGGGGCGCCCTGCGGAGCGTGGCCACCGAATAAAATCCGGTTGTAAGCAGATTCCACCTTGCGGCTTATGAATAGAATCCCGTTGAAGGCTTTTCCAGCTATTGGGCCGCCGAATAAAATCCGGTTGTAAGCAGAATCTGCCCCGCGGCTTATGAATAGAAACCCGTTGAAGGCTTTTCCAGCTATTGGGCCACCGAATAAAATCCGATTATAAGCAGATTTTGCCCCGCGGCTTACGAATAGAAACCCATTAATGGCTCCGCCCAGCCATTTGCTGGGGGAATAAATTACGCCGAAGGCCTTTTTCGGGCAGCTGCTCGTGGGTGAAAATACGTTGCGAGCGACGCGTAAAAGGTTGCTTGTCGAGATAAATGCTTGTGAAAGCCACCCCGTCGGCACAGCTCTCGATGGGTTCTAAACTGTAAGCTAAAGAGCGCGTTTCGCTGATGAATTGAAATTGAATCAAAGATCAAAACGAGGAAATATCACTCAAAAGTTGTATTTTCTCAAATGATGTTCTATTTTTGCCCCGTCGAGATATGAGAAATTTAAGCTGACTATTAACTAACACACGAGAGTTTCTATGAAAAGGATTACAATGATTCTCCTATACCTCCTCATAGGTATAGGGTGGACCGTAGCCCAAACGGTGAAAGTGAGTGGAACGGTGATTTCCGATGAGGATGGGCAACCCATCATCGGCGCAGCAGTCACCGTCAGAGGCGCCGCAAACGCGGGCACCGTCACAGACATGGACGGACGCTATACGCTGAACGTACCCGCCTCTGCCAAAACCCTGATCATCTCCTACGTGGGGATGCGATCAGAAGAAATTCCCATCTCGGATAAGCACGTGACCACGGTGCTCCGCGCAAATCTGGCGCTGGACGAGGTGGTGGTTACCGCCCTCGGCATATCGAGAGAAAAGAAGGCGCTTGGATACGCCGTGACCGAGGTGGGTGGCGATGAAATGTTGAAATCGCGTGGTGGTGTCAGCAATCCGATCAATGCGTTGCAGGGTAAAGTGGCTGGTCTGCAAATTGCCGGCGGCGCGGGATCGATGGGTGGCTCGTCGAAGATCCTGATCCGCGGCACGAGCTCTATATCGGGCAACAACCAGCCCCTCTTCGTGATCGACGGCGTGCCCATCGAGGGCCAAGGCTTTAACGACGCAGGTAGCGCGGGCAGCGACCAGTATAGCACCGCCCGCGGTGGAGGTGGCTATGACTATGGCAACTTGATCCAGGACATCAACCCGGACGACATCGCAAGCATCTCCGTGCTCAAGGGTCCCAACGCATCGGCCCTCTACGGCTCACGCGCCACGAACGGCGTCGTGATGATCACCACCAAGAAGGGAGCGAAGAACGAAGGCTACGGCATTACGTTCAACACCGCCGTGGGATTCGAAGTGGTTAACAAACTGCCTAAGCTGCAAAAGCTCTATGGCGGTGGTGGCGAAGACAAGTTTACCGAGGTGATGATCAACGGGCAGAAGTACCTCTATCCGGACTATGCCACGGACGAAAGCTGGGGGCCGAAGCTGGACAACCAACAGGTGCTCTCATGGGCCGACTTGGCGCGCTGGGAAATCGGTGGTCAGGTGGGCAACCCGAAGACGTCCGCCTGGAAGACTCCGGACAATGACGTGGAGACCTTCTTCAAGACCGGGGTCTCGTTCACGAACAATATCGCCATCTCGCAGGCCACGGATCGCTCATCCGTACGTGTCTCTTACACCAACTCGGAGCTTAGCGGTTACATGCCGAACAGCTCGCTGCGTAAGAACGTCTTCAATGTCTCCGCCTCGACCACCAGCGCCAATAAAAAGCTGGAGGTGATGACCAACGTGACCTATTTCAACTCCGCCGCTCGCGGCCGTTCGCAGACGGGTTACGACAACAACAACGTGATGGAGAAATTCATCCAGTGGGGCCACCGCCAGCTGGACATGAAGGAGCTCGAGGCCCTCTACAAGAGTCCCATCGACGGCTCGCAGATCACTTGGAACCGCAGTGACTGGAACGATCCGCGCCCTGCCTACGCCAACAACCCCTATTGGAGTCGCTACGAGAACTATCAGAACGATACCCGTAACCGCGTCTATGGCAACGTGGGCTTCGTCTACCATATCCTGCCCAGCCTGAAGTTCCAATACAAGGCCAATCTGGACTTCTTCGCCGACAAGCAGTTCGAGCGTAACGCCGTCTACTCGCAAGAGCAGTCCCAATACAAGGAGACCGCCCGCCAGCAGTACGAGCTGAACAACGAGTTCATGCTCCTCTACAACCAGACCGTGAGCGACCTCACCGTGAACGCTAACTTGGGCGCCAACCTGATGAAACGCCACTACGAGATGACGTACGGTCGCACCGTGGGCGGACTGGCCATTGCGGACTTCTACAACATGAGCAACTCCGTCTCGCCCGCCACGGCCGAGAATTACCAGCTCAAGAAGGCCATCAACTCCGTCTTTGCCAGCGCAACGCTCGGCTGGCGCAGCATGCTTTATCTCGATGCTTCGCTGCGTAACGACTGGTCGTCGACGCTGCCCGTGGGCAACAATTCCTATATGTATCCCTCGGTGACGGGTAGCTTTGTCTTCTCGGAACTGCTGAAGAATAAGCTCACGTGGCTCAACTTCGGAAAGCTGCGCCTCGGCTATGCTCAGGTGGGTAACGACACCGATCCGTATCAGGTGATCAACACCATGACGCAGTACACCCATGTCGACCCCTCCACACCGGGCTACGTCGTTAGCAATACGCTCAAAAACGAGAACCTGAAGCCCGAGTCGACGAACTCCTTCGAGGCCGGACTCGAACTCTCGCTCTTCGACAACCGGGTCAGCCTCGAAGCTACGGTCTATGCCAGCCAAACGAAGGATCAGATCGTGCCGCTGTCCGTTTCAGGGACTACGGGCTACACCTTCCGCGTGGTGAACGGTGGCGTGATCGAAAACAAGGGTATGGAGCTTATGGTAAAAGTCCTGCCCATTCGTAGCCGCACCTTCACCTGGGAGACGGCCCTCACGTTGGCCTCGAACAAGAACAAGGTGAAGGAGATGGTGGTCGATTATTACCGCATCGCCACCGCACCGTTCAAGGTGGAGATTGGCGCTATGAAGGGCGAGGCCTATGGCGTAATCATGGGCACGGACTATAAGTATGACAAGAACGGCAACAAGCTGATCGACGCCAACGGACGCTATATGTACACCGACGGCAACGTGAACTTGGGCAGCATCTTCCCCGACTTCACCGGAGGCTGGAGCAACACCTTCCGCTTGGGCAACATCGACCTGAGCGTACTCCTGGACTTCTCTAAGGGCGGCCATTACTTCTCCACGTCTTACCTCTGGGGAATGTATTCCGGTATGCTCGAAGAGTCCGCCGCCAACGGCATCCGTGAAAACGGTATCGTCCTCGAGGGCGTGCACGAAGACGGAACGCCCAACACGACCAAGATCTCAGCCAAGCAGTACGGCAACGACCATAACTCAGGCCCCGCAGTGCAGAATGTGCTCAGATCGGACTACGTCAAGCTCCGCGAGATCAACATCGGTTACACCATTCCGCTCAAGAAGAAGGACGCCTTCTTCAAAGCCGTACGCGTGTCGGCCTACGGTCGTAACCTGGCCGTTTGGGGGCCGGATACGAAGCACTTCGACCCGGAAATGATCGTCACCGGCTCTGGAAACATTCAGGGTATCGAAGGCGGTGCACTGCCTTCGGTGGCGAACTTCGGATTCAACGTGAACTTGAAATTTTAACGACCTAAGAATTTGCAGTGATGAAAGCAACATATAAATACCTCGTTCTGCCCGTCGTGGCTGGTGTCTTTGCCCTTTCGTGCGAGAAGCTGGAAACGACGAACGTCGACCCGAACAACCCCGTAGAGGTTCCCTCGCACATGTTGATGAGCGGCGCCCAAAAGCACATGATGGACGACGTCTACGACAACTGGTTCAGCGCCCGCCAATGCCTCACCTACAGCCAGTATTGGGCGCAACGCAACTACACGGAGGAGGATCGCTATCAGATTCGTGAATCAGTGAACAACGGTCACTTCAATAGCTTCTACCGTAACCTTTACTACATGGATCGCATCATCGAGCTTAACACCGACCCGAAGAAGGCAGCCATCTCGGTCAATTATGGCAACAACAAGAACCAGATCGCAGCTGCCAAGATCATGAAGGTCTGGATGCTCTCCATCATCACCGACACGTGGGGCAATGTGCCCTACTCGGAGGCTGGCAAACTGATCCAGGACGTCTATCACCCCAAGTATGACGACCAGAAGGACATCTACGCCGCCATGATCCGTGAGCTGACCGAGGCTTCGCAGATGATCGACGTCAAGGAGAAGGCCTTCATCGGTGGCGACATCATCTACAAGGGCGACGCCGCGAAGTGGAAGAAGTTTGCCAACAGCCTCAAGTGCCGCCTGGCCATCCACCTCTCTAAAGTGGACAGCAACTGGAAGACCTACATCGCCGAGGCGCTCAAGGATGGCGTCTTCGAAAGCAATGCTGACAACGCCGTCTTCAAGTATTCCACCACGGGGCAGGACTACTGCCAGTTCTACGAAGGCTTTTTCGTCGCCCAGCGTAACGACTTCACCATTGCGCGGCCCTTCATGGACATCCTCAAGGGGCAACCCGATACGCTCAACAAGAAGTCGCACCCCTGGGCAGGCGTCGTAGACCCTCGACTGGAGGTCTACACCACGTCGCGTAATGGAAAATACATCGGCATCCCCTTCGGCATCGCCAGCGGTGATATGTCTTCTGCTTATCGCAACATAGCGCCGAGTTGGTACAGCAACCCGCCCATTCACCTCTCCAAGGACTTCGCTGTGCCCATCATGACTTACGCCGAACTGCAGTTCATCCTCAGTGAATACAAAGGATTCTCGGCCGATGAATACAAGACGGGCGTCCGCGCCTCCGTCACGTATTGGACCACGCTGAACGGCAAGCCCATCTCCACCGAAGACCTCGATAAGTATGTCGACGCCGTCTCGAAGAAGGTGGACGCTGAGGCCGTAGCCCTCCAGAAGTACATCGACCTCTATATGAACGGCACCGAGGCTTGGGTCGAGATCCGTCGGACGGGCTATCCCGACCAGCTCATTCGTCCGGGTGAGGTCTCCCTCGTCGGGCCTAAGGGTAACACGATCAAGTTCAACCCCCTCTCCGACACCAAGGGGATGATCATCCCCCGCGTGAAGTACCCCACGAACGAGAGTACGCTGAACGGCGAGAACTTCAACGCTGCCGTATCGAAGCTCGAAGGAGGCACGAACAACTACTACTCCAAGATGTATTGGGACGTTCGCACCGGCCCCTATGATCATCCAGCGAACAAGTAGCGGTGCATTGAACGACGAGAATCAGTCTGCGGGCGGGTCTGCAATGAAGCGGATCCGCCCGCTTTGCGTTCGGTGCGTCCCGAATTTCGGTGATTGCGCCAATCCGAAATCCCCCCTAATTGGGATTGTGACCCCCTACAGGCGCCTCTACTTTTGCGGCCGTTAATAACCAATAAAAACCTGACGAAATGATGAAAATGAAGCACCTGATGATGCTCGCGCTCATGGCGTGTAGTATGACAATGATGGTTGGATGTGGCGATGACAAGCCTGAACCTACGCCTACGCCGCAACCCCAACCGCAGCCCCAACCGCAGCCGCAGCCTCAACCGCAACCCAAGCCGGATCAAGGCGTGACGAAGAAGATGACCGTCGACGCCACGAACTATGCCGACTGGACCTACATCAACCTCGAAACGGGCGAGACGGAAGTACATCGCGACTTCAGCGAGTGGGTCTACTTCAAAGGTATGAAGCGCGACTCCGTGGTTAACCGAACACCCGCCAAGGGATCAGAGTCGGACGTGAAGATCAAGTGGCACATCGCCATCCACCGCTTTGAGGTCAAGACCAACGCAGGCGAAGCCGTTGCCACCACAGAGACAGATCTGGACAAAGTGACCAGCCTGCCCGCCGCTGGCTACAAGCCTGATACCGTGGTCAAAGCGCGCGTGATCACAGACATGTCGAAGATGCAGCAAGGCCTCGTAGGCTATGCCGCTCAATCCAGCCTCAACGCCACCCTCGGCGGCTGGCTGATCCGCACCCCGACCGGCACCATGCCGCCCTACACCTACAAGCTCTCAGGAAAAGTCTACGTCGTGAAGTTCAAGAGCGGCGCCAACGCCAAGTTGAAGTTCACGGACTACAGTGACGCCACGGGGCAGAAGAACGGCGTCGTGACGTTCAGCTACGTCTATCAAGCGAAATAGTTCTGCTTTTCTGGCCATTACTCCATCAGCGGCGCTCCCCTCCAACAGTGAGAGGCGGGCGCCGCTTCTTTGTAGCCCCAATTCGTCACTTGGCGAACATCTCCCGCAATTTGTTTGGGCCTATCGTAGATGTACGAACATCTCCCGCAACTTGCAGGAGATACTCCGTAGGGCTACGAACATTCCCCGCAACTTGCAGGAGACAATTGTAGGGCTACGAACATCTCCCGCAATTTGCAGGAGACGATTGTAGGGCTACGAACATTCCCCGCAACTTGCAGGAGACGATTGTAGGGCTACGAACATCTCCCGCAGTTTGCAGGAGATACTCCGTAGGGCGACGAACATCCTACGCAAGTTGCAGGAGATCATTGTAGGGCTACGAACATCTCCCGCAACTTGCAGGAGATACTCCGTAGGGCGACGAACATTCCCTGCAGTTTGCAGGAGATACTTCGTAGGGCTACGAACATTCCCCGCAGTTTGCAGGAGACAATTGTAGGGCTACGGACGTCTCCCGCAGGCTGCGGGGAGAGGGAAGCGCCGCCCTGGGCTTCATTTTTATTATACCGGAGAAAGCCCGATAAGGGCTGTGAGAGAGAGTGAGTTGCGAGGAGAAAGCAGGATAAGTTTCGGGCTATGGCGCATTTTTCAGTGATTCATTCTTGCAATTGTTCGAAGGCTTTTCCTTTACCTTTGGCGCAAAGTTATAATTCAAGTTTAACGCAATAAATACAAATGCCCCGTATGAAAAAGGTACTCTTGGCCATGTGTATTGTCTGTGGAGCCACCGCGGCTTCCGCACAGAACTTCAATGACTATTTTGAAGATCGGACATTGCGCATCGACTACGATTTTACGGGAGATGTCAACAAACAAGAGATCTCCGTTATCCGACTGAACGCTATCCCTCGCTGGTATGGCAAACGACAAAACCTGGCCGAAGTCCCTACTGCGGGCAACGGCGACATCACCGTCCGATCGAAAGACGGTCGCGTGATCTACAAAAACTCCTTCTCCACCCTCTTTCAAGAGTGGCTCGCCTACCCGGAAGCCAAGCAGGTGAGGAAATCGTTCGAGAACGTCTTCCTCCTGCCTATGCCCAAGGACACGGTCGACGTGACCGTGGAGCTGCGCACCAGCCGCCTCGACGTCCTGGTCAGCTACACCCACCGCGTGATACCGTCTGACATCCTCATCAAGCACATCGGCGAGAAAGAAGTGACGCCCTACAAGACCCTCATGCAGGCCGCAGACACGAATAAGTGTATGCACATCGCCTACATCGCTGAAGGGTATCGCAAGGAAGACATGGACGACTTTATCGCCCACGCCACCGAGGCCAACGAGGCGCTTTTTGCTCACGAGCCCTTCAAGTCGCTCAAAGGCCGTTTCAACGTCATCGCCGTCATGTCTGAATCGAAAGAGAGCGGCACCAGTGTCCCCTCCAAAGGCGTGTGGAAAAACACCGTACTCGGTTCGCACTTCGACACCTTCTACAGCGATCGCTACCTGACCACGCTCAACCTGCGTGACATGCACGACCAGCTGGCTGGAACGCCCTACGAACACATCATCGTCCTGGTCAACTCCGAGACCTACGGTGGCGGTGGCATCTACAACTCGTACAACCTCACCTCCACGCGGCACAAATACTTCAAGCCCGTCGTAGTGCACGAATTTGGCCACAGCATCGCTGGCCTGGGCGACGAATACGCGTTTGAAGAAGAGCTTATCCCGCTCTATCCGCACGACATCGAGCCGTGGGAGCCGAACCTGACCACACTCGTTGACTTCGCTAGCAAGTGGAAAGACATGGTCAAGAAGGGCACGAAGATCCCCACCATCCCCACGGAGAAAAACAAAATGGAAGTAGGCGTCTACGAAGGCGCAGGCTACAGCGTGAAAGGCGTCTATCGTGCCTTCCAAGACTGCCGTATGCGCACCAACCAATTCCCCGAATTTTGCCCCGTATGTAAGCGGGCACTCACGCATTTAATTGACTTCTACACGAAGTGATGGTCAAGGCCCGAGGCTGGCAGAGAGAACAGATCTGTCGGAGTCCTCGGGCTTCCTTTTGTCCCTCTTCCACAAACATATCGCAGAACACAACCAATTAGAGATAATCATTTTATAGTAATCACGACGTGAAAACCAGTATTTTCATTCTATCAGCAGCGCTCGCTTTGCCCTTTGCGGCACATGCACAGCATGACGAAGTGAGCAAGGACACCGCAGCGGTGCCCAACACCAAGGAAGTGAAGAACCGCAATGTGTTGCTCAATGCTTCCTACGACAACCGCCCTCGACAGATCTCAATCGGACTGCCCTCGGGTGTGTCAGCAACCATTTTCGAAGACGGTCTACCCGTCACTTATGACGAGTGGCCAGGCGTGCCCTATTTCTATTGGACCGCCATGGGCATTCATGACCACATCGGCCTCTCGTCCCTAAGCGAAAGTGCCATCACGAATGGTACCGTCAACTACACCGTGCTCTCCACCACCCGCCGCGGATCGGAGAAGTTTGAAGGCCGCGCCGCCTATAACACCAATATCTACGGTTTGCAGCGCTTCGACATCGCTCTCTCCGGCCCCATCGGCAAAGGATGGAGCTACACCGCCGGTATGTACGTCAATCACGACCCAGGAACAATCAAGATTGAAGACGCCGACATCGCCGAGAAGATGGAAATCTTCAAGGCCGGTCTGACCAAGACTTGGAAAGACGGTAAGGGCGTCTTCAGCCTCCTCTATAAGCATGTCAACACCCGCCTCTTCTTCGACAACATTGGCCCGTACTACTACGTGGGCGACGGAACATCGAAGGAATATCCCGGTTTCAAGCTGGGTCGAGACAATCTGCTGCCGAACAATGGCCGCTATCGTTACTACGACGTAGTGGACGGCGAGTTCAAAGACGTACTCCGTCTGCACAACAACGCCAACAACAGTAACGACCTCTTGGCCCGCCTCGACTATGAGTTCGACAACAAACTGAAGCTCTACGTTTCCAGTAAGATTCGTCGCGGTAACCTCGATCAGGCGCGTCCGGACCAGAACGGTCTCGGTACAGCCAAGGCGGGCGACGGCTTCACTTATGCCTACGACGCCAAGGGCCACAAGGCAGGCGAAGAGTACACCGGCAAATACTTGCAGCGTTACCTGAGCCGCGATAAGGGTTTCGAGTCCACCTGGATGACGACAGCCGAACTCTCTCGCGCTTCTGCACGCCACAGCTGGCGCGCGGGTATGAACTTCTGGTGGGGACGTTCGTTCGTTAACTCCAGTGCCGGAACAATGGTGCACACCTTGGAGGCATCGCCCGTATGGTTGAAGCAAAAGGGTGAGCTCATCACCGGTTGCAACTGGACAGGCGAGTATATGGATATGCACGAAGAGAAGGCCGCTCTTTATTTCTCTGATGACTGGCAGGCTACCGATCGCCTCTGGCTCTCTGGCGGTCTCCGCATGGAATACTACGGCATCGGTGGACTCACCACGCTGGCTTACATGACCTATCCCAAGCTGGACGGTATGAAGCCCGACCACCCCGAGAACGTCCGTAAAGAGAACTGGAGCATCAAGGATGGCAAATTGGTTGACTTCTCTAAGGGTTGGATCAACCCCGCTGCTGCCATCAATGGCCGCTATACGCTGCTTGACGGCTTCGGTCTGACGGGTGAATACGTCTTCGCGATGCGTCGCCCCTACGCTTATGACTTTGCTGGTGAAGAAATACCGAACCTCGACCCCGTGAGCATTCACTTAGGCCGCGCCGGTATCTTCTGGAACAACTCTTGGATTCAATTGGCTTCGCAGTTCTCGTTCGTTCGCCAGACCAATTACAAATGGCGCACGCAGTTCAACCACCCGACCAACGAGACGGACTTCACCACCGTGTTCGTGAACTATGACGTACAGACGCTTGGTTGGACCACCGACATGGTGCTGCAACCGGCTAAGGGCTTCACCTTCCACGCCCTCTTCACCCTGCAAGATCCGCGCTACAAGAACTACGAGATCGACCCCGTGTTCAAAGACGGAACGAAGAGCCACGCCAGCTTCAGCAACAAGAAGACAACCGGCGTCAGCGACGTGATCATCGAGCTGAACCCAAGCTATACGTACGACAAGTTCAACATCTGGCTGAGCGCACGCTACTCCAGCGCCTACTACGTCAACAAGATGAACACACTCAAGTTCAATGGCCTTTGGACCACCTTCGCTGGCGTAAGCTACGCACTGAACAAGAACGTAGACTTCTCCGTCAACTTCGTCAACCTGCTTAACGTAAGCGGTGCCAGTGGTGGCGTATCGACCTCTGACCTGAAGCCGAAAAACGTAGAGAACTATCTGGCCGTAGGCTCCTACATCCGTCCGTTCACCGTATCGTTCGGAGCGAAAGTCAGATTCTAACGAATGGCTCCCCATCGCTTGAATATTAAGACAAGCGGGAGAGCAGATTAACCCAAGAAAGAATGGCCGGTGCAGGGCTGCGAAATCGGCAGACTTGCACCGGCTTCTATTTTATATTCTCATCAATCACACCATCATCATGAGATTCAAATCGTATTTCACATTGGCACTCACCATGACCCTCGCCGCAGCTATCCCTCAGACGGGAGCGGCACAGAAGAAACTCTTCACGCTGGAGGATCTCAACTTCGGCGGAACGAACTATCGCAACATGACGCCGCAGAACCGCTCTATCGTTTGGTGGGGCGAGGAAGCCGTGCGTACCGACGCAGACTTCTGCGCCCTGATCAACAAAACCACCGGACGCGAAACACGCCTCTTCACCCTCGCCGACATCAACCAGTGGATCGGCGCCAAGGATGATAACCATCGTGTGAAGAGCCTCCGATACGCCACTTTCCCCTACGCCAAACAGTCGCTCGTGCTGGTCGAAAACCTCACGGAGCGCATGCTCGTCGATTGGAAAGCGCATCGTGTAGTTTGGCGTCAAGCCTCCGCCTTACAGGAACATACCGACTTTGCTCCGGCCTCACGCGCCACGGCCTACGTACGCGACCACAACCTTTTCGTGATCGACGGTGAGGGTCGGGTACGACAGATCTCCACCGACGGTAGCCGCGAAATGGTCTACGGCGTCACCGCTTACCGCGAGATGTTCGGCATCTACAAAGGCACTTTCTGGAACCCCGACGGCTCACGCCTCGCCTTCTATCGCATGGACCAAACGATGGTGCCCGATTATCCTCTCGTCGACGTGGATCCGGATAGCATGGCTGTGCTCGCTCCGGAGAAGTATCCCATGGCCGGACGCACCACCCACGAAGTGACCATCGGTGTCTACGACGTAAAGTCCGACAAGACGATCTACCTCAAGGTGGGCAACCCCAAAGACCGCTACTTCGTCAACATCGGCTGGAGCCCCGACGGCAAGACCATTTACCTCAAGGAGTTCAACCGCAAGCAGAACGAGATGTCGCTCGACGCTTACGACGCCGAGACGGGCGACAAACGTGCCACGCTCTACACCGAGCGCCACGAGAAGTATATCACTTCTTACACCTCCGTGGCCTTCCTGCCGTGGGACGCCGACAAGTTCATCCTCCAAAGCCAGAAGGACGGCTACAACCACCTCTACCTTTTCAACACCAAGGGTGAGATGCTGCGTCAGCTGACCAGCGGCAACTTCGTCGTTTATGACCTGCTCGGCTTTGATAAGGCGAGGAAACGCGCTATCATCCTCTCGGCCGAGAGTAGCCCGATCCAAAGCAATCTCTACGCCGTGGACATCGCCACGGGCAAGCGCACACTACTCGACAATGGTCGCGGCGTGCACGCCAACATCATCTCCCCAAGCGGCTTCCACGACCGCGCCCTCTCGCCCGACGGAGGATGGATCATCGACAACTACGCCGAGCCAACGGTGCCGCGTAATATCGACTTTATCAACCTGAAGACCGACAAAGGCACGCGTTACTTCACCGCCGACAACCCGTGGAAGGACTACGCCGAGCCGCAGATCTCCTCCGGAACGATCAAGGCCGCCGACGGTCGCACGGATCTTTACTATCGCCTGGTGAAACCCGCCGACTTCGATGCCTCGAAGAAGTATCCCACCGTCGTTTACGTTTACGGAGGCCCCATGACGCGCAACGTCGACGCCTATTGGCACTATCGCCTGCGCGGCTGGGAGGCCTACATGGCGCAGAAGGGATTCATCGTCTTCGTCCTCGACAACCGTGGCAGTAGCGACCGAGGCCGCGACTTCGAGCAGGCCACCTACCGCCACCTCGGCACCGAGGAGATGAAGGATCAGATGAAGGGCGTGGATTTCCTCAAGACCTTGCCCTACGTCGACGCCAATCGCCTCGGCATCCACGGTTGGAGCTTCGGTGGCTTCATGACCATCAACCTGATGACCACCTATCCGGACGTCTTCAAAGTGGGCGTGGCCGGCGGCCCGGTCATCGACTGGAATTGGTACGAAGTTCAGTACGGCGAGCTCTACATGGGCACCCCGCAGGACAATCCCGAGGGTTACGCGGCCGGCTCCTTACTGCCCAAGGCCAAGAACCTGAAGGGCAAGTTGCAGATCATTATCGGCATGAACGACCCCGTCGTTTTGCCGCAGAACGCCCTGCGCTTCCTCAAGGAATGCATCTCCGCCGGCACACAGCCCGACTTCTTCGTCTACCCTGGCGAGCCGCACAACATGCGCGGCCATCAGAGCGTACACCTGCACGAGCGCATCACGCAATACTTCATCGATTACCTGAAGTAGCGTAAGCGCAGCCGATCAATCTTTAGAGGGGGCGTCTCCATGAAAGTGGTGCGCCCCCTTTTTTTGCGGTGAGTTCGACGAAAGAATAAAGCCAGCAAAGAGTTTCTATGGAAGTCACGCGATGGCCAAAGTGCGCGATCAAAGACATTCTCCAGAGATAAAGAATCTCTTTCCTTCGTCTAACTCACGTTGTTTATGAGATCACCTATTTCCTATTGGCAGCGGCATCCAAAACGCGTTTTTCGGCCCGTTGACAACAGTCAGAGGCATCCAAAACGTGTTTTTCGGCCCATTGACAGCAGTCAGAGGCACCTAAAATGCGTTTTTCGGCTCATTGACAACTGTCAGAGGGGTAAAAAATGCGTTTGGCATGCCTCTGACTGCTGTCAATGGGTGATCTGTTAAGTATTTTAACGCACCGACCGCAGATCCCGCTTCTCTGCTTGTATTTTCGGATCGGCAGCTTGGGGATGAGTGTTCATTTATTGATGGGATCACCCATTTCCGATTGGCCATGCGATTTTCAGGGCTTATTCATTACGTTTGCCCGTGATTTTTTAACGATCTAAAAACAGAAGACCTATGCAAACCTGGTGGGGATCCTTGGATCCGTTTATGCAAACCCTTTGGGGCATCGCCATTGTCGCGTCGGCGGTGTTCATCATTCAAAGTATCATGACGTTCGTGGGGATGGATTCGGAAACGAATTTCGACGGCGATTTCGACGGCGACATGTCCGCCGATGGCGCGGGCGAATCGACCCCCTTCCAACTCTTCACGTTTCGGAACCTGATCAATTTCATGCTCGGCTTCAGCTGGACGGCCATCGCCCTGCGTGCCTCGACGGAGAGCACCTCCCTGATGCTCGTCGGCGGCGTGGTGGTCGGCGTGTTGCTCGTCTGCGTCGTGATGTACCTATTTAAGTGGATGAGCGGCATGCAGCAGTCGGGCACCATCGAGCCGGAGGCGCTCGTCGGCTGCAAGGGGTCGGTCTACCTGACCATTCCGGCCGGCCGCACGGGCGAAGGCAAAGTGCAAATCACCGTCCGCAGCGCCATCCGCGAGTACAACGCCATGACCGACGGCGATCGCCTGCCGAACGAAGCTCCCATCCGCGTCGTCGCCGTCCTGAACGGACACACGGTGCTGGTGGAGAAAATATAGTTTACATCATCATCCATCCTATGAAAACAGATAATTATTTCTTCCCCGCAAAGGATTTTGAAGCGACCAAACACTTTTATGCCGAAGTGTTGGGGTTGGCAGTGAAGTTTGATTTTTCCTCTATGGGCATGGTGGCCTATCGTATCGGCGACGACGAGCCAGCACTTATCCTCAAGGATACGGCGCGATTCCCGGATGCCAAACCGGCTTTGTGGATAGAGGTAGAAGATGTGGCCGCCGAGTATGCCAAAATGAAAGAGAGAGGTGTCCGATTCCTCTCCGAGCCCTTCCCAATCCAAACGGGTTGGGCCGTCGAGTTTGAGGATCCATCGGGCAACCGGTTAGGAATAACCGATTATAAAGCGTGACAAACCGTATCATCAGCAATCATTCGAAACAATCTTAATTCAATAGCTTATGCCCAGTTTATATTTAATCGTAGTGATCGCAGGCGTCCTTTTCGTGACGTTCGCATCGATCCTTTCGCGTTACAAACGCTGTCCGTCGGACAAAGTCCTGGTCGTTTATGGTAAAACCGGTCGCAACAAAGAGGGGGGCGTCAGCTCCGCACGCTGTATCCACGGCGGCGCCGCCTTCATCTGGCCCGTGTTTCAGAACTATGCCTTCCTCGACCTCACGCCCATCTCCATCGAGTGTAACCTAACCAACGCGCTGAGTAAGCAGAACATCCGCGTGGATGTGCCCTGCCGATTCACCGTCGGTATTTCCACCGAACCGGAGAGCATGACCAACGCGGCCGAACGACTGCTCGGCCAGAACACGCACAACATCCAAAACATTGCCACCGACATCCTCTTCGGTCAGCTGCGCCTCGTCATCGCCACGATGGACATCGAGGAGATCAACTCCGACCGCGACAAGTTTCTGGCCAACGTCAGCGCCAACGTCGAGGCTGAGCTGCGGAAGATCGGTCTGAAGCTGATCAACGTCAACGTGACCGACATCCGCGACGAGTCGGGCTACATCGAGGCGCTCGGTAAGGAAGCTGCCGCCAAAGCCATCAACGAGGCCAAGAAAAGCGTCGCCGAACAGAACCGTTTCGGTGAAATCGGTAAGGCCGAGGCCGACCGTGACAAAGACATCCGCATCGCCGAGACACTGCGTGACACGCGTATCCGCACCTCCGAAGCCAACGCGCTGGCGGTCGAGGGTGAGAACAACGCCAAGATTGCCATCGCCAACTCTGAGGCCACGCGTCGTGAGAAGGAGGCCGAAGCGGCCCGTCGCGCCATAGCCGCCGAGAAAGTACAGACGGCCAAGGCCCTGCAAGAGGCTTATCAGTCGGAGCGCGAGGCTGAAATGACGCGTGCTGAGCGCGAGAAGGCGACGCAGACGGCCAACGTGGTCGTGCCCGCCGAGATCGAAAAGGAGAAAGCCATCATCAACGCCGAAGCAGAGGCCGAGAAGATGCGCCGCATAGCCAAAGGTCAGGCGGACGCCATCTTCGCCAAGATGGACGCCGAAGCGCGCGGTACGTACGAGCTCCTCACCAAGCAGGCCGAGGGTTACGACCGACTCGTCCGCGCGGCCGGCGGCGACCCGGACAAGGCCGTGCTGATGCTCATCACGGACAAGTTGCCCGAGCTGGTTCGCACGCAGGTCGAGGCCGTCAAGAACATCAAGATCGACAAGATCACCGTCTGGGACGGCAACAATGCCGACGGCAACGGCATGACGTCGACAGCCAACTTTATCTCTGGCATGATGAAGTCCGTGCCGCCGCTCAACGACCTCTTCAACATGGCCGGCCTGAACCTGCCGACCTACCTCAAAGGCGCCGATCGCCCGACGATCCCCCTGCGCCCCACCGACAGCAAGTCGCCTGAGACGCCGCCAGCGAAGTAGTAAGGACCTATCCCCCCTTAAAAGAAGAAGGCCGGGTACCTGCGAGGCACATGCCTCCGGTACCCGGCCGTCTTTCTTTCCCGCCTCGATAGACCTATTCGATGTAGCGAATCTTCGACGCATCGCGGGGCTTGGCCTCGGGCGACTCGTCGGGATAGCCGATGGCGATGGCGTAGAGCAGTTCGTAGCCGTCGGAGAAAGCCAGCTGCTTGAGGTAGTTCGCTGCGCCGGGGTTGCTGTTCAGGAAGCCCGCCGCACTGCCCAGACAACACGTGCCGAGGCCCATCGACTGGGCGGCCAGCATGATATTTTCGCCAAGCAGTCCGCAGTCGATCGGCGACGACTTTTCGTCAGCCTTACCGGCCACGAAGATCACCGTCGGGGCGTTGCGAAACATGTTGTGGAAGTCCGGATTCTCGACCATTTTCTTCACCCGCTCGTCGTTTTCGGCTGACTCGACAAAGACCTTCGTGACGCCATCGATGAAGGCCTTGCTGTTCGTCACACGCACCTCCCACCGCTGTTCGTTCATGGCGTTCGGGGCGTTGATGCCGCAGTGCAGGATGACGTCCAACATCTCTTTCGGCACCGGTTCAGGCTTGTATTTACGCACACTGCGGCGATCCATGATGGCGCGGACGACAGCATTGTCCAGTGGGCTTTCGGCCACGACCGAATCCGTGGCAGCATTCGTTGAGTCAGCCGTTTCTGCCGGCTTGTTTTGGCAGCCCGTTGTCATCGCGAGGGCAGCCAACATGCAGAGAGCGCACGCTCTCCACGTCTTGTTTGAATACTTCATTTCGTTTGTGCTATAAATAATGATGAGGGCACAAGCCCTCGGTTGTTATCGGTGAAATTTCCAGCCGGAGGAGGCCGAATGACAAGCCCGCCAACTGATCCTTCTTCTAAACGTGGGTCCTACGTAAGAGATGGGCGCCGTCATGCGACATTTTGGGAAGCCTGCGTGCCAGCGATGCCGTCATGCGACATTCTGGGAAGCCTGCGTGCCAGCGACGCCGTCATGCGACATTTTGAGAAGCCTGCGTGCCAGCGGCGCCGTCATGCGACATTCTGGGGAGCCTGTGAGCCAGCGGCGCCAGAATGCGACATTTTGGGAAGCCTGCGTGCCAGCGGCGCCGTCATGCGACATTTTGGGAAGCCTGCGTGCCAGCGGCGCCGGAATGCGACATGACGACGAGCAAAAAGCGGCATTCCCCCACGTCGTGCCCATGTTATTCCAGCGGTGGGAGTGGGGGCTCGAGTTGGTCGACGGACACGGACTCGCCGGGAGTGAGGCGGAGGCTGTCTACGTAAACTTTGCTCGAGGGGGCAATCACGCGCAGGTAGCCATAGATGCGCCGCACATAGTTGCCGGGCGGATTGATGAGCGCAACGCGATGCGGGCCGTCGGCGGTGATCGTGTCACGCTGGATGAGGGTGGAATCGTTTTCCACATCGGCGCGCAGGCTAACCACGATCCGCTCGTTCGCAGCCGGTTGTAATCCCCAAATCTGCATTTCCAGCACATACTCAGCGGCCGTAGCGTGCGCCCCGCCACCGGGCGAGGTTTCAAACACGACGCGGTCCGAAAGGTCGCTGGGAGAGAAGGCGTAGTAACGCTTGCCCGACCAGAGATCCGGAGTGGCGGGGCTCGACGACCGTCGGACGGTCACGTCGCTGCTGACCTCACTACCGGCCGATTTCAGTCGGCGGTCCACCTCCTCGAGCGCCATGTCACAGACGCCCATGTAAAGGTCCAAGTTGCGGCCGTACCACATCAACGAGCTGTCATACTGGGCTTCGGTGAGGTGGTGTTTGGCGAAAACATCGTTGAAGAGTGCGCGTCGCTGTTCGAAGGTCTCGTAACGCTGGGGTTCGTCGTAGATCATCGCCTCGGCGGTGTAGAGGTCGATCATCACGTCACGCATCTGCTTTTCTGTGAGCACACCCTCGGGCGTATGGCTGCACGCCGAAAGGCCGATGAGGGCCGACAGACTCACTACAAGGAAGGTCTGAAATCCGGAGATAGTCATGTAAGAATGGGGGAGGGGGACTATTCTTTTTCGTCCTTCGAGGAGGAGGGTTTCTTAGAAAGGCTGAAGCTCAGCGTACGGCTGTGGAAGATGAGCAGCAGGAAGACACCGACGCAGATGCTCGAATCGGCCAGGTTGAAAATGGGCCGAAAGAAGACGAACTCCTGCCCACCGAAGATGGGCACCCACGCGGGCAGTGTGGTCTCGATCAGCGGGAAGTAGAGCATGTCCACGACTTTACCGTGCAACAGGGGTGCGTAGCCGCCGCTCGCGGGCATTAGTGTGGCCACCTGCCCATAGCTGTGATTGAAGATGACGCCGTAGAAGACGCTGTCGATGATGTTCCCCAGGGCGCCCGCGAAGATCATGGCGATGCAGACGATGTAGCCCATGGGGTACTCCTTCCGAATGAGTTGCACCAAGTAGTAGCCGATGCCCACCACGGCCACGATGCGGAAGACGGAGAGGACGAGTTTGTTGAAGAACTCCATGCCGAACGCCATGCCGGGGTTCTCCGTGAAATAGAGTTGGAACCAAGGGAAGATGGTGATGCTCTCACCCAACGTCATGTGCGTCTTCACCCAAATCTTGAAGGCTTGGTCCAAAAAAAGGAGCAGCAGGATGATCGCCGCTGCTCCCCAAGCCTTAGTTGCTCGTGTCTGTTCGTTCATTTCACGCCGCTTTGTTTGGCTTCGATGCTCAATGTGGCGTGGGGCACCGCCCGCAGTCGTTCTTTCGAGATCAGTTTGCCCGTCTCACGACAGATGCCGTAGGTCTTGTTTTCGATACGGATCAATGCCGCTTGCAGGTTCTGAATGAACTTCATCTGGCGCTGCGCCAACCGTCCGACTTCCTCTTTCGAGAGTGTCGAGGCACCCTCTTCCATCACCTTAAACGTGGGCGAGGTGTCGGATACATCATTGCCTTCCGAGTTGGAAATGCCTTCGCGCAGGAGGTCGTAATCCCTCTTTGCCTTATCTAACTTCTCCATAATGATGGTGCGAAACTCCTCGAGCTCCGCATCCGAGTATCGTGTTTTCTCAGCCATGACTCCAGTCTCCTTGATTGATATAATGTTTCGTTTCCTGTTGTTCTACTGTTTATTCCGTGAGTGTGTGGTTACACCTTCTCGATCTTGACGGGCAGTTGGAAGTCGTCAAACTCCAAGTCCGTCATGTTGGCAGAGCGTTCCGTGGTGGTTATGGCATCGGCCAACACCTGCCGACGGATATAGTCGCCATACGTTTCGAGCACGCCCTCCATCTCTTCTGCCGGAGCGAGGGTAACGCGGATATGATCCGTGATTTCCAATCCGCTGCTCTTGCGCAGGTTCTGTAAGCGGTTCACCAACTCGCGAGCAAGTCCCTCGCGGCGCAACTCGTCCGTCACCGTGATGTCGAGCGCAATAGTCAAGCGACCTTCATTGGCTACGAGCCATCCGGGGATGTCCTCGGAGATGATCTCCACGTCGTCCGTCAGCACCGTGCAGGCGTTGCCTTCGATGGGGAAGGTGAACGATCCGTCGCGTTCGAACGTGGCGATCTCCGCTTGTGTCATCGCTTGGATAGCCGCCGCGAGTGCCTTCATCACCTTGCCGTAACGTGGGCCGAGCTTCTTGAAGTCGGGCTTCACCTTCTTCACAAGGATGTTCGATCCGGCATCGGCGAACTTCAGCTCCTTCACGTTGACCTCGTTCAGGATGATGTCCTGCACCGCCTCCACGGCTGCGCGCTGATGTTCGTCGACAGCAGAGACGAGCAGGGTGTGCAGGGGTTGGCGCACCTTGATATTCACCTTCCGACGCAGCGCCAACGTCATCGAAGAGATGTCCTGTGCGATCTGCATCCGTTCCTCCAACTCCTTATCGATCATCGCCTCGTCGCACACGGGGAAGTCGGCCAAATGCACCGATTCGGCGCTCTCGCGTCCCGTCACGGCGATCAGGTCGCCATAGAGACGATCGGCATAGAAGGGTGCGATGGGCGCCATCAACTTGGCCACCGTCTCCAAGCAGGTATAGAGCGTCTGATAAGCCGACAACTTATCGGTTGTCATGCCGCCGCCCCAGAAACGTCGACGATTGAGCCGCACGTACCAGTTACTCAGGTGGTCGTTGATGAAGTCCGCTATGGCACGGCCCGCGCGGGTCGGATCGTACGTATTCAGATAGCCGTCCACGTCCTTAACGAGCGAGTGGAGCAGTGACAAGATCCAACGATCGATCTCCGGGCGCTCGGCCATCGGCACGTCTGGCTCGCTGTAGGTGAAGCCGTCGACATTGGCGTAGAGGGCAAAGAAGGAGTACGTATTGTATAAGGTGCCGAAGAACTTGCGACGCATCTCTTCGACACCGTCTGGATCGAATTTCAGGTTGTCCCACGGCGAGGCGTTCGTGATCATGTACCAGCGCAGCGGATCGGAGCCGTACTGCCGAATGGTCGCAAACGGATCGACGGCGTTGCCGAGGCGCTTGGACATCTTGTTGCCATTCTTATCGAGCACGAGGCCGTTGGAGACAACGTTTTTGAAGGCCACACTATCGAAGAGCATGGTGCCCAGTGCATGGAGCGTGAAGAACCAGCCACGTGTCTGGTCGACCCCTTCGGCGATAAAGTCAGCGGGGTAGACTTTGCGTGCGTCGAAGGCCTCCTTATTCTCGAACGGATAATGGATCTGTGCGTAAGGCATGGCGCCGGAGTCGAACCATACGTCGATGAGGTCCGTCTCACGCTTCATCGGGCGCCCTGTGGGGGAGACGAGCACGATGTCGTCCACGTAAGGGCGATGCAGGTCGATACGGTCGTAATTCTCGGCCGTGTAAGTATCGGGCACGAAGCCGTTGTCCTTATAGGGATTGCTCTTCATGAAGCCCGCTTCAACGGAGCGTTCGATCTCGGCGTAGAGTTCGCTGACGGAGCCGATGCACTTCTCTTCCGCATTGTCTTCCGTGCGCCAAATGGGCAGCGGCGTGCCCCAATAGCGGCTACGGCTCAGGTTCCAATCTTGCAAGTTCTCGAGCCATTTGCCGAAGCGACCCGTGCCTGTGCTTTGTGGCTTCCAGTTGATCGTGTTGTTGAGCTCGATCATGCGATCGCGGCAGGCGGTGGTGCGGATAAACCAGCTGTCAAGCGGATAGTAAAGGATGGACTTATCGGTGCGCCAGCAGTGCGGATAGTTGTGCACGTATTTCTCGATCTTGAAAGCCTGCCCCTGCTGCTTGAGCATGACACAGAGGTCGACGTCGAGCGGATCCTTGTCGTTGGGGTTGGTGAGGGCGGGATCGTAATCGTTCTTCACGTAGCGCCCTGCGTATTCCTTATATAAGGCTGTGTTTACGCGCTCCTTCACGTAGGTCTCGTCGAGGTCTTCGAGGCGATAGAAGCGCCCCTTGAGGTCGACGGCTGGGCGAAGATTTCCAGCCTTATCGACAAGTTGCAACGGTGGGATGCCGAAGGCTTTACCCACGCGGGCGTCGTCAGCACCAAAGGTGGGAGCGATGTGCACGATGCCTGTACCATCTTCCGTCGTGACGTAACTGTCGGAGATGAGGCGGAAGGCACCGTCGCCGGGGTTGAACCAAGGGATGAGTTGCTCGTAAGAGAGCCCGACAAGGTCGCGGCCTTTGCATCGGCCGATCACCTCGTAAGGGATCAGTTTGTCGCCCGGCTTGTAGGCGCTGAGGGGCATGTCTGCGGCCTTGGGGTTGAAGTAAGCCGCGAGGCGTGCCTCGGCCAAGATGTAGGTGTTTGGGGCGCCCGTGTAGGGGTTGAAGGAGCGAACAGCCACGTAGTCGATGTCTGCGCCGACGCACAGCGCCGTATTCGATGATAACGTCCACGGCGTTGTGGTCCACGCAAGAAAATAAACGTCCGACGGCGCGTCACTGCCGGCGAACACACTTCTCTGGAAGTCGTTGGCGAGCTGCTCGGGCTTTACGGCCCGGAACTGCGCCGTCACGGTCGTATCCTTCACGTCGCGGTAGCAACCGGGCTGGTTCAGCTCGTGCGAGCTGAGCCCCGTGCCCGCCGCAGGCGAGTAGGGTTGTATGGTGTATCCTTTATAGAGGAGTCCTTTTTCGTAGAGGGCCTTGAGCAGGTACCAAAGGGTTTCGATGTAGCGGTTGTCGTAGGTGATGTAGGGGTGCTCCATGTCGACCCAGTAGCCCATCTGCTGCGTGAGGTCTTCCCACTCCTTGGTGTAGGTCATCACGTTCTTGCGGCAGGCGGCGTTGTATTCGGCCACGCTGACCTTGCGCCCGATGTCCTCTTTGGTGATGCCTAATTCTTTTTCGACGCCGAGCTCCACGGGCAGTCCGTGGGTGTCCCAACCGGCTTTGCGATCGACGCGGAAGCCTTTCATCGTTTTGTATCGGCAGAAGATGTCTTTGATCGTGCGGGCGATGACGTGGTGGATGCCCGGCATGCCGTTGGCCGAGGGCGGGCCCTCGTAGAACACGAAATCAGGCGCTCCCGTACGTATAGATAGGCTCTTGTGGAAGAGGTCGCCCTCTTGCCACTTCTTCAACACTTCACGATTGATCTCCGACAAATCGAATGAATCATACTCGGCAAATCGATTCTTCATCTTGCGTATATCTACTTAATCTGTTATCTTCTTGGAAAATCGCCGCAAAAGTAATCTTTCGAGTGAATTGAAAAAGGTGAGAAGTGGCCCCCGACGGGTGGCTTATTGCGGCTTGGAGCCAGTGATTTGGATGGGCTATATAGCTACGCCCAAGGCATGATCGTGCTGGCGACAGTGTCGCCGGGGCTATCACACCCCATGATCGTGCCGGCGACAGTGTCGCCGGGGCTACCACACCCCATGATCATGCTGGCGACAGTGTCGCCGGGGCTACCATACCCCATGATCGTGCTGGCGACAGTGTCGCCGGGGCTACTACACCCCATGATCGTGCTGGCGACAGTGTCGCCGGGGCTACCATACCCCATGATCATGCTGGCGACAGTGTCGCCGGGGCTATCACACCCCATGATCGTGCCGGCAGACATTCTGCCGCGACCATCACACCCCATGATCGTGCCGGCAGACATTCTGCCGAGGCTATCACACCCCATGAGTACGTCGGCAGACATTCTGCCGCGACCATCACACCCCATGATCGTGCCGGCAGACATTCTGCCGCGACTATCACACCCCATGATCGTGCTGGCAGACATTCTGCCGCGACTATCACACCCCATGAGTACGCCGGCAGACATTCTGCCGCGACTATCACACCCCATGATCGTGCCGGCAGACATTCTGCCGCGACTATCACACCCCATGAGTATGCCGGCAGACATTCTGCCGAGTGAATGAACGCCCCTGCGCCCAAACAGTGCCTCAAAACGAGAATTGCACCTTGAAGCGGACGCCGCTGTTGGGCGTGTGCGGGTGGTCGCGGTAGGAGAGGCGCCAGACGTAGTCCACGCGGACGAGCTTGAAGATGTTGTCGAGGCCGACGCTTAGCTCCATGTAGGGACGGCGGCCCATGAGGTAGGTGTTCGAGGGGAAGGCGTAGAGGCCGGCGTTGTCGGCGAGGAAGGGGTTGTTCTTATCCGTGAGCGTGCCGTACCAGCCGCGGAAGGCAACGACCTCGCGCAGTTGCAGGCGCTTGAGGAGCGGCAGGCGGTTGAGCAGCGCGCCATTAAGAAAGTAGGTGGCTTCCCAGGAGACGAAGCGGTCGTTGATGAACTCCATCGGATCCATTAGGGCGTAGCTCTCGGGCTCGATGGAGTATGACAAGTTGGCATTCGGAATGATCAGTAGCGGGTAGGGCACACGATTCCAGACGGCGCCCGCCTGGCCGTAGAGGTCGATGTAGCCAAAGGGCGAGAGCCAGAAGCGCTTGCGGACGCCGAGCTCGGTGCGGTTGTAATTATGCTCGGTGCCGAGGATGCCGCGGCGGGCCAGCGTGTGGGTGAGGGTGATGATGGGCGCGTCGAGCGTGATGGGATAGCGGTAGTTGCGCGACTGGTAGAACTTTTCGTTGGGCGCCCAGCGTATGCTGACCTCTAACTGTGCCGATTGATAGCTCTTTACGGGCACGGTGGTGGCGTCGGGAAGGAAGCGCTGGAAAGGCACGTAGCGGGTGGCCCACTCGGTGCGGTGGCGCAGGGTGAGGCCATAGCCGAGGCCGTTGTAATGCTCATGGTAGTAGCTCAGCTCGGCGTTGCGCATGTAGGTGATGAGGTCGTTGCGGCGACGCTTGGGCATCATAAAGATGTTGTCGGGGTTGGTGTAGAGGTAGTGTTGGCCGATCTGATTGATGTCGTAACGATACTCGGCGCGTAGGTAATGGAAGGGGAATTCCTTGCGGAAGTTGCGCTTCTTGTTGAAGGAATATTCGGCCAAAATGTCACCCTTCAGCTTCCTGTCGCCCGCCCCGTAGGCCGCGTAACCATCGATGAAGAAGCGGTTGCTGAGGGCCGTGGTCGTTGTTCCACCGAAGCGATAGCGGGCCCCCTCGAGGACGTTGCCACTGATGAAGGTGTTGACCGGGCCGAACTCCACGGGGCTATTCTTCTCCATCGGCTGCACGTAGCCGCCGATCAGTGCGCTGGCCACCTTCTCCGTCCAGTAGAAGACGGGGACGCGCCGCAGCTGGGCCATCATTCGCTCGACCGACGTCTGGCGGGTGGCGTCGCTGGTGCTGTCGCCCTGCTGCGCGCGTTGCTGCTGCCAGTAGTCGTCCGACCGGCGGCGTGCCTCCTCGGTCTCCATCACGGGGTTGTTTTCGCGAAAGACGGACGAGTCGTCGGGCGCCCGGAACGATTGGTTGCGGTAGAGGCAGATGCGACGCGCATAGGTGCCCTTGCTCTTGGCATGGAGGCGGAACTCGACCGTGATGTCGTTCTTGAGGATGAGCCGTGTGCCGTCGTCGGTGCGGCGGAAATCCTGCTCAATCTGCATGAAGTCGACGTAGTTCAGATTGATGTGTTTAGGCACATTCAGGCGGACGCGGCGGACGAAGTAGGTGGAGTCGAGCGTGACGTAGAGGTGGCCTGTGAAGCCAAACGATTCGGCGTTGAAGGGCACGAAGCTGAGGTCGGCACAGCGCTCGCCATCGATCTCGACGGTGTCCGTGAGATAGTACTTATAAAAGGTAGGGCCGAAGGAGGCCAGCGGACTGACGAAGCGCTGGAGGAAGAGGGGAATGTTGTCCTGAAAGACGTCCGGCTCACGGAACACCTCATTGACGAACTGCGTGATGCCGTCCTCAGAGAAGATCTCTACGAGCCCCGCCCGCTTGACGCCCTGCACCAAGCGACGCTCCGTGCGCGGCGTGCGGCGGAAGTAGGTCTGTTCGATCACTTCCTCGTTGTAGAGCGGCAGGATGGGCTTTCCGGAGACGTGCGAGGTATCGATATAGTCGAAGATGAAGTCGATGCGACGGTAACGCTTCTTGCCGCGCTCCTCGGCCTCCTCGAAGTCGTTTTTGGCGAAAATCTTACGGTCGTAAGTGCTGAAGCTGAAGTAGTCGTGGTTGCGAGGGGCATTAAGCTCGCGGCGTTCGATCACGTTCCGGACGAAGTCCACCGCCTGGTTGCGACGGGAGTAACGCTCGTGTCCGGGCCGCACCACAACATCATTCAGCGTGTACGTCATGGGCTGGAGCCGAATGGTGAGGCGGTTCGTGCCGCTAAGGGAGCGCTCATAAGTTTCGTATCCCAAATACGAGACGCTGAGGGTCCGTGCGGCGGATTCAGCCTCGAGGGTGAAGCGGCCGTTGTTGTCGGTGACGGTACCGATGGTCGTTCCTTTCAGCATCACGGCGACGGCCGGCAGCGCCTCACCTGTGACGGAGTCTTTTACGATACCCTCGACGTGCACCGTGTGTTGCGCCTGCGTTCGTGTCGTCCACGGGCCACAGAGCCCCAGAAGCATGAGCAGAGCGCAGAAAATTCTTCTTGTCATTTTGGATCAATGGGTAGAGGATCAGAAAAAATGGGTCGCGAAAGTCGAGCTTTTCATTCGAGGGCGTGGGGATTTGTAAGCATACGGACATAAATAGAGAAAGGAAGAATAGAAAATGCGACCGGGGGCTATGTTTTTTGGCATGACCCTGAAATCAGCAATTTCAGTGCTTAGAAAAAAATCTAAGTCTTATTCACCCTCTACCTTTGCGGCCGAACTCAGAGAGAAGAACAATGGATTGGTTTATCAGTTTATTCAGCGAACACACTGCACTACAAGCGATGGTGGTGATCTCTTTTATCTCCGCCATCGGATTGGGACTGGGCAAAGTGCGCCTTATGGGCATCTCACTCGGCGTCACGTTTGTCTTTTTTGTGGGCATTCTGGCTGGCCACCTCGGCTTTACCGTCGATCCGGCCATGCGCACCTACGCCGAGAGTTTCGGCCTCGTCATTTTCGTTTACGCCCTCGGGCTACAGGTCGGCCCGGGCTTCTTCAGCTCGTTTCATACGGGCGGATTGACGCTTAACATGCTTTCGATGGGCGTCGTTGTGCTCGGCACGCTTATGGCCGTCACCTTTTCGTACGCTACGGGCGTTTCCCTGCCTGACATGGTCGGCATACTCTGTGGCGCCACGACGAATACACCCGCGCTCGGTGCTGCACAGCAGACGCTCGTGCAACTCGGACTCGACGGATCGACGGCAGCCCTCGGTTGCGCCGTGACTTACCCACTGGGTGTCGTGGGCGTCATTATCGCCGTCATGCTCATGCGCAAGACACTCGTGAAGCCCGGCGACACAGGCGCTCAGGAGAAGGAGGACGCGAACAAGGTCTATATGGCCGCCTTTCAGGTGCACAACCCCGCCGTCTTCGGCAAAAGCGTGAAGGACATTGGGGCCATCAGTACCACACGCTTCGTCATCTCTCGTCTTTGGCGTGACGGGCATGTCAGCATCCCTACATCGGCCTCTACGCTCCGTGAGGGCGACCGTCTGCTGGTCATTACGTCCGAAAAAGACGTACCCGCGTTGACCGTACTCTTCGGCGAACAGGAAAATAAGGACTGGAATAAGGACGACATCGACTGGAACGCCATCGATAGCGAGCTCGCGTCGGAGCGGATCGTTGTTACACGCCCCGAATTGAACGGCAAGCGCCTCGGATCCCTCCGCCTACGCAATCATTACGGCATCAATATCAGCCGCGTCTATCGTTCCGGGGTGCAACTACTGGCTACGCCCGAGCTGGTGCTCCAACTTGGCGACCGATTGACCGTTGTGGGTGAGTCGGCAGCCATTCGGAACGTCGAAAAGGTACTTGGCAATGCGGTGAAAAGCCTCAATGAACCGAATCTGGTAGTCATATTTATAGGTATAGTGCTGGGGCTCGTGCTGGGATCATTACCCATCGCCATTCCAGGCATTTCTACGCCCGTTAAGTTAGGTCTGGCCGGCGGACCGATCATCGTAGGCATTCTTTTGGGCACGTTTGGCCCACGGTTGCACATGATTACGTACACCACGCGTAGTGCGAACCTCATGTTGCGCGCCTTGGGACTGTCGATGTACCTCGCATGTCTCGGACTCGACGCGGGAGCGCATTTTTTCGAGACCGTGTTTCGTCCCGAGGGCTTGTTGTGGATCGGATTGGGCTTCGTGTTGACACTTATCCCCACTTTGATCGTCGGTGCGATAGCTATGAAGTGGCTGAAGATCGATTTTGCCAGCGTATTCGGCATGCTGTGTGGCAGCATGGCCAATCCGATGGCGCTGAACTATGTCAACGATACCGTCTCGGGCGATAACCCCGCCGTTGCCTATGCCACGGTCTACCCGCTAAGCATGTTTGCCCGTGTGATCCTGGTGCAGGTGTTGCTGATGGCCCTTTTGGGCTGAAAGACAGCGTCACTTTCCGGTTTCGGGGGATGAATTACTTTTGCCGCCGTTAAAAAACAGCGCCTAACTATAGCAGAATGAAGAATATCGGATGGGTTATTGGGATCATGCTCCTGTTTGCCTCGTGCGGCGAATACAACAAGATCCTCAAGAGCACGGACTACGAATTGAAGTACTCCTACGCTAAAAAATACTTCGACGAAAAGAAATACGCCAAAGCAGCCACGCTGCTGGAGGAGCTTGTGCCCATTTTTAAGGGTACAACGCACGCCGAGGAGTCGCTTTACCTGCTGGCTCAAACTTATTATAGCCAGAAGGACTATGAAACGGCGGCAGAGTATTTCAAAACCTATTACACCACGTATCCCAAAGGCGAATACGCCGAGCAGGCCCGTTTTTACTCCGGTTATGGGCTCTATTTGGACTCCCCGGACCCTCGACTTGACCAATCGCAAACCTACGAGGCCATTGCGCAACTCCAACTCTACATGGAATATTATCCGCAGAGTGAGCGTGCCAAACAAGCTCAAGAAATCCTCTTTCAATTGCAGGAAAAATTGGCCTACAAGGAGCTTCTTGCCGCCGAATTATACTACAACTTAGGCACCTACATGGGAAATAATTACAGATCGTGCGTCATCACGGCCGATAATGCTCTCCGCGATTATCCCTACACTAAGTACCGTGAGGATTTTATCTTCCTGAAGATCAAATCGAAGTTCGAGTTAGCCTCGGTCAGCGTAGAAGATCGTTTGCAGGGCCGCTATCGTGACGTAGTAGACGAATATTACAATTATAAGAACGAGTTCCCCGACGGGAAGTACAGCCGACAAGTACAGAAGTACTTCAACGAGGCCAACTCACACATCACAACGAAATATTGACACATCAATTCTTTAACAAGAGCATAACGAGAAATGGATTACCGCAAGACAACGGCGCCGACGAATACCGTCACGCGAGACATGATTAAACTCTGTCACGACAATCAAGACAACGTGTACGAAACCGTCATGGTGATTGCCAAACGCGCCAATCAGATCAGTAACGAAATGAAGCAGGATCTGGAGAAGAAACTCGAGGAGTTTACGAATCTCAGCGACAACCTGGAGGAGGTTTTTGAAAACCACGAGCAGATCGAAATCTCCCGATCCTACGAAAAAATGCCCAAACCGACCCTCATCGCTACTCAGGAGTATCTCGAGGACAAGATTTACTACAAAAATCCCTCGCGCGAGAAGAGTTTCTAATCGTTCTGATATTCAGATATGATTCAACGTATTCAGACCGTCTATTTGCTGATCGTAGCCGCACTTAACCTCCTTGTGGTGTTCATGCCGCTGGCTACGGTGCAGTTTGACGGCATTTTTTATTCGTTCGACGCCTCGGGAATGAGCACAATGGCTTCTCCCGAGGCGCTCGTCTATCCCACGTGGGCCTTGATGGCTCTTTCGGCACTCATTTCGCTGTTGGCACTTGTCACCATCTTCCTTTTTCGCCGACGCATGCTGCAGATTAGGCTTTGCACCTTCAATACGCTGCTCATCGTAGGCTTTTATGGCCTCTTCGCCTTCTATCTCTGGCGACTTGCAGGCTCGATGGATGCCTTCACCTTCAATTTTCGGATCGCCCTAGCCTTCCCACTTATTTCGCTCATCCTAAATTGGTTGGCTATCCGAGCTATCGGTGCTGACGAGATGCTCGTTCGCTCGCTCGACAGGCTTCGGAAATGATTCGAAGAGCCCCTCGATCTCATTTTTTCATCTGATGAAACTACGTTTCAAACGCATACTACGCTGGTGCCGCAACGCGGTGCTGGCGTTGTTTGTTTTTAGCCTCTTTATGGTGCTCGTATATAAGTGGTTGCCCGTTCCGTTCACGCCGCTGATGTTCATCCGTGCCCTCGACCCCGAAACGCCGCAAATGAAACACCATTGGGTATCCATTGATAAGATTTCGCATGCCATGCCACTAGCTGTGGTGGCTTCGGAAGACAATCGTTTTATGACGCATCATGGTTTCGACCATGAGCAGATCCGTCAAGCGATGGAAGAAGCCAAGCGAGGCGGACGGAAGCGCGGAGCCAGCACCATATCGCAGCAGACGGCTAAAAACGTCTTCCTCTGGCCCGGTCGATCGTGGATCCGCAAAGGCTTGGAGGCCTATTTTACCGTCCTCATCGAGTTCGTGTGGGGCAAGGAGCGCATTATGGAAGTCTATCTCAACTCCATCGAGATGGGACGTGGCATTTTCGGCGTCGAGGCCGCTTCCAGAACCTACTTTTCTAAGTCAGCCGCCTCGTTGACCCGCCCAGAAGCCGCGCTCATCGCCGCTGCGTTGCCCAATCCACGTAAACGCAATCCCGGAGCCCCTTCGGCCTATATGCGTAAACGTCAGGGCGCTATCCTCTCGCTCATGGGCAAAGTAGGCGCAGTTCCCATCGGTTCGGGTAGCCCTGCGGCAGTCGATGCGGCACCAGCCGAAAAGCCCCAACCCGCCGCGCCGTCGTCCCGTCCCAAACCCACCCCTCAGACAGTCGAACCAGCGCCCAAAGACGAACTTCCCGAAAACGTTACAGTCGACGACGAGGAAGAAGACGATGACGAGGAATAACGTAAAGACGAAAAATAAAAAGCAGATCAAGTACACATCACGTACCAAGCCAAATTGGCCGGCGTCCCTGAGGCCTTGATTTTCTTTTGATTCTTTTCTTCTATCAAGAGAAGGCGGCTGCGGCCGCCGGCGAAGTTTGCCAGATACATAACGGAGAATCTCATGTACCCGGCCAGCTTCCCCGGCCTCGGCAGAGGCCTTGATTTTCTTTTGATTCTTTTCTTCTATCAAGAGAAGAAAAGAAGACCATTTAACCCCCACACTTATGTTCATTTATCAAGATCTCAAACGCATAGACTACGCCGAAGCACTGGCGATACAAACCGCCGCCTTCGACGAACTCCTCGCCCTCAAAGAACGCGGAGAGACCGGCACAAGTCGACTCTTTTTTTGCGAACACAACCCCGTTCTCACCCTTGGCAAACACGGTCTGGATGCCAATTTACTTGTCTCGGAAGACGTGCTCCGTCGTCGCGGCGTAGCCTTCTACCACACCAATCGCGGAGGAGACATCACGTATCACGGCCCCGGCCAAATCACCGGTTATCCCGTCTTCGACCTTGAGCCGCTGCACCTCGGATTACGCGCCTATATCGAAGCTCTCGAAGAGACCGTCATCCGTTTCCTCGCACGCTTCGATCTCCATGCCGAACGTATGGCAGGCGCTACGGGAGTCTGGTTAGACGTCGGGAAAACACGTGCCCGGAAGATATGCGCCATTGGCGTCCGTAGTCGAAGGTTCGTCACCATGCACGGGTTCGCACTGAATATATCGACAGATCTCAGCTACTTCTCACTCATCCACCCCTGCGGATTTATCGATAAGGGAGTCACCTCGTTAGCCAAAGAGCTCTCTCCGTCCGAATCACCCGATATGGAGACCTCCAAGCAGCTTCTCCTCGAGGATTTTCGATCCATCTTTGGCAGTTAACGAAGCGCTAAAAGTAACCTCAAGAAAATAGAGAAGTGCCAGATACATGATTTGCATGTGTCTGGCACTTTCGTTTTCTGCTACTTTGTCCCCCGTTCTCTATGTAAGTACAAATTCAATACTATCATTTTTAGTTTGATGTGCTCCAATTACATCGTACACCCTATCATATACCGTAATCTGAAATCAAATACATAAATTGATCTCAAATTACGATGTATTCTTTATATTATCGCATATTCATATCCAAGATTACGTCGTTATTGAAATTCTGAGTGTGTGATTATGTCACGATTACGGTGTAATCTTATGGCTTTCGATATGGTTATGCTTTAATTACGTCGTAATTTTTGAGTTATGAATATGATAGATAGATAATAACGTCGTAATCTTCATATCACGAATATGATGGATATAAGATCTCACTGGAATTTTGATCTGATTAATGGTGGGAACTCAAGATTACGGCGTAATCTAAAGATTCTATGTGCGATAATTTCCGATCAACTACAAATGATTATCTTCGCGCCTGAATAAGCATAGAAAATGAATTTCATGTGCTATTACCCGAATGCCTACCCTTCATCAAGTCGGAGAATAACAGTATGATAGAAACCATTCATATCGAAAAAATCAGTCAGCATAGACTAAGCCTTGCGCTGCATGCCTTTTTTCATGGCGATGTTTGTAGTCGCATGATGAACGAAGACCCGGATAAAATCGGTGTACCCAAATTGCAATCAGAGGAATATAAAAAATGGGTCGACGAAGAACTTGACATGATTTCCGAGGCGCGCGAGAGTTACAACACGAGAGAAATAAAGAAAAAAAACTTCGAATGCGATCGCTTATTGTCGTTCATACTCAGCATGGTACGCACAATGCGCCTATCTCCGAAGCCGGAGGAGGTCGAGTCGGCCGAAAAACTGTACATTATTATGCGTGTGGGTAAGCGCATCCAAGCGGAAGGTGTCACACGTAAGCCCGCACGTATCGAATCCTTGCTTATCGATCTAAAAAAGCCTGAGTGCACCGAGCATATCTCCCGACTCAGACTCGAGGAGGGGATCGGACTACTCGAAAAGTCCTATAAGGAATTGCGTACGCTGGTAGCAGAACGCACCAATGAGCGAGCCGAAAAAAAACGGCCTTCAGCTACTCAAATTCGTCCCAAAACGGACAAAGCTTATTACGAAATACTCCGACTTTTAGAGGTGGCTTATATTCAGGGACAGGCGCCAGTAGACCGGGAATCGATTGAAAATCTGGTGAGATACCTCAATGAACACACGAACAACGTGCGCATGGTACATCGGCAGAGTCAGGCACAACGGAAGTCCCGCAGCAATCAAAAAGAGGAGTCGGAGGAGATATCGGATTGAATGTTCAGAAAGTTTCACCGCATCTCGCGGAAAGCGCTATGGAGAATGGGCAACGTAAGGGAGAAGGCAAGCACATCACTGACAGTTTGACACATCTCTACACCCATCAAACCGAACGTATTCGGCAAAATCATCATCAGCGGAATGAAGAAAAGTCCGCTACGTGCCGCCGCTAAAATATTGGCCCGTATCGTCTTGCGGATGGTCTGCGTGAACATATTGCCAAGGATAATCAGCCCCGTCAGAGGTAGCGAAGCCAACTGCCATTTCAGTGCCACAGTGCCGACAGCTACGACCGCCGGATCACGACGGAAAAGAACGATAATGTGATCCGAAAAAATCCACCCGATGACACTACAGACGAGTAGGAATAACGTGCTGACACGCACCGCATACCAGAAGCCATCCTTGACTCGCTCGTAGAGGCGGGCGCCATAGCAGAAGCCACAAAAAGGCTGGAATCCCTGTCCAAAACCGATGACGGCAGCCAGTAGGATCATCGTAAAACGATTCACGACAGACATGCCGGCAATAGCCGCATCGCCATACGCACCGGCGCCATAGTTAAGCATAACCGTGGCCAGGCTGCTGAGTCCCTGACGGGAGAGCGAAGGGGTTCCGCCGGCCATAATTTCTTGAATATAGACCTTGGAGGGGGAAAAATTCTGTAGGCGAATGCGAATACTACCACCGCGATGGGTCATGCGCAGGAGAATAACGAAGCTGACAGCTTGTCCGATTACCGTGGCCACCGCGGCGCCGGCAATTCCCATGTTGAAGACAAAAATGAACAGCGGATCGAGCGCCACATTGAGGATGGCACCCGTCGCGATGCCTCGCATGGCATAAATGGCGTTGCCCTGGAAGCGCATTTGGTTGTTTAGCGTAAAGGCCCCGGTGACGAGGGGTGTCCCGAGCAGTGTAATTCCGAGATAAGTACGGGTATAGGGCAATATGGTAGGCGTGCTGCCGAGCCAGCGTGAGAGTGGGGTGAGGAAGAGTTCGCCGACGATGAGAATAAGTAGCCCGCCGGCCAAGGCATATACGAAGCCTGTGGTAGCCATGACCTCGGCATTGCGGCGACGTTTGGCGCCGAGCTCGCGGGAGATGTAGTTGCCAGATCCGTTACCGAAAAAGAAGCTGATGGCCTGCACGAGGAACATGACAGAGAAGACGATACCGATGGCGGCCGTGGACTGCGTGTCGATACGGCCCACGAAAAAGGTGTCGGCCATGTTGTAAAGCGAAATCACGAGCATGCTAATGATCGTGGGCACGGCCATCGTCCCGATCACGCGATGAACGGGGCCTTCGGTCAAGAAGGCGTAATTGTCTCTGCGTTGTTCCATTTGATTTGACGGGTATAGATAAAAGGTAGGGACGAAAGATTTTCGCCCCTACCTCATGGATTGATGCCTCTATTTCTGCGCGTTTTTGCGCAGTGCAGCGCGGATCACTTTGGCGCGCTCCGTTTCGGTCTTAGCCGGCGATGCGGCAGGATCGCCTTTGTAACGGAAGGTGTGCCTTCCCTCGGGGTGCTCTAAGCTCCAGCCGTCCCATTCGCGGAAGGCGTGGTAGCACCACGTCCATTTGCGCTCTTCGAAGAGCGATACGACGTCCGTCAGCCAGCGTGCAGACGACGGAAAAGGGGCCCAACGCACGACACTAAACTCGCCGACGAAAATGGGCACGTTGTACCGACGCTGGAAGTCGTCTACAACTTCAAGCTCGCGCTCCAGCGCGGCGCGATCCCATTGCTTGCCTTTTATCTTGCCGGGATACTCCACGCCAAGTGATGCGATGGCTTCGGCTTTTGTCGCCATGTTCACACCTTGATGAGTAAATTTTCCGGGGAGGTAGAAATGCAGACTATACATCACGCGTTTGTCGGCGAGAGGCTGCAGGTTGCGGTAGTTGTCCGGGCCGTTCCAGGGGCCGGGCTCGTAGATGATCCAGACGTCGCGATCGATGGCGCGAATGGCCTTGACAATCTCGGGGGCCATGGCCCGCCACTTGTGGGGGACGTGGTCGGTGCCTTGAACCCATTCGGCGGGCTCGTTATAGATGTCGTAGCCGTAGATGAGGTCGTTGTAGGCGGGGTCTTTGAACTTGTTGGCCACTGCGGTCCAGAAGCGGAGGAAGCCGTCGCGAGTCTGCGGGTTGTCCCAGAAGGCGGGGAATCCGGGATCGGTGTAGCCGTTGACGGGCGGCTCGTGTAAGTCGAGCACAACCTTTAGGCCGCGGGCTTTGGCCCACTTGAGGCGTTCGTCGATACGGATCAAGTAGACCGGGAGGGCCTCCCAGATGTTGCGATTGTTCTTCGTGGCATATGCCACCGGGCAAATTTGAAGTCGGATGATGTTCGCGCCCCATGCGGCCACGTCGTCCAATGTACGTTCGCTCACATCCTCCACGCGGGCTACCATAAAACCGCGTAAGCGGGCTGGTCGCACGGGTTGTTCTGTGCCGGGATTTGGTTTGGGCTCGGGTTCGGGCGTGTCCTTCTTCCCGCAAGCTGAAAGTGCGCAAATGGCCAGCGCCGTCAGTAGGAATTGTTTTGTAGTTCTCATTTCAATAAGGGTTAGGAATGAATGATTTCGTCGAAAGTGCTTTAGTGAACCTTCGACGGAATGAAAACGCACAATGCGACGAAATTGTTCGGGTGTTCGGGATTGTTTGAAGTTTATTCCGGAGGGGATCCTCGTCCGTTTCATCTCCTCCCATCGCACGCAACGTCTATCGTCTGACAAAAAGAGCGGTCAAAAACATCCTCAGGATGCGCTCCGCAGTAAGCCTCTAAACAATTTTCAGAATAGGCCGTCACCCTGCCGATTGGGCGATTCCCGTTATTCTCTGAGCAGCTCAAGGCGCCCAGTGAGCAGTTGCGAATTGCGTTTGCCATCAGGGCCCGTAAATGTCAGAAAGACGGTCACCGTTTTTTCTTTGAAGTCGATCACTTGGCTCGCAGTCGTGCCGTCGTTTTCTATCCAGTTCACGAAGAAGCGGCTGTTGTCGATGCGTCGTTGAACCATTGTGTTGCGCTCTTCTGCCACGCTACCGTTCACGGTGGTTTTCCTGTGCAGCGTCGTATCATTCAGATATTGTACTTCAGCCTTCATCCCTCCGTCATAGAGCAACTGGACGCGTTGTCCGATCAGCTCGTACGTCGGTTCAGCTTGAGCCGCTTCAACGTTTTCAGAGGAGAGCAGTTTTTTCCGCTTGGCGTTGTTGCTTGCGACAAAGAAGAGGCCGCATAGGGCTAACGCAATCCTAACTGTTTTCTTTTTCATTGCCTGATCACTTTAATGTTTAATCACCGGCAAAGGTACCCCCGGCAGCGCAGCTTTTCGCATGACCCTTTCAATAAGTAGTCCTTGAAAAGCGTGATTCTCCTCATTCGACTCAAAATAGTTCATCCGGAGAGCGTGCTCCCCAAATCTTTGTTCAAAATGATCCATCCGGAGAGCGTGCTCCCCGATTCTTGGTTCAAGGAGATCCCCCGGAGAGGGGCCTTCGAGAAAAAAACGCAGAGAATAAGCCGCTGAGCGTACCTAATCCACGGGCCTAACGACCATGATACCTATCGTGCGCGGGTTACGGGCGGCGTAGGCGTGGAGGGAGGTCGGCTCGACGATGACACGTCCGGCGGAGGAGGAGGCGTGAACGAACGTTACCGTACGCCCGCGTCTGCAAATGATGCCGACGTGCGAGATGTCTAAGCCAGGGACGTTGGTCACGAAGCAGACGATGTCGCCGTCGCGCAGGTAGCCGGCGGCAGAGGGGATGGCGGCCGTCGGGAGGAGGGCATAACCGGTGCGGGCGGAGATCTCGGCCTCCTTGACGCGCAGCAGGTTGACGCGCGTGGGGTGGGAGCGTAGCGCCGCGTAACGGTCGGGGTGAGTGGACATGAAGGAGAGCCGCGGCTGATAGGGGCGGCCGCCGATCTCGGCGGTGACGTCGCGCACGAGTCCGCGGCGGGCGTTTTCGTAGATCCAGTCGGTGAAGTAGTGCAGGCGGTCGGTATAGTCGGTGATGACGGCCGTGCGGTAACGTAGGCGGGAGAGTTCGCGGAGGTAAACGTCAAACGTCGGCGTGGGACTTTGGGCGGTGCGGGCTAAGGCGACGGCCGACTCGACGAGCGTGGTGCAATCCCATTCGCGGAGGTTGATCACTAAGCGTTCCGGCTCCCGTTCGAGCGTGGAGGCGACGTAGGGACGGCCGACGAAGTATCGCGCGGCGGCGAGTGTGGCGTCGCCGACGGGGCGCGGGCTGGTGACAGATCGGAGTGTCCCCATGCAGCCGTTGAAGGCGGTCATATCTTCCACGGAAAACGTCAAGTTTCCCGACCAATCGTCTGCCGAACTCGACGCGATCGCCCACCAGGCGCAGAGCAAGATGCTGATCACACGTTTCATCGCCGACCCTCCTTCGGTTGCGGTTCGTCGTCCTTCGGTTTTCCGTCGAGCAGCTCCTGGAGCTTCAGCATTTCGTCGCGGTATTGGGCTGCCTCGATGAACTCCAGTTTGCGAGCCGCCTCCGTCATCCGACGGCGCGCGCGTTCGATGGCCTTTTCAAGTTGTGGACGCGTCATGTAGCTCACTACCGGCTCGGCAACGAGCGAGGGTTCGGGCTCGGTGTAGGCGTAGGGCACGGCGGATGCTTGTGCGCGATCGCCCAGCACGGAGGCGGAGCTCTGTTTGATGGCGGTGCGGGGGGTGATGCCGTGTGCGCGGTTGTAATTGAGCTGTTTTTCGCGTCGGCGATTCGTTTCGTCGATCGTCATGCGCATGCTGTCGGTGATCTTGTCGGCATAGAAGATCACGCGGCCGTTGAGGTTACGGGCCGCGCGCCCGGCCGTCTGCGTGAGCGAGCGGTGGGAGCGGAGGAAGCCCTCTTTGTCTGCGTCGATGACGGCCACGAGCGAGACCTCCGGCAGGTCGAGGCCCTCGCGGAGGAGGTTGACGCCGATGAGCACGTCGAACTCTCCGCTGCGGAGGTCGTCCATGATGCGGATGCGCTCGAGCGTGTCGACGTCGCTATGGATATAGTTGCAGCGCACGTTCATGCGCTTGAGATAGTCCGTTAATTCTTCGGCCATGCGCTTGGTGAGGGTCGTGACGAGCACGCGTTCGTTGACCTCCGTCCGTTGCGAGATCTCCTCCATCAGGTCGTCGATCTGGTTTTGGCTCGGGCGGACCTCGATGACCGGGTCGGGCAGGCCCGTCGGGCGGATCACCTGCTCCACGACGATGCCGCCGCTCTTGGCCAGCTCGTACTCGGCCGGAGTGGCGCTGACGTAGACGGCTTGCGGCGTGAGGGACTCAAATTCGTCGAACGTTTGCGGCCTGTTGTCGAGTGCGGCCGGCAGTCTGAAGCCGTATTCGACGAGCGTCTCCTTGCGCGAGCGGTCGCCGCCATACATGGCGCGAATCTGCGGTACAGTGACATGGCTTTCGTCGATGACGAGCAGAAAGTCCTTCGGAAAATAGTCCAGCAAACAAAATGGGCGCTCACCCGGTTGGCGTCCGTCCAGGTAACGCGAATAGTTTTCGATGCCCGCGCAGTGGCCCAGCTCCTGAATCATCTCCAGATCGTACGTGACGCGCTCCTCGAGACGCTTGGCCTCGAAGGGTTTGCCCATCTCCTGCAGCTGCTGCACGCGTTCGCCGAGGTCGAGGCGAATCTGCCCGAGCGCCGAGTGGATGCGCTCTTGGGTGGTGACGAAGAGGTTGGTGGGATAGATCTGAAGCGTGTCTTGTTCGTCATACTCGCGCCCGTCGACAGGGTTAAATGAGGAGATGCGCTCGACCTCGTCGCCCCAGAACTCGATGCGGTATGCCATTCCGTCATAGCCCTCGATGGCGGGGAAGATGTCGACCGTGTCGCCATTGACCCGGAAGCTGCCGGAGTTGAATTCTACTTTATTATTGACGTAGAGCGCGTCTACGAAGCGGCGGAGCAACTTGTCGCGGGCGATGCGCATGCCGCGCTCCACGTGCACGACTTGCTCTTCGAAGGCCCGCGGGTCGGCCATGCCATAAAGGCAGGAGACGGACGAGACGACCAGCACGTCGCGACGCCCGGAGAGGAGCGAAGCCGTGGCGCGCAGGCGAAGCTTGTCGATTTCTTGATTGATGGCCATATCCTTCTCGATGTACGTATCGGTGGTGGGCAGGTAAGCCTCGGGCTGATAGTAGTCGTAGTAGGAAACGAAGTACTCGACGGCGTTCTGCGGGAAGAAGGACTTGAATTCGCTGTAGAGTTGGGCGGCCAGCGTCTTGTTGTGACTCAAAACGAGCGTGGGTTTGCGGACCCGCTCCACGACGTTTGCGATGGTGAACGTTTTGCCGGAGCCGGTGACGCCGAGAAGGGTCTGATACGGCACGCCGCTCTCGATGCCCCGCGATAGGGCATCGATGGCCTCGGGTTGGTCGCCCGTCGGCCGGTATGAAGAGACGAGTTTGAAATCCATAAGGGGAAAGGGGGAGGGAAAATGAAAGTAGGGGCGAACGCCATTCGCCCCTACCCGGATAGACGGCTGCGGCCGCCAGTAAAATTTGTCGGGTATCTTATTCCTCGGGCAGCGTAATGTCGGGATTACCGTCGCCGCCCGGCTTTGGTTTCTCACCGCCCGGTTTAGGCGGCTGAGGCGTCTCCGGCTGCTTCGGATCCTTCGGCTGCTCAGGTTGCTTCGGTTCCTTGGGTTGTTTCGGCTCCTTAGGCTCCTTCGGAGTCTTGGGCTGCTTAGGGTCAGACGGCTTCTTGGTCTCCGGGCGCTCGGCCAGGACGGCTTTCTTCATCTCGGTATTGATCATGTCAATGATCGACTTGTATGCCGCCTCGCCACCGAGCGTTGCCAGCGCGTTGATGACGTTCGTGAGCTTCTTGAACTCGTCGTACACCGCGTCGCGTTTCTCTTTCACGGCGCCCGGATCAAGCATGGACTCGTGCTTAACCTGCCGGCCATACATGACGCTGAATGCGTCGTTCGCCTCCTTGAGCACGCTGACCCACTTATCGGCGCCAATCAGGGCAAGCTTCGCTTTGATGTCGGCCGGCTCAAAGTCTTGCAGGAGGTTTTTGATGAGGGCCGTCTCTTCACGATTCGGCTTGTTCTGCGGCAAACTCCCGTACTTACGATAGATCTGAAGCAGCTCCTTAGCCGCCTTGGCCTTGTCTGCTTCGGGATAATCGGAGAAGAGACGCAGGTGTGTAGAGAGCCGCCCCATGGCCCTGTCACGCCGATCGTCGAGTTCGTACAGATCTTTCGACAGCCCACTGCTACGCATCGGCTGGATGAGCTTATCGAAATCGTTGAACTTGTCAGTGAAGACCTTAACTGGATCCTTCAACTTCAAAGTTTCCAAGTCTTCCTGATTCAAATAGGTGATTACGTTGTCCATTATCTGATAGAAATTCAGCATGCGGACCCTTGTCAAATTGGTGTTATCGATCATATGAATATTGAATTATAGCTGCATAAGAGGTTGTGCGTGAAAGCAAGCCTTGCAATGTGCTTCAGAATCTGATTCCGAAGGATTGCAGACCGTTGCAAAGGCTCAGAATCCGATTCCGAAGGATTGCAGGCCGTTGCAAAGGCTCAGAATCCGATTCTGGAAGATTGCAGACCGTTGCAAAGGCTCAGAATCCGATTCTGGAAGATTGCAGACCCTTGCAAAGGCTCAGAATCCGATTCTGGAAGATTGCAGACCCTTGCAAAGGCTCAGAATCTGATTCTGGAGGATTGCAGACCGTTGCAAAGGCTCAGAATCAGATTCTGGAGGATTGCAGACCGTTGCAAAGGCTCAGAATCTGATTCTGGAAGATTGCAGACCCTTGCAAAGGCTCAGAATCTGATTCTGGAGGATTGCAGACCGTTGCAAAGGCTCAGAATCTGATTCTGGAGGATTGCAGACCGTTGCAACGCGTCCAAAACCCGGTTTTGGAGAAAAATCAAATCAAACAACGCGCTCCGGAGGGCATCTTTCCGCCCGAGCCGGCGGCGAATGTAGAAAGATTCGTGAACCGGCCGCCCCTTGTATGCGTTCAGTCCCCCGCCCCGGCCTATTTTTGCCGCCAAGTAAAAGCAGTAGACCCATGATTCTCAATTTCAGCATACAGAACTTCGGTTCGATTAAAGACAAGCAGACGCTTTCGTTCGAGGCCGATAAGTCCGACCACCTCGAAGAGGCGTACGTCACCCGTTGCGGAGGCCGACGAATACTCAAGCTGGCCCTCCTCTACGGAGCCAACGCCTCGGGTAAAACGACGGTGCTCAAAGCGCTCGACTTCCTCCGGAAGTTGGTAGTCGAACCCAAAAGCAAGAAGACAGAGCGCCTGGACTTCGAACCCTACCTCTTCGATCCCGACACCCCGAAACAGCCCACCGTCCTCTCCATCGAATTTATCCGTAACGAGGTGCGGTACGCCTACCGGGTGGAGTTCACGCAGGAGGCCGTCGTGGCCGAGGAACTCTATGCCTATTATACCTCCAACAAAGCCCGCATCTACCAACGGACGACGGACCTCGAGCGGCAATTTGTCGAAATCAAATTCGGCAGCAAGATGACGAAAAGCAAAGCCGTGAAGCAGAGTCTTACTGCAAACACATTATGGAACAACACGGTGCTGGGGGGGTATCTGAAAACCAACGTCGACTCCAAAGAGCTGCAAGAGGTGGTGGACTGGTTCAAGCTTTACCTAAAGCGCATGGTGCAGCCGCAAACCTCTTTCGAAGATCTCATCTTATTTCAGATGGAAGACGGGGAGATCCTCTCGTCGGATATGATCCCTATTCTACAACAAGCAGACCTGCATATCTCTGATATTGTCATCCAAAGTCGAGAAATAGTGGATAGACAGGAGGTTGAGGATTTCCTGTCATTAATCAATGATCATCATTCTGTGATGTCTAAGGGGGATGTAATAGAGTTTAGAGAAGAAGCAAAAGCGGTCATTAAAAAGGTCATGCTCGAGCATACCGTAAACGGCGAGAAATATCAGTTGCCATTGGCTGAAGAGTCGCGCGGAACAAAGCGGTATTATGATTTTGCTGGCTTGCTGGCCCTCTTTATCAAAGACCCGCGTGCCATGCTCATCGACGAATTAGAATCTTCACTACACCCCGATCTCTATCGGCATTTCATCGTCTCCTACCTGCTCAACACGAAGGATTCACAGATCCTCGCCACGACGCACAATCGGGAGCTGCTGGACGACCGCGACCTCTTCCGAAACGATGCCATTTGGTTTACGGATAAGTCTAACGCCGATGCTACCGAACTCTATTCGCTGGCCGACTTCGACCGTTCGGTAATTGGAAAAAAGACCAACGTGCTGAACGCCTACAAAAGCGGCAAACTGAGCGGCACGCCAATCCTCGGTGACACGCATATCGATTTGAATCATGGGAAGAATTAAGCGAAAAACGAATCCGGCGTTTGCCATCGTGGCCGACGGGGAGACAGAGATCTGGTACCTGCAAATGATGAAGCAGAATGAGCGGCAGGTGCGCCTCACCATCAAGCCAGAACTCCCTAAGAAGAAGCGTATCGAAGACCAATGCGAGCTTGTTTGTAAGCTGGCCCAAGGGGAGTACGATAAGGTCTTTTGGATCGTCGACTTGGACCAGATCACAAAGGAGCAGCGAGAAGCAACCGGGGGTAAAAAAGACCCGATGCGGACGTTTATCGAATGCCGAGAGAAAGTGCTTCATGGTAAGAAATACGCGAAGCGGGTCCGGGTGATCGTGAATAACCCCTGCCTTGAGTTCTGGTTCCTGCTTCATTACACACATACGGACAAATCTTTCGGGGGCTACGAGGAATTGGCAAAAGCACTGAAGAAGCACATGAAAGACTACAATAAGTCGGAAGGCTATTTCAAGCAGAAAAACAATGACATCTATTTGAAGCTAAAGCCGCGCTTAAAGAAGGCCATGGAGCATTCCGATCGCCTCGGCTCATTTGAGCCGAAAGATTCTTCGAGAGCGGTAAGCGAAATGCCGCAATTCTTCCGAACCGAAGAGTTGAACGGGCTCTTTTGAGGTGTTCCCCAAACAGCAAATCGGGTAGAGAGATCCTATAAAGATTTCCCTACCCGATTTGCCGTTTATGGGCGGACAATTAAAGATTTCCCTACCCGATTTGCCGTTTATGGGCGGACAATGATTGGCTGCCCTCTCGAAGCATTACGGGCGAATGCGCTCGAAGCGGTAGAGCGTCACGCTGCTGCGTACGTCGGAGAGCCTGCGCGTGGAGTGGGCGATGCGGCGGAAGGTGTACAGCCGGCCGAAGCGCTCAGTGAGCAGATCTTCGTCGCAGTCGGCCAAGAGGAGGGCACCCTCGGCGGGACGTTCGGCGTCGAAGTTGCGGAAGCGGTTGCCGAGGTAAAAATTGAGGCCGTAGAGGTTGGTGAAGCCCGCGCGGAGGTCGTTCATGACGTAGATCCGATCCCGCTCGGCCGGAAACTCGCTGCGGATGCGGTCGGCAAACTCGCGCGAGGAGGTGAGGTTGCGCAAGTTGTGCATGATGGCGCCGTCGACGAAGAGGTTCAGGGCGACGCTCAGGAAAAGCGAGGCGTAGAGGATCTTGATGTTGATCCGCCGCGACATTTGATAGCCGACCGTCAGCAGGGCCAGGACTAAGATGGCGAGGATGACGATCGTGCCGGCCGAGGGATGGGCAAAGCCTTGCGCAACGGCGCTGACCGTCTCGAGCGTGTCGGCGCGGTCAGTGAATTTGGCGACGATCTCCACCGGGCGCAGGGCACCGGCAGCGGTGAGCACGGCCACGCCGAATGCGGCACAGCCGACGACGGCCAGAACGGCGGCAAAGACGCGTGTGCAGCGGGAGCGGTGTTCGGCCACGTAGAGCATCGCCTGCGCCACAAAGAGGGAGATAAAGGGATAGGCGGGCATCAGGTAGACGTTCCGCTTGCTGCCCGGGATGGTGTAGAAGACGAGCGTGCAGACGGCGGCGACGAGGCTGAAAAGGCGTACGCGATCCATCGCCAGAAGGGCGCCGCCGATGTGGCGCACGCGGCCGCTGAGCGTGGGGCGCTCGCCGCGTTTGTCGTTCGGCTTGCGGTTGAAGCCGAAGAGGGAGAAGGCAAGGAGGAGCGTCCAGGGCAGGAAGCCGGCCACGAGCGTGACGAAGTTGTACCAAATGGGTTCCTTGTGCCCCAGGTCGTAGGAGATGGCGGCCTCGCTGAGGTGGAAGAAGCGGCCGAAGTTTTCAGCTAAAACGACGTTGAGGAACGCGTCGCCACCCTGGCGCCACGCAGCGATGTACCAGAGCAGGGGCAGAAAGGCGGCGCTGACTCCGATGTAAAGCAGGGCCTTGAAGATCTGCAAGGCGCTGTGGCGGCGGAGCAGGATGAGGTACGTGCCGAAAATGAAAAGCGGCAGGATGATGCCGACCGGCCCCTTGGTGAGCACGGCGCCGCTGAGTAAAAGCGGGATGATGACGGGTAGGCCTTTCAGGGCGAGCTTTTCTTCCCACCGGTACATCTGCAGGAGGGCGGCGACGATGAAGCCGGTGAGCACCATGTCGACCCGGGCAGTCATGCCGGCGCGGTGGATCTCGACGCACGTGAGCATGACACAGACGGCGATGAAGGCTTCCTGAAAGCGCACACGCCGCCCCAAGAAGATGAGCATCATGGCGCCGAGCACGGTGTAGGCCACTGCTGAGGGGAGGCGGGCGGTCAGCTCCGTGACGCGGCCGCCAGGCAGGGAGGCAAGGGCCATCATCCAGTGCGCCATCGGCGGCTTGTAGGCGAACTCGTCGGCGTAGACCTTCGGCAGGGTCCAGTTGCCGGTTTCGAGCATGGAGACGGCCACGGAGGCTTCGCGCGGCTCGCCTTTGGTGGAAAAGTCGCCGGTGGCGATCCAGGGCAGGATGGTGACGAGGCAAAGCACGATGATCGTCGTCACGGGCTTCTGCAAATAGAGGTATTGAAGGGCGGAGGCGCGCATAGGGTAGGGGATGATTAAGTTTTACCGCGGGGCTTTGCGGTAAAGGTGGATGGTGATAAAGAGGTAGATAATGTTCGGGATCCAGACTGCGATCATGGGGCTGACATAGCCGCTGATGGCGAAGGTGGAGGTGATTTTGGAGAAGAGGATGTAGGAGAAGCTGAGGGCGAAGCCGATGCCGATGTTGAGGCCCATTCCGCCCTTGATCTTCCGCGAGGAAAGCGAGGCGCCGATGACGGTGAGGATGAAGAAGGAGAGCGTGGTGGCAATGCGTTGGTGATACTCGATCTCGAAAAACTGGGTGTTGCTCAGCTTGCGCTCCTTCTGTCGGCGGATGTGGGCGGCAAGTTGCGGCATGGTCATCGTCTCGCAGTCGCCCTCGGAGATGAGGAAGTCGGAGGGCATGAAGGTGAGCGTCGTGTCCTTACGTTCGCCGGTGGTGATATGCTCGCGCATGCCGTCGAAGTCGCGGATGACGTAGTTGAGGATGGTCCACCGGTAGAGCGAGTCGTACTGGATGGATTCGGCGGTGAGGCGCGAAACGAGGTTCTTGTCCTTGAAGCGGTCGAGGGAGAAGCGATAGCCCATCGAGGCGATGGCGTCGTAGCGATCGAAGTAGGCGAAGACGTCCGGCTCGACCTCGAGCTGGATGTTGTGGGCCGACGAGACTTTCTTGTCGCGGATGTGCTTGTTCTGAAAGTTGATCCTGACGATGTTAGCCGGGGGGATGATGTAGGCGTTCAGCAGATAGTTCGCCGAGGCGATGATGGCCGCAGCGATGAGGTAGGGGCGCATCAGGCGACGGAAGCTGACGCCGCAAGCCAGCGTGGCGATGATCTCCGACTTGTCGGCCAACTTCGAGGTGAAGAAGATGACGGCAATGAAGGTGAAAAGCGGGCTGAAAATGCTGATGAAGTAGGGGATGAAGTTGAGGTAGTATTCGAAGACGATGCCGCGCAACGTAGCCGTGGCGCGGGCGCCGACGAAATGGTCAATCTTCTCGTTGAAGTCGAAGACGACGGTGATGGCGATCACCAGCAGGATGGTGAAGACATACGTGCCGAGGAATTTACCGATGATGTATCGGTCTATCCGCGTGAGTTTGAGAGAGGGGATACGTAGCATTTAGATCCGTTCCGAGAGTTGTTTCACCATGCCGGCCTTCCACGTCGTGAAGTTGCCCGCCAAGATGTGTCGTCGAGCCTCGCCGACGAGCCAGAGGTAGAACGCGAGGTTGTGCACCGAGGCGATCTGCAATGCCAGCAGCTCTTCGGCACGGAAAAGGTGGTGCAGGTAGGCGCGACTATGGAGCAAGTCCACGACGCAGTGGCCGTCCGGATCGATGGGAGAGAAATCGTCGGCCCATTTGCGATTGCGCATGTTCATCGTGCCGCGGGCGGTGAAGAGTTGGCCATTGCGTCCGTTGCGCGTCGGCATGATGCAGTCGAACATGTCGACGCCTCGCTCGATGGCCTCCAGGATATTCACCGGCGTACCGACGCCCATCAGGTAGCGCGGCTTGTCCGCAGGTAGGATGGCGTTGACCAGCTCGATCATCTCGTACATGACTTCCGTAGGCTCACCCACCGACAGCCCACCGATCGCGTTGCCGTCTGCGCCAGCCTCCGCCACGCGTTCGGCTGCCCTGGTGCGCAGGTCGGGATAGACGCAGCCCTGCACAATCGGGAAGAGGCTTTGGTGGTAGCCGTAGCGCGGCTCCGTTTCCTTGAAACGTTTGAGGCAGCGGCCGAGCCATTGCTCGGTAAGGTTCAGCGAGCGCTCGGCATAGGCATGGTCGGCGTCGCCGGGGCAGCATTCGTCAAAGGCCATGATGATGTCCGCGCCGATGGAGCGCTCAATGTCCATCACACGCTCGGGCGAGAAGAGATGCTTGCTGCCGTCGATATGCGAGCGGAACTCCGCGCCCTCGGCCGTCAGCTTGCGGCGATCGGCCAACGAAAAGACTTGGAAGCCGCCGCTATCCGTCAGTATCGGGCCGCCCCAACCGTTGAAGCGGTGCAGCCCACCGGCGCGCTCGAGCGTGTCGACACCCGGGCGGAGGTAGAGATGATACGTATTTCCTAAGATGATTTGCGCGCCGACCTCACTTTGGAGTTCGGCCATATGCACGGCCTTGACCGCGCCTTGGGTGCCGACGGGCATAAAGATGGGCGTTTCGATCACGCCATGGTCGGTCGTGATGCGTCCCGCGCGTGCCTTGGATCGGCTGTCCGTTTGGATCACTTCAAAATTCATGGCGGCAAAAGTAAGGTGTGGTGAGCAATCGGGTGGGGGAGGCGTTTGTGTAAACGTATAGGCAAGGACGATGGCGCACCCGATGGGCGCCGCGGTTCGGTGGGGGGAAATAAAAAAAGCAGCACACTTAATTTGTGTACTGCTTATGAAGGTTTTTGAAGTGGTGCCACCGGGAATCGAACCAGGGACACAAGGATTTTCAGTCCTTTGCTCTACCAACTGAGCTATGGCACCGTGCCTTGTTTTTTCTTAGCGGCCGCAAAGATGAACGAATCTTTGACTCTACGCCAAATCTGCAACACTAAAAAAATCACAAAAGAAACGGTGACTTGTTTCCCTGCAACCGAACCGTTTTATTCTGAACGCTTTGCGGAGAGGGGTCACCGGAGGATTTTTCCGCGAAAAACGTGACCGAGGACAGAATTTTGGCCGCAGCACCCTCATTTTTTGTCTCGGAGCGACTGCTCACGTCCTCGGATCGGCATCGAGCGACACGGCGGGTCATGGAATGTCGTCGAAGAGCTGTCGACCGAGTCTGCGGGGCATAGCGGGCTGTCGCAGTCTCGTCGTGTGACACGAGGGGACATGCCTACGCGTTGAGGCCTCATCAAGTCTCTTGAGGAGGCTTCAATCAATGTATAGAAAATAGATACGCCGGATTTATGGCTTAGACATGGTGTATGAACATAAAATCCGCTGGATAATAGAGATAGTCATGGTGTATGAGTATAAAAGACGATGGATTTTTGGCTCATACACCATGTATGGCTATTCTTTCTGGTGTATATCTGACTTAGACAGTGTGTATAAGATAAATTGATGGCGGCGTGTATACTTAGACACTATGTATATGCGGAAATGACGGACGGAAGAATGGGCTTACAGTATGCTTATCCGATAGATCAATTAGAATGATAGGCCATACATGGTGTAGATCAGATTAAATGGAGAGAATGAAGAGGCGCTCATGGTGTAGATGTAGGATATATGTAGGATGGTTTAGCCATACATGAGGGGATGCCCGCGGGGGATAAATTGGGGGGCTTCGACTCGGAGGGATGGCGCATCGAGTGGCATGACGGGGTTGCGACGCGAGGGGATGGCGTGTCGGGCGACTTGGCGGGGCGGCGACGGGTTGGGATGGCGAGTCGAGTGGCATGGCGAGGCTTCGACGCGGAGGGATGACGTGTCGGGCGAGATGGTGGGGCGGCGACGGGCTGGGATGGGTCGCGGGCTGGGCAAAGGGGGAGTTTGTACTTTTGGCACCCGTAAAAAATCAGCAATTTGAAGGATAATGACAATGAGGAAGCGTTGGATCGCAATGGTTTTGGCGGCGGCTATGTCGGCAGCTGCGCAGGCGCAGGACGTAGCGGAGCTGTTTGTGAAGATGCCCGATACGCAATTGGTTTTACTCAATGAGGCGAGTCGGAAGACGCTCGTGGACATGCATCGGGCTGGCGAAAAGGCGACCGTGAACAACGAGATGGGCGGTATGGCCGAGATCTGGAAGATGACGGACGACTACCTGTGGCTGGAGACGAGCATGGGAAATTTCATCCAAATACGGCGGCTGCCGTTGGTGAACCATACGTATGTGATCTGCCTGATCACGTCGGTGGGGATCGTGAGGCAGGGGCAGGACTCGAGGGTGGAATTTTTCACCACGGACTGGACGCCGCTGCCGACCGAGGGGATGTATCGCCCGGCCACGATGAGGGACTTCCTCCGGGCGGATGCGGACACGACGTCGGAGGATTTCAAGGAGATCTGCGCGGCGGCGGACATCGATTTGTTTCACTACAAGCTGTCGCCCGACGATCTGACGATGAGCGTGCGATACAACACGCCGAAATATTTCGACCAGGCGTTGCAGGAGAAGGCGAATCGGTTTTTCATCGACGGATGGAAGGTCTACACCTGGCGCAACGGGCGGTTTGAGGAGAGCGGGATAACCGCAAAATGAGAAGCGAAGAATGAGGCATGGAAGCCTCAAGACAAGAGAGACGTTCTTTTAATCATACTACATATCACATGAATCGAAAGTATTTACAAGTAGCAGCAATCATTCCACTGATGATGACAGGAAATGCACAAGCGCAGCCGGCAGCGACGCCGGCCGGAGATGCGGGTATCCGCATTGAGAATTTGGACAAGACGGCGGATCCTGCCGTCGATTTTTATCAGTACGCCTGCGGCGGCTGGATGAAGACGCACCCGCTGACGGGCGAGTATTCGCGCTTCGGATCGTTCGACATGCTGGCCGAGAATAACCGCGAACAGCTCAAGTCGCTGATCGAGGAGATAGCGGGGCGGAAGAATGAGCCGGGGACGGTGGCGCAGAAGATTGGCGACCTCTACAACCTGGCGATGGACAGCACGCGGCGCAATGCCGAGGGTGTGGCGCCGCTCAAGCCGTGGCTCGACCGCGTGGGCGCGATCAAGGACAAAAGGGAGCTCTCGACCTTCCTGCCGGAGTTGATGCTGATCGGCATAGACCCCTTCTTCAGCGTCTATGTAGAGGCGGACGTGATGGACAGCAAGCAGAACCTTTTCGGCACGTATCAGGGCGGCCTCTCGCTCGGCGAGCGGGATTATTACCTCGAGAACGACGAGAGCACGACAAAGGTCCGCGAGGCCTTCAAGGCGCATGTGGTGAAGATGTTCGAGATGTTCGGCTACTCGAAGGCCGACGCGCGGAAGCGCATGGAGGACGTGATGCGCATTGAGACGCGCTTGGCCCGGTCGCACTTCGACAAGGTCAAGCGCCGCGATCCGTACGCGAACTATCACAAGATGCCCGTCAGCGGCCTGCAAAAGCTGGTGCCGAACATCGACTGGACGAAATTCCTGGCCACGCTGAAGGTGGACATCAAGGAGCTGTCCGTCTCACAAGAGGAGCCGATGAAGGAGGTCTCGAAGGTGATCGCCGCCGAACCGCTCTCGGCCATCAAGTCGTATTTGGAGTGGAAGCTGATCGACAACGCAGCCTCGTCGCTGAGCGATGAGGTGTACGCGCTAAACTTCGATTTCTACGGCCGCGTGCTCTCCGGAAAGACCGAGATGCAGCCGCGATGGAAGCGCGCGCAGGGCAGCGTGAGCGGTGGCTTAGGCGAGGCCGTGGGCGAGCTCTATGTGGCGAAATATTTCCCACCCGAGGCCAAAGAGCGCATGGTGAACTTGGTGCATAACCTGCAAAAGGCTTACGCCGCACGCATCGAGAAATTAGACTGGATGAGCGCCGAGACGAAGCAACGGGCGCTGGAGAAGCTGAACGCCTTCTATGTCAAGATCGGATACCCGGACAAGTGGAAAGACTATTCGTCGCTGGAGATCAAACCCGAGGAGACGTATCTGGCCAACATGGATCGCGTGAGTCGCTTTGCGGTGCGCGAAATGCTGGACAAGGCCACCAAGCCGGTGGACCGCGACAAATGGTACATGACGCCGCAGACGGTCAACGCCTACTATAACCCGACGACGAACGAGATCTGCTTCCCGGCCGGCATCCTGCAATACCCCTTCTTCGACATGCAGGCCGACGACGCCTTCAATTACGGCGCTATCGGTGTTGTGATCGGTCACGAGATGACGCACGGATTCGACGATCAGGGTCGCCAGTTCGACAAGGACGGCAACCTGAAGAACTGGTGGACGGAAGCCGACGCGAAGAAGTTCAACGAGCGCGCCAAGGTGATGTCAGACTTCTACGACAGCATCTACGTAGCGCCCGGAGTACACGCCAACGGCAAGTTCACGCTCGGCGAAACGCTGGCCGACTTCGGCGGTTTGCAGATCGCTTACCAAGCCTTCAAGGAGGCTACGGCCGGCCAGCCGCAAGAGGATAAGCTCGGCTTCACGCCCGATCAGCGCTTCTTCTTGGCTTACTCCTTCGTCTGGGCGGGCAACATCCGCGATGAGGAGATCCTGCGTCGCACGAAGACCGATCCGCACGCGCTGGGCAAGTGGCGCGTTAACGGCGAACTGCCGCAGATCGACGCCTGGTATAAGGCTTTCGGCATCACCGAAAGCAGCCCGATGTTTATCCCGAAAGAGAAGCGGGTAACGATTTGGTAACACATTCTTGATATGAAAAAGCGAGCCATCATGCTGCTCGCCGTCATGGTCTGCCTCACGTGTGCCGCGCGCCTCGTGGGGCAGCCTTTTCATGCCGGTGAGATAGCTCAACTGAGGGCCTTCCTGCGGCAAAACGCCGCCGACGAGGGCCGGAAAAACTTTCAGCAGTTAGGCATAGCCGACACCAACGCCATCGATTGGGCTACGGTGACGGGCCTGACGTGGGGGCCGGGTGGACGACTGACGGCGATCATTTGGAATGACAAGTATCTGGCGGGCGATCTGGATCTCTCCGGCTTCGACTCGCTGCGCGTGCTGCGTTGCCAGGTGAACAACCTCACGTCGCTGCTCCTGACGCGCGATTCAGCACTGGTGCATGTGGACTGTTACGACAACCTGCTGACGCGCATGGACATCACCACGAACGTCAATCTCCAGCACTTCTGCTGTCGCTACAACCGCATCGCCACGCTCGACGTGACGCGCAACCCGCGCCTCACGTTCCTCTGCCTGAGCGGCAACCCATTCACGCGTTTCGATCTCTCAAACAACCCCCTTCTGACGGAGTTTTACGCCGCCAAATGCAGTCTGGAGGAGATTGATTTCTCGCGCAATCCGCTCCTCAAACTCGTCTCTGTGCGCAGCAACAAACTGAAGCGCCTCGACGTATCGAACCTGGCCAACCTGCAGCAGCTCTTTTGCTACGACAACCAGCTGACGGAGCTGAACGTCAAGGGGTGCAAGTCGCTCCTGCGCCTGGCTGCCTACGACAACCGACTGACGAGGCTCGACCTCTCCGATTGTCGCGCGCTGCAAAACCTGCCGCTCTACAACAACGCCATCGCCGAGCTTGACGTCTCGGCCTGCCCCTACATCGACTTCATTTCCACCATGAACAACGGCATGCACACGCTCAAGCTACCCCTGCTGCCGCTCAAGACGTTGGAGATCATGTGCGAGTCGAACCGTTTCACCTTCTCCGCGCTGCCCAAGCCGATGTATCTCCGCTCTTACACGCCGCAGGCGCGGAGGACGATTACGGCGCCGGCTGACAGGGTCGATCTTTCGAGCGAATACACCGTGCAGGGCGCCACGTCGGTCTACACCTGGCGCGACGGCACGACGGAGGTCACCCCGACCCAGTCGCACGAGGGACGCTTCTCCTTCCCCGCCGCACTGTCTGGCCATACGCTCACTTGCGAGGTGACAAACGCGGCCTACCCGAAGCTCACCCTCACGTACGACGTGACGCTTACCGCGCCCACGGCCAACGTGCTCCTCGTCGCCAACGATGCCCGTCCGACGGTGCACTCCGAGCGCGGACTGCTCATCGTCACCTCCGAACGCCCTTTGACGGCGCGTGTGTACACCTTGACGGGCGTGCAAGTCGGCACGCTCCGTGTACAGCGCGGCGAAGCCAGTCTGGCGCTCCCGCCCGGCCTCTATATCGTCTCCCTGAGCGATGGCACGGCGCGCAAGGTGGTGGTGGAGTGACTCCGACCCTTATAGTATAGACAAGAGAAAGCCCCGACATACGTCCTTGTATGCCGGGGCTTTTCATAGGTTCGAGTTGCCCTCGCGAAGGTTAGGCCGCTTTATCTGGATCGATGACGCGCCATATAAAGGCCGCCAACGCTGCACCGACGAACGGGCCGACGATGAAGATCCACAGGTTAGCCAGTGCCGATCCGCCTTGGAAGAGCGCCGGGCCGATGGAACGTGCCGGGTTGACGGACGTACCCGTATAACGGATGCAGACGAGGTGGACAAGCACGAGCGACAGGCCGATGGCCAGGCCAGCAAAGCCCGACGTGGCGCCGTTCGTCCGAGCCGTTGCGCCCAGCACAACCAGCACAAAGACACAGGTAAAGAAGATCTCGGCCAGCAGTCCGCTCGTGACCGAAATACCGCCTTGGAGATCGTTAGCGCCCGTGCCGCCTGCAAGCGACTCGGTGCCCGACGTCAGCAGCCACAGCACACACGCGCCGATGATGGCACCAATGACCTGAAACAGCATGTACATGCCCGCGTCCTTGGCGCTTATCCGTCGGCTGAGGAGCATGCCCAGCGTAATGGCCGGGTTGATGTGGCACCCCGAGATGCCGCCAATGGTGTAGGCCATCGCTACCACGGAGAGGCCGAACGCCAGTGCCGTACCGAGGACTGTGCCTGCGTTGGCCGTGTCGGCACAGTCGGACGAACAATTCAGGCTGACAGCCACGCCGCAGCCCATCAAGACCAGCACCATCGTGCCGATCATCTCAGCTAAATACTTCTTCATAATAGGAAAACAGTTAATGGTTTTGAATCGCGGCAAAGGTAAGGGGCCTTATCCTGTCTTCCCGGATTTAACACCCTACTTTTGCCCGCACAAAAACCAGAACCCAAATTATATGCTTACGTTTTTTCTATTCTTCGTCTTCGTCGTTGTCTTCCTCGTTGTGATGCTCGGCACGTCTGTGTTACGGATCATCCGGGCGCTCTTCTTCGGCGGCCGTGGTCCCTATAGCGCGGGCAATCCGTATGCCTCGGGCGGCACATCCGCTGGTGGCGCCTCAGACACCTCGTCGCGGTCGTATTCGTCTCGCACCTTTATTGAGGAAGACGAAACGGTGCCCCACCGGAAGAAAGTCTTCGCCGACGATGAAGGCGAATACGTCGATTATGAGGAGATACGCTGATGCAGCACTCTGTAGTCTCGTACGAAGAACGTACGGACCTTCCGCATACATCAAAATGAAGAAAACAGTGCTTGCGGAACTTCCGCAAACGTCAAAACGTCCTCTTTTCGATTTGCGGGACTTCCGCAAGCGCCAAAACGTTCTCTTTTCGATTTGCGGAACTTCCGCAAACGCCAAAACGTCCTCTTTTTGATTTGCGGAACTTCCGCAAACGCCAAAACGTCCTCTTTTTGATTTGCGGAACTTCCGCAAGCGCCAAAACGTCCTTTTCTTGATTTGCGGAACTTCCGCAAGCGCCAAAACGCCCTCTTTTTGATTTGCGGAACCTCCGCAAGCACCAAAACGTCCTCTTTTTGATTTGCGGAACTTCCGCAAACGCCAAAACGTCCTCTTCTTGATTTGCGGAACTTCCGCAAACGTTTTTCAGTCTGCCGCAAGCCGTTTGACCAATCATCATACTGAGTAACGGTCGTGCTTACAAGGCTGCCGTCCGCTAAGACATCTTTCTGCTACTTGTTTTACGATTAAAGCCCGGGGTTACATCGCCTCGGGCTTTTTTGTGGAGCGCCATTTTGTCGCTCTCACCGACTTCAGAACCCGAACACGTTGCGGGCGATCCAAAAGGCAATGGTGATGACGAAGTAGGTGCGGATGGCCAGAGGGCTCTCGAGGGTGGATCGGAGGCTGCTCGCGGGGTGGAGATAGACATAGAGGCGGGCGCCGATCAGTAGGGCGAGGTAGGGCAGGGAGAGGACGAGCAGGGCATTGTGCGCGAAGGCCGACGCGAGGTCAGCGTGCAGCAGGGCGTGGACTGCGCGCTGCGAACCGCAGCCGGGGCATTTGAGTCCAGTCAGCAGGAGGAACGCGCATTTGGGGAAGAAGACCGAGGTGGTCGGGCTGACGCGGTAGTAGATGATGGTCAGCGCGATCAGCAGTAGCGGCAGGCTAAGGATCAGCAGTCGTCGACGAGTAGGGTGTGGCATTGGGGGAGGGGCAAAAAGCGAGCGGCACGCCCGTCTATCGATTGAGTGAAGAAGACAGGCGCACCGCGTAAGTGAAACCGATGGCGAGTATGACGGATTAGGCATCCATGAACCCTGCAGCGGCGACTACAACAACAAAGAGGAGGTAGAGTAACACAAAGACGCCTCCGGAGACGGCTCCCCAGATGGCCCACTTCTTAGCGTCTTTCGAGGCCTTTTCGGCGCCCACATAGTCACCTACGGCATAGGCCGAGCTGACCTTTGTTGCATTGATGATGGACACAATGCCGAGAGGAAGGCAGCAGCAGATGGTGACGATGATGGCCCAAACGAGGTAGTTCTCCGGCATCGGCGGGCGCTGCATGTTCGGGTTGTAGGTCGTAGAGGAGGAGGCACTGTTACCGGCAGCCTCGAAAGCCGTCTGTGGCGACGGGGTGCTGGCCGAGGTGTTGTAGTTTGGCTCGCGACGGTTGTAGTTCGACTCGTCGACGGTGGTACCGCGGTCCTCGGCGAAGAAGGACTGCAACTCGGGGAACGTGCGTGCAGGCGCAAAGTCCAGCGCCTCGGAATGATACACTTGCGTGTCGGGATCGATAGGTTCTTTCTTCAAAGCATCGAGGGTGAAAGGGCCCTGCTTCATGCCGTTCTTGAGGTAATAATATTCCTTTTCCATTATGAGTTTAGGGGGTTGATGAATAATCAGGAGAAAAACTAAGCGCGCTCGCTGCGCATGTCAGGGAAACGAAAAAGGCCAGGTAGATGTTCACGGCTACTCACGGCTATCCGGCATTTTTCGCTTTTCTCCCGGCTGTAAGTTCGAGCACGCAGACAAGGGCGAATCCGGCTACGGCCAGGGCGATGCCTTCCCAGACGAGGTGGTCGGGCAGGATGTTGGCCTCGATCAGCGGACGCACTTCGCCGTGACTGTCTACATAGGTCTCGATCGTCTCTTTCCACGGCCATACCTTATTGAGCGACCCGAGCATAAAGCCGCTCAGGACGGCAATGGTGACGTTGTGAAACCGATGCAGGGCGTATGATAGGGCGTGCGAAAAGAGTGAGATGCCAATGGCTGCACCGGCGATGAAGACAAGCATGACGGGCAGGTTGAGCGTCTTGACGGCCTCCATGATGTAGAAGTATTTGCCCAGCAGTACGAGGATGAAGCTGCCCGAGATGCCGGGCAGGATCATGGCGCAGATGGCAATGGCGCCGCAGAGGAAGATGAACCACAGCGCGGAGGGCGTTTCGGCCGGTGTCATGACGGTGATGAACCACGCGGCCACAGCTCCCACCACGAATCCCGCAATGCTCTTGACGTCCCATCGGGTGACTTCGCGCGAGACAAACCACGTGGATGCCAGTACAAGCCCGAAGAAGAAGGCCCATACGAGCACAGGTTGGTGGACGAGCAGATAAGTCACCAGTCGGGCTAACGAGAAGATGCTGATGCCGATACCGGCCACGATGGCCAGCAGGAAGTTGCCGTTGATGGCCTGCCAGAAGGCGCCGAGGCGGAAGGTGAAGAGTAGCCGTAGCGAGGCGGGCGATCCGATGCGCTTGATGGAGTCGATCAGTTCGCCGTAGATGCCGACGATGAAGGCGATCGTGCCGCCGGATACGCCCGGGATGACGTCCGCTGCGCCCATGCCAATACCCTTGAGGGTCAGCAGGGCGTAGTCTTTAATTGTACGTCCCATGTGTGGTCAGTTCTGATAGAATTTATGATTCAAAATGTCGTCGAAGAGGTGGTTGCCCTCGGGGCTGTTGCCCGGATCAGAGCGCTCCAGATCGCCGAAGCGGAGGAAGCGCAGATCCTCCAGCAGCTCTGCGTCCCACTCTCGCCCGCCCTTACGAATAGCACGGGCCTCGAGGATGAGTTTACCGACGATGTACTCGATCCGCTTTTTGAGATCCAAGTCGAACGCCTCCGTGGCCTCTGCGGCGCTCGATGTACCAACGAGCGTCTTGGCCAGGTCTTGCAGCGAACCGAAAAGGCGATAAAACTCCTGACTGGCCTTCTCCAGGTCGTCGTAGCTGAGATCGTATTTCTCGGTGAAGCTGCGCAGTTGCTCGTTGACGAACCGCTCGTCGGCGATGAGTTCGAAGTAGGCCTCGACGGCCTTCTCGTAGTTGTGAGTGAAGTAGAGCAGGAAGGTGCGGAGCAGCTTGGCCTCGATGTCGTCCTCGTCGCAAGTCTGAGCGAACTCCAGCGAGCGGATGGCACGGTCGTATTCGCCGAGCTTAATCATAATGCGGCCGTGCATGAACCAGTAATCGCCGGAGTAGGGGTCGAGGTCGATCAGCTCCTCGCACTGTTCGGCGGCTTCTTGCCAACGCTTCTGGCGCTCGGTGTGATAGCAACGCTCCTCCTTGAGGGTGAGGTTTTCCGGGAAAAGCTCCAGACCGAGGTTCACGACCAGCAGGGCCTCTTCGTCGCGATCCATCTCGACAAGCAAGCCGGACAGGGCCTCGTAGATTGCCTCCGTGTTCTCGTCCGTGGGCAGGGCGCGGAGTATGGCAGTGGCCTCGTCGGCGCGGTTGGTGCCATAGAGACATTCCAACTCCATGGCGTTGAGGAGCGTCGTCTCTGCGTCGGCCTGCTTACGCAGGGAGCGGATCATTTGCAGGGCCTTGTCATAGTCACGGTCGTACATGTAGAGCCGGCATTCCATAGTCCGGATCTCCACATCCTCGGGGTGGAGCCTAAGCCCCAATTCCAGGGCTTGGGTGTAGCCTTCGCGGTCGTCCTTCTCATCGAAATACTCGAGCAGTTCGATGATCTCGTCGGTATCGAAGTAGACCTCCGAACCTTGCTCGCGCATCTCGTTAAATCGTTCCAGGGCGGTCATCGGTTCTTCTTCTTGCTCCAGGTATCGCGCAGGGAGACGGTGCGGTTGAAGATGAGACGTCCGTCGTGGCTGTCGGGATCGAGGTTGAAGTAACCCACGCGCTGGAATTGGAAATGATCGTAGGGACGGGCCGTGGCCAGATCCTCCTCTACGTAGCAGTCGGTGAGCACCTCGAGGGAGTTCGGATTGAGCAGCTCGAGGAAGTCACGATCCTTCTCCTCCATCGGGTTCTCGACGGTGAAGAGTCGGTCGTAGAGGCGCACCTCGGCCTTGAGTGCATGCGAGGTCGACACCCAATGGATGGTGCCCTTGACGCGACGGTTACTTTCGGGCATACCGGTCTTTGTCTGCGGATCATATTCGGCATAAACCTCCGTCACCTCGCCCGCTTCGTTCTTCTTGCAACCGGTGCAGCGGACGATGTAGGCGCAGCGCAGACGTACCTCTTGGCCGGGCGTGAGGCGATAGTAATTCTTCGGGGCCTCCTCCATGAAGTCCTCGCGCTCGATATAGAGTTCGCGGGTGAAGGCGATCGGGTGTGTACCCTCGGCGGGGTTCTCCGGGTTGTTGACGGACTCCATCATCTCGACTTGCCCCTCGGGGTAGTTGGTGATGATGAGCTTCACGGGGTGGAGCACAGCGGCTACGCGGCGGGCGGTGGCGTTCAGATCCTCGCGCACGGCATGCTCAAGCAGGGCTACGTCGATGACGCCGTCGTACTTCGTGTAGCCGATCATGTCCACGAAATTGCGGATCGAGGCGGGGGTGAAGCCGCGGCGGCGATAGCCACAGATGGTCGGCATGCGGGGGTCGTCCCAACCGTTGACGCGGTGCTCCTTGACGAGCTGCAACAGTTTGCGCTTGCTCATGACGGTGTAGGTCAGGTTGAGGCGGTTGAACTCCGTCTGACGGGTGCGGTAATTGTCCTCGGTCTTGAAGGGACTTTCGATGAGGCGGTCGATGAAGTAGTCGTAGAGCGGGCGGTGCACCTCGAACTCGAGCGTGCAGAGCGAGTGGGTGACACCCTCGAAATAGTCGCTCTGGCCGTGGGCGAAGTCGTACATCGGGTAGACGTTCCAGGTGCGGCCTGTGCGGTGGTGCGGCGTTTTGATGATGCGATAGATGATCGGGTCGCGGAAGTGCATGTTGGGCGATGCCATATCGATTTTGGCGCGGAGGGTCATGGCTCCTTCGTCAAACTCGCCGCTGTTCATGCGCAGGAAAAGGTCTCGACTCTCCGCCGTGGGACGGTTGCGGAAGGGGCTTTCGCGGCCGGGCTGCGTGGGCGATCCCTTCTGCTCGGCGATGACCTCGGCCGTCTGTTCATCCACATAAGCATGACCGTGATCGATGAGCCAGAGGGCAAACTCAAAGAGCTGACCGAAATAGTCGGAGGCGTAATAGATGTTTTCCCAGCGGAAGCCGAGCCACTGGATGTCCTCCTGGATGGAGTCGACATACTCGACGTCTTCTTTGATGGGGTTGGTGTCGTCGAAGCGCAGGTTGCACGTGCCGCCATACTTGCGGGCGATGCCGAAGTCGAGGCAGATGGCCTTGGCGTGACCGATGTGTAAATAACCGTTCGGCTCGGGTGGGAAGCGCGTCTGTACGCGTCCGCCGTTGCGACCTTCAGCGAGGTCTTTTTCTACCATTTGTTCGATGAAGTTGAGGCTCTTTTTGCCTTCCTCTTGGGGGGTAATCTGTTCAGCCATTGTGATGATGTGCTATGCGTTACGAATCCTGTTTAATTGAGGGCGCAAATGTAGCATGCGAATCGAGTCTCACTGGGGGCGAATTTGCACCCCCGTAATACGTTCCGAGGTGGTCGGAATACGTTAGGGAGGCGGTCGTAATACGTTCGGAACCTATTGTGATACGTTGATGAGGTGGTTCTAATAGGTTCGGAACGTATTCTAATAGGTTCCGAGGTGGTCGGAATACGTTCCGAACCTATTGGAATACGTTGGTGAGGTGGTTCTAATAGGTTCGGGAGAAAATTATCAGCAAATATCCTCCTGAAAAAGAAGAAGTTACTCAATCGTAAGCATTGGATAGGTAACGAAGTGGAAACGAGCGAAGCGCTTGAGGTTGCTGGAATCTGCACAAACAAAGGGCGCTTGTCATTTGAGGGTGCAATGTTACTATGACTATTTGAATTACAGGCGTTTTTGATGCGATTCTCTCGATTTGGCTTTCAGTTTGGGAAAGGTCGGGATGGATGGAGCGGATGAACGTCAAACATCATATCCCCCTCCCTCGCTTCTTCTTTTTCCCGGCTTGGTTTCTTAAGCGTCGCTGCCATGCGATCTCAGCGTAGTCTGCGCCGTGTGTCTGTAGAGCTGTGACCTCTCCAGTCTCCGAAAGAAGGCTTTCCGCAGTGTCTAAAGCGGATCTTGCGACTTGTGCAATAGGGGAATCATTTGTTGGCCGGAGGGAGGAATGGCTTGATGGAATAATGATTGGCTTCAGTGTGTTGCCGGACTCGAACTGTTTCGGCAGGGTGCGGAAACCGAACTCACGGCCGATCTCGGAGGCCTTGAAACTGTAGCCGTCGTAGGTAAACTTCAGCCCGTAGACTTTCCCCTGCTTGTTCTTCATGCGGTCGATCGTGACGCCACTTCGGTGGAGTTCATAGAGGAACATGGAGTGACCCGACAGGCCTTTCCCTTTGTGCTTCTCGAGCAGGGCGTAGCAGATGCTCCGAACCTGCAGCTTTGTCCGCTCTCTTCTCGGATCGGCTTGGGCTTTCCGATGTAGTCGTGCGGATCGGACTTCGTTGGCGATGGTCAGCCCATACTTGCGGCTGAGTTCTTCGGCCACTCTCGCGGCTCGGTTACTGACGAAGGTGGTGTCGTAGACCTGCCCACCGAGGCTGATCCGATTGGCGATGATGTGGATGTGTAGATTGTCGGTGTCCTTATGTGTGACGGCCACCCACTGGTGATCGTCCAGCCCCATCTGCTTGGCAAAGAGCAAGGCGAGGCGGTTCAGGGTCTTGAACGTCATCTGCGGCTCGTCCTTCGGGGCGATGCCGATTTCGATGCGCAAGAACTTGTTTTTGCAACGGCTGTTATAGTCGCTGATGAGCTTCATTTCCTCGTGAATCTCCTTCGGCGTTTCGCTACACAGGTTGTGGAGGGCGAGGATCCGGCCGAGCTTTCCTTCTCGGAAAACGTACTCCAGCGCGTTGCCTCCGTGCGCGATAGCCTTACACTTTGCGATCATGATCTTCGATATTTAAGCGCTTAAATACCTCTTCATTGACCCGATAGCGAGGGTTGAAGAACCGCTTAAAAGCGATCTTGGCGTAGGTGGCAAGTGCCTTCGTGGCGTCTACCCAGGAGGCGTCCTTGACCTTAATCAGGTTAGAAATGTGCGCGTAGAATAGCGCTGTCTGACGGAGGATGGCGAGCGCCTCCTTCTCGTTGTCACCCATCGGAGGAACGGCGATGACGGATCCACCCAGTAACATCTCGCGGCAGTAGTCGGAGTATTTCCGCCCCGCGTTCGTGGCTCTCGAACGGATCCGTTCCTTCTCCTCGGCCGTGCATCGAACCTTGATAAAGGCCGTCTTGTTCGTCTTCTTGTCTTCCGTTTTGGTGTGTCTTTTCATGTGTGTTGTCTCTTTTCGTGGTACTTATCCTATGGTTTAGGCCGATGAGAACGGATGTGATTACGGCCCTCTCCACCGACTGACAGGGGCGGGGGAGCAAGCGCAGTTTGTGGGAACAAACTGACGTCTTGCATTACCGTCGTCACGCTTCGTTACAAACCCTATGTGATTCTTGAGATCACTGCGTGCCCTGCATTCAGATGGTTACTGCTTGTTAGGTATGCATATCGTTCGTGAACTCTTTGATGAATCAGTGTGCTTGGATTACAGCTTTCGCCATTCCTCGATTTCCTCGGCGTAGTCCTCCAAATGGGCGCGCACGATACGCTCCACGAAGCTCGACAGATTGGCGCCCCTGTCTCCCAATCGACGGACAACGAAGTCGGCGCGCTCCTGAGTCGCCCGACTCAAATAGACTGCCCGACGTTCGATCAGCTTGGCGGGGACGAGGAAGGTCTGCTTGTAAGCCTCCAACGTCCCTCGTCTCATTTTGGCGCTGATGCGTTTCGGTGTGGGTGCACTCTCGGCATGCACAGCTTGCTCGGATGGCTCTGCTTCCTGTGGATGCGTTTCTTCCGGATAGACGTCAAGGAACGCCCGGTCCGCTTTGTTGGTGTTTTTCTTTTTCATGGTTGCTATCTCCTTTTCTGTTTGATTGTGTGGGATGGTTTGGTTGTGATTGGTGCTTGTTCTTGTAGGCGACGGATGCGGCTAGCATGAAACTCGTTGAGATCCTTGCATCCTTGGTAGTGTACGGACATGTCTTCCACCTGGAACCCAGCTTCGATGAACGTGCTCAAGGTTCGCCTTCCAGCGTCGTCGTTATCAAGGAACGCACGGAGGGCCGTGATGTGCCGCTCGCGCAAGTAACGGATGCACCGCCCAACATTAGCCACGGAGTTCATTACAAGGCAATGGCTACCGACCTTTTCTTTCATTGAAAGGAAGGAAAGGAAGTCCATGAAGCCTTCGAAGAGGCAGACTGGCTGCCGCCCGTCGGGAAAGATGGGTGTGATGTCCTTCGGCGCTAGTGTCCCTTTGAATAACCCGGCGCCCCGTAGCTCATAGCCGCCCGAGGCATTGGGAAAGCCGATGACTTCGTACGTTCGTCCCCTCACCTCGTAGCGGACACATCGGAGGAAGGATCGTGCCCGACCGAGGTCGATGCATCGCACTTTGCTCAGGTAGTCTTGCAAATGTGGCGGAAGGTCATCCGATATGCCGATCAATTTTCTTCCTCTGTCTGTTCTCTCGGGGCTATGACGGTGGGATTCCGTCCGCGGGTAATCACTTATCGTGCGACCGAAAATCATCTGCCCCAAACAGCGGATGGCCTCTGGAAGGGTGCACCCCTCGAGTCGCATATAGAGGTCGATGATGCTTCCTCCGCAGCCTTCGGCATAGTCAATCCACAGGTTCTTTTCGGTGTCCACTTTGAAGCTCGGATGGTGCTCGTCCCGCAGCGGTGAGCGGTACATCGCGTAGAATGCCAGCCACCGGACGGGCGTGATGCCTTTACTTTCCAAGTACGCCGTGATGGGGTACCGCCTGATGGCCGATAGGTTTTCTTCTTTTTTCATACTGATCAAACATTGAGATGGGTAATGAAATGGTGTGGTGTTTTATTGGAATGCAAGTGATTTAGGATCAAACACCCGTACTTTTTGGTTTCTTCTTACTACAAACTACAATTGCCATAATCGATTGTTTGCCAATAGCATTCATGCAGATAGAAGTCACTACGCAGCTGACTACATGTTACTACTACAGATTTGAAGGAGCGGACAGGGGAGGATCTTTCGGACTTTGTAGACATACAGCGGGCTGCCGCCGTTCCGCCGCCGGCTGACCTTGATGTATCCGGCCTTTTTCAGCGCCTCTCCCATACGTTTGGCCGTGAGCGGCTGGCGCGTGTAGGCGCCGAGGTAAGTCAAGATTTCGGTCGTTGTCAGGTAGGAACAATCACTGTCGGTGGTCGGCAGCTCGAAACAGCGCAACAGGAGCTCCATCTCCGCGGTCTGCACTTGGAACGCCTCACTTTCGCGGTATAACTCCGCGATCTCCTCGTCGTTGAACCAATACCGATAGCCCGATTGCAACAGCGATTTGGCCTCCGCATAAACGGCGTCCATCGAGACGGCCCTTGCCCGATTGATGTCGATGGAGAGCACCTCGAAGGGCAGGAAACGCCTGCTGCCGGTGGGGTCGGTGAGGAAGTCGTTGCCATTCACTGAGGCCACGAAGCTCGCCATGTGGGGGTGCTCCTCCATGTGCTTATCGTAAGGCATGCGATACTTGACCATTGAACAGGTGATCAGGTTCTTCAACTCGTTTTCGTCTCGCTTGTTGAGCGCCTTGAGCTGGTCGTCGATGTTGATAATGAGATTCTGCCCGATGTAGGTCAGCGTGTCTTTTTCCTGCGGATAGATCTTGCCGGTATAGCTGTAGCCCTGCAGTTTAGGCGGGCAAAGCAGGTCGAGAAACGTCGTCTTGAATCGCCCTTGTTCACCGGTTAAGACCAGGCAGGTGTGGTTGCGACACTCGCGGTCGTCCATCGCGTTGGCGACTACAGCTACAAGCCATTTTGTCAGGTACAGCAGCCATTTCTCCGGGTTACGGACGACGACGCAGTCAGCCAATTCACGGATGGCGTGCGCGTTTGGGTCATCCAATGCAGCGGTGGGCAGGGCTTTGAAATATTCCTGTATGGGATTGACGCGGGGCGAAAAACTGCTTTCGATGATCGAGTAGAGATTGTCTGGGGAGGTCATGATCCCGGCTTCGCTATCGAGTTCGCGGCGCAGCGTGTTGATCTCATAGCGACTGACCTTCACGAATCGCTCCTCCCCGCGGCCGCGATATTCCGCCCGTCCCCAAACGGTATTGTATCGGAACGTGTAATGCCGGGCGAGGTAGGCCTCGATCTCCCCGTTCTTTGATGAACGCCCGCCGTTGTCCGGTGTTTTATCGGTGTTTATGTTGCTTCTATCTGCCTGTTTCTTCATGGCTGGCTGGGATGAGTTTTCGGGGGTGAAAGTGTGATGAGCATCCCCGGCATCCAAGCATGCAACGTTGTCCGGCATAATGTTGCATCCGTTTGCGGCCGATTTCTTCAGAGAATAGGCTTTACAAGGGAGTGATTCGCCCCTCCGATAAGACAAAACGGCCGTGAAAGGAAAGGAGGCCGGGGACAATTCGCAGGCTGCTATCTGCTTTCACTTGCGGCAGTTTTCCGAATGGACGGAAGCGGAGTCCATGCTACACCGGCTGTTTCCTTACTGTTCCATTTGCATCCCTCCTGTTCCCGATTGCATAGGCAGCGTTTTTTGTACGACTACGTTTGCCGCCGAAAACAGTAAAACCTAAAATACTAACCAGAAAACGAATACGTGAGACCATGAAGTATTTGATTATTACAGAAGCCGATTGGCTGAGCCTGCGAGATGAAGTGCTGAGCCTTGCCGCATGTTGCCTGAAGGCTTTCGGAGAACCATCCAAACACACGGACTGGCTACACAACGGGGACGTCTGCCGACTGCTCGGCATCAGCAAACGCACTCTGCAACATTACCGGGATACGAACGTGCTACCTTTTGCGCAGATCGGGCATAAGTGCTATTACAAGCGGGAGGACGTGGAGCGACTACTCTGCGTGAAGTCTGACAAAACGACAAACACGAAAGCATGATGATGGAAGCGATTCAAGAGTTGAGTTTAGAGGCAGGCGAGATGCAGGTGGTCATCTCAGCCTTGCAACGAGTAAGAGGAAGGATTCGGGAAGTGTCCGAGACACACCGGCCACTCTTCTGTGGAGAGCATTTCCTCACGGGTAAAGAAGTATGTGAACGACTCTACATCAGCCCCCGTATATAATCCGCCAATCAAAAAGTACAAGGTTTCCAATCAAAAAGTACAAAAACGGGACGTGTTTTTCGCGCCCCGTTTTTTGTATCCCTTTCACACCTCGAAAGGGGGCATTTTCGCCCCTTTTGATCGTCTACTTTACTTCTTGGAAGGTTGTCGAGTAGATCAGATTGAACACGACGATCTTATTGCTGCGCGTCTGCATTGTGGCACGGCTGCGGCTGAGGGCGGAAACCGTATCGCCCAGCGTCTCACCTTGGAGGGCATCATGTAGCTTTTCCACCGTATCGAGCATTTGCAGGGCCATGTCGCGCACCTTTTCAGGGGCGTGGTTGTGCGTTTCGCCAGCCGGTGGAAAGGCCACGCGTAGGGTGATGTCAGCCATTACCAATTGCGTATTCACCTCCACGGCAAGGTCACGGCAATTCGTGTAGTCGATGCTCAGCAGACAGCAAGGCCATTCCACGGGCGGGCGTTCGCTGGATGCGCTCAGCTGCCCGCGGTCGAAGTCTATAAAACGAATCTCGGGCACACACTGCCCGATTCGGTCGCATAAAGCGATAAACAGTTCCTTATTCATTGCCTCTATTCTATTTGATTACAGTATGCCATCGATGGCCTCATCGAGACGCTTTTTGATGCGGTCGGCCATGTCTCGAGAATAGCCCATGAATTGCCGCTTGGGGATATTCATGTGACGCGTGTGCGCCTTTACCGTGCCCGGGGCGTCGCCGGCATCCACCTTTTTCTTATTCGCTTTGCCCTTCGTGCTGCGCACGTAGGACTGTATAGCCACATCCCCCTCGAACCCCTCATTGTGCACTTGTGCGTAGGGCACTTGGGCATTACCGGCTGAGATGACGACCTTATCCGGCCCCACGTAGGCGGGACGGATACTATTCATCAGATTACCGCTTTGCACCAATAGGGAGCCGCTCTTTTTCGGTCTGCCTGGTATCCACGGAGATCCATCGAACCCTTTCACCGCAAAGCGCTCTTTGTAATACTCTACGGCTGTCTCTGACACAATGGCAGGCGCAGTGCTCAAAATCTTTTCCGGTAACGCCTTCAAATAATTCTTGAACTCATCTATATCCATATTCTGTTCCCTGTTTCGTTGTATATTTGCATTGAAGTTTGCAGCCACGGTTAAGGCTGATGGCCAACACCTCGGGGATGTATGGGGACTCCAGCCGACTGTAACAGCTACAGCGTGAGATGCAAATCAATCCCCCAATAAGCCGGAGTCCATCCGGCTTATTTTGTTTTCGGGGCTTTCTTAATCAGCAACCCGCGACGCACATTCTTATCCCTTAGTACATACCACGATTTTAGCATCAGCTTCGCTCGTTCAACTTTTCCAATCACGGCGATCGCCTCATCTTTGTAGTATTTGATCATTATGTAATTGTTGACTGCCCTCACATGGGTGTTCCTATCTTTTCGATCTCGACCAAGCCACACTTCATCAGGCGCATCAGCTACTTCCCGGATGGCATTCAAAAACTCAGTACGGAAAGCCCGTTTCTTTACTATATCTGTAGAGTGCGCAGTAAACGCCTTCTTTGTCATCTGCCACACACGGCCGACATAGTCTTTCACCTTCAATAGTTCCATGCCGGCCTCAATGACTTTATTCGCATCAAACCATTCTTCCGGTGATCCCTTGTATTTGGGTACCTCTTTTTTTGCTTCCTCTTTTAGCACATCGATCGATCCCTCAACGCCCCATTCGTCTGGGGTGATCTGCTCGATCGTCTTGCTGGGCATATCCGTAAAGTTGCGGATATACATCTGATTCTCCGTGAACACCGCGGCCTCATTAGCTCGATTGATGCCGAATCCCTGTGTCTCGCACCGTTTCCATTCGGGCGATTCAAGGTATTCGTCGCATTGCGCACGCATGCCCTCTATATCTAATTCGACCGCCTCATGCCTCATTCTGGGGGTAATGTAGCAACGGCAGTTCCACCCGTTGGGTGGCATAATCTTTTGCCAGCGCGGATCATTGACCGGCAGGATTAGCCCCTCTAAGACTTGGTGCTCCTGCCTTACACGGTTATCTCCCACGGTACGGTATTCCCAAAAGGGGAACACGTTCGTTTGCGCCATAAGGCGCCGGTAGGTGCTTGCCGATTCGGCCACGGATACGGCCGTATTGTACTCCGTGCGCAGCCATTGCTCATTGTAGACCTTTAGCAGCGCTCTGGCTTTCTTTCTGAAATCGCTGTAGCCCTTGCTCTCGCGGAACAGACGGTTTAATTCACTCACTTCGGCCAGTGTTTTGGCGGCTGAGAAATGAAACAGGTTTTGCTCCAAGGCGGTGATGTAAGCATCATCGTTGGCATTGTAGACAAAGCCACTATCAGCCAGACGGACGTCCGCGCGGCGATAGCCCTTTCGCAGTCCGCGGATGAGCTCCGTGTGGGTGTAGGCGAATAGTTCGGCGCTGAAATAAGCGTGGCCCTTTGTCTCAATCGTCTGTCGGATCAGGGCATCCGCAAGCGTGGCTTCCGAGAGTGTGAGGATGTCGGATGTCGCCCGGCCGTATGACCGGGCGGGGACGAAAAAATCGAACAACCGGGTAAAGAAGTTGCCGCGGTCGCGATCCGCATGTTTCACTTTGCGACTTGTCGGCGCATCATCCTCCGATGCCTTTTTGTCAGGCACGGTGGCGTCTGCTTTGCCCTTGTCGGGGGCGGTTTCTTCGTCCGTTTCTTCTTCCTCACTGTCCCCCTCGGGCACGCCAAACAGCGGCTGCGCCTGTCGGCGGGCGATAGGCTCGCCAGGCTCGGGCAGGGGGATGTTGTACTTTTCATGCAGGTAGCTCTGCGGGATGGGTAGGATGTCCGAGAGTTGAACGATTTCGGGCACCTCGAGCTCACGTTTGGCATCCATGTAGCGGAACTTCCCGCCAGTGATCGGATAGCCGCGACGGATGAGCATGGGCACAAAATAGCGATTGAGCATACGCTCCACGAACCGCCTATCGGCGCGGTGCTTCTTTTCTTGAACAGCCATGTGCACCTGCCCTTGCGCCAGCGAACTGCCGTCTACGGTGGTCATCGTCTGCCCCAAAATGGTGATCAGGATTTCCTCCGTACAAGCCTGTCGGAACTCTTTATATAGAAGCCCATTGCCAGACGCTGCGTTGGCTTCCTGCGTGGCCTCTGTCTCTTTGGGGATAACGAGATAAGGCGCCGATCCGGCCGTCTCGAAGGCGCGGATCAATTCGCGGCGGCTGGCCTCGTCCATTGCACTGTATTTGCCGATGCGCAGGGGCATGCCGAACAACTCGACAAACTGCGCCCAGTCGCCAAATCCGCCGCGTTTGTAGATGACCAGTGGCGAGACCTTCAGCAATAGCCCGAGATCGTCGTCTTTGCCCCACTGAATGATCCGATCATCACCGGCGTAGGAGATACCGCGATCATCCGTCTGCTGCCTTACAATCTCTTTCAACTTCGGGCGGATGTGCTTCCGATTGATAGACGTAAAGCGGAAGGCTCGATCCTCATCAAAATCGAACTCATCGACGGAGATACCCCAGAATTTGGCCATCATAATCTCGCCGATCAGTTCCTCGAACTCGACCGTATCCATCAGATCATACATCACATCCACGTCTTTGTTGTCGATCGTGAACGACAGATCGGCGTCTTTGACGGCGTCGATACGTTTATCGATGGCGTCGGCAAGCACGCCATCCAGCAGGATGTCACTATACAGGTCGTAAAGCTTTGTACGGTTGCCATTGTCGGCCATACGCAGTGCGGAGCGCCATGCGGCCACATCGTGGACGGTGCGCACCACAGGCTGCACGATGATCTGCGTAGAGATGGGGCCAGCGGCGGCCTGTTTATGCTTCGTTTTATTGCTCATTAAATGGCGTTTAATCGGTGTTTAATCAGTGCTTAATAATGCTGGCCGCGTTTGGGATTGCTGCCAAAGTGGATCTTTCCGATCGGCGACTCATTGCCGGGCTCAGTGGTGCGTGGGGGTAGGTCTGGCGAGAGATCGCCCTTTTGCACAAGCCGCAGCCACGCGATAGCGCTGTCGTAACGCTTTTCGCGTAGTTCCATATCGATACAGGCATTGCCGAGGTTCACAAAGTGCCACACGGCAATGTCTTTGACAAATAGCAGCAACAGCGCATTGCGCGCCTCACCCTCAGCCGAGAAAATGGCAGCCGTGTCGAAGTCATGCAAGTAGCTTTTGGCCTCGGCAATGGCAGCATCGATGGCGGCCACGGGTATGGCCTCTGTGTCGCGGCTAATGACGGCCACCGTCTCGTCATGCAGGTGGGTATAAAGTTCGTCGACGGTCAGAAACATGGGGAAAGAAGTGAAAACGAAAAGTGAAAAACTAAGCCTGCCCGGCGCTCAGCTGGGCGATGATTTCACGCTCACGGTCGGAGATTGCCCATGCCACGCTGGCTACCTTTTCCGCCTTGAGGCGGTCGGCCTCACGAAGGGCTTCTTCCATGCGAGCGGCTTGTTGGTCAGACAGCAAAAAGCCACCGCCATAGATGTACTTCTTCACTGCCTGTTGGCTGTCCAAACGGCGGACAAACGTGGCCCCACTGCGAGGGATCGAGAGCGCTACGCCGTGGCTGGCGCAGCGGGACAGATCGGAGAATGTCAGCAAATGCGAGGGGTAGCTATAGCGCGGCAAAGGATCTTTGCTACGCATAGCCGTCGTGAGGCGCTCATAAAGATCGGGCACGGACATGGCCAGCGTGTCCCCGAACAGGTTGCTGGCAAAAGAGGTGCGCACCGCGGCGCCGTTCTCATAAATCACATCCGCGCCACAAACGAGGCGTGTGTAGGGCGCATCGAGGTTGAAAATTGTTTTATGCTGAGCAAACAGGAAGAAGCGTACGCCGCGCTCCAAGTACCAGCGTATGATCTCGGCAAACTTTGAAAACGGCGGATTGTCCACCACGACGCACCCGTCGGGATATTCCACTCGGCGATAATCCGTATCCGGCCAAAAGGGGCGTACGATCTGGGCGCCGCGGAGGTCGACCTGTTCGCTGAGCCAGCCGTGCACGATGTCGTACACCTCGGGCGGTGTGTAGCAGTCGTCAGAGGTACGTTTGCGCTCGAATTTGGCCACGAAGGCCTCGTAATCGTCTTGCCTCTTTTTCATCTGCCCCCCCTCTCACACGATGGCCGTGATCTTGTCCAGATTCACCCAGTAGGGGACGTCTTTCTCGTTGTAAAACTTCACTTGTCGGCGCTCGAAGTCGACGGCTGTCACGTAGACTGTCCGCCCATCTATCAGCCGCGCCTTGGTCTTTCGCGTGAAAGCGAGAGCGTCGAACGCTTCGGGGGTGATCGGGGTGGGGCCTTGCACCAGCGTAGGCTGCGGCTTAACCTCCGGGGTACCCGGCGCGGCTGGCCGAATAGATGGAATAACCGGCGGCTCGATCGGCATGGGGTTCTGCGGCGGAACGGGCACGGCTTTGCGCTCGAAGTCGGGCGTGTAGGTCACGTTCGGATCGCCACCGGCCATGTAAAGGGCTACCTGCCGGGCGATGGCAGTCATCTTTTCGCAATAATACTTCTTGCGGGCGCTGTGGATGTCCGTGATCCCGAGGGCGCGGTAACGCTTTACGGTGGCCTTCTCATAGTCGAGCTTCAAGTCGTCAATGCCTTCGCCGGTCTCGAGCGCACGCTTCGCGGCGGGGCTGAAGAGGGTACCCCAAACGACAGGCGTGCCCTCGATTTTGTCGATCACCTCCGAGGGGGTGTCCGTCTTGAGGTTCACGCGCCAAAGCGGTTTTTGAATGAGCTGCAATTTAGCCCGGGCGAAGTCTATATGGCTGGCGTAGTTGGCATACGGATCGAGACTTCCCTCTACTTTGTCATCTCCCAATCGGCCGCTTTGCCCGCGGCGGGCCTTGATGTTGCAGTAATTGTAGTCGCCTACGGGTCTCATGCCTGCGCCGGTGTCCAGCACATCCATCGAGATCAACAGCTGGCGCATGGCGTCGCTGAGCGTGTCGTCTGCCTCGAAGTAGGCGCGGTCGCTGGCTTTGATGAATGCAGGCCGGGTATTGGCTCCAAAGGCGCCCTTGACGGGTTGCCCCAGGTAGCTGTAGGGGACATAGGTCGGGGTAAACTCCGGCGGGATGGTGGTTTTGGTTGGAGTGTTCATTGTTGTTGAATCGTTTATTTGTTGGGTTGTTGAGGGGGCGGTTGGTGGCCATGCAAGGTGTCATCTGCCTTCTTCCGTAGAATCTCGGCGAGGTTATCCGTCCCAAGGGCTTCAATCACGGCTTGCACGATAGCCTCAGAGCGGCGGCGGGTCTTTTCGTCGGCCTTTTCGCGTATGCTGAGAATCTCGATAATGCAGAGACAGACACTTATCAGACAGGTAATGACGGGCAACCCTACGATGGGGTACAGCTTCATCAATACAAACAGATGCGAGAAATGCAGCATGTGGTCGATCATGGCTGCAATGATTACGGCGCTCTCATAGATGACGAACTTCGTAACGCTACGGCTGAGCGGGTTCGAGCGGATCTCTTGCTTGCTCTCTTTGGCCTTCCGTATGCCGCTGATGAGGTCTGCGATGATGGCGATTAAAACGAATACGAAACACGCGGTTGCCACGGGAAACATGGCTCCAGTGCCCTCAAAGAGTACTTCCATTTGTTTGTTGTTAGTTGTTGTAGGTGTTAGAAAAACAGGGTGCCCCGCCCCGGTTATGGTCAGGGTGGGACACCCTCAAGGCAGTGGCTACGCCATAACCACCACCTCGCGTTCGATCAGCAAATACCCCTCAGTGGTACGGGAAAGCGTGACCGCTTCACCGAAAGAGGGTCTGTAGAAATTCATTCTGAAACCTCCTCCACCGAGCGGGGCGTTCAGCTCAAACTTGGCGACAGGTGAAAAGATTGTCGCCGATGCACCTGCTGCGATATTCGCAGAGAGCGGAACAGAGACACCATTCACCGTTGGAGCATCCCCCGTGCCTGTAGTGACTTCAATGGACCCACGCGCACTGTTGTTCTTCACGTTGTATTTGTGGACGATGCCGGTGAAGGCAGGCGCCTCAGGCTGATGGCTTGTGATGGATGTATTCAGTATCATAAGATCACCACGTTAACGGTTAGCGACTCTTCTGGCTGCTTGGCGCACGCAAACGTCAAGCGGCCCTCTTCCTGTGCGGCCGCATAAACGCCGCATCTCCCATAAACTACAATCGAAGCCGGCGCGGGGCTTACGATAAGTGTATTTTCAGCCGTCACGCCTTCCACAGCCGCCATCAGCTGCTTTGTATCGGTATTCCAAGCTGAGACCTCAAGCGTGACCGTTTGCGTAACAACCTTGGCAGCCTCCCCCTTTTCGCCCTTCAACGAAGCAAGGAAATCAGACTTGCTGCCTTCATTGCCGGCCTCTTTCCAAAGGTCGTACGTGCTTTCGCCGGCGTCACCCTTTTCACCTTTCTGGGCAGCAAGGAAGTCAGACATGCTGCCCTCGTTGCCTGCCTCTTTCCAAAGGTCGTAAGTCGATTTACCGGCGTCCCCCGCTCGCCTTTCTGCTTAGCCAGAAAGTCGGACATACTGCCCTCGTTGCCTGCCTCTTTCCAAAGGTCGTACGTCGATTTACCAGTGTTGCCCGGTTCACCTTTCTGCTTAGTGAGGAAGTCATCCAGGCTGCCTTCGTTTCCCGCCTCTTTCCAAAGGTCGTACGTGCTTTTGCCGGCGGCGCCCTTCAATGAAGCAAGGAAGTCAGCCTCGCTGCCTTCGTTGCCTTGCTCTTTCCAAAGCGTATAAATATCCTTACCGGCTGCGCCTTTCAATGAAGCAAGGAAGTCAGCCTCGCTGCCTTCGTTGCCTTGCTCTTTCCAAAGCGTATAAATATCCTTGCCGGCTGCGCCTTTCAATGAAGCAAGGAAGTCAGCCTCGCTGCCTTCGTTGCCTTGCTCTTTCCAAAGCGTATAAATATCCTTGCCGGCTGCGCCTTTCAATGAAGCAAGGAAGTCGGACATGCTGCCCTCGTTGCCTGCCTCTTTCCAAAGGTCGTACGCCGATTTACCGGCGTCGCCCTGTTCGCCTTTCTGCTTAGCCAGGAAGTCGGACATGCTGCCCTCGTTGCCTGCCTCTTTCCAAAGGTCGTACGTCGATTTACCGGCGTCGCCCTGTTCGCCTTTTTGCTTAGCCAGGAAGTCGGACATGCTGCCCTCGTTGCCTACCTCTTTCCAAAGGTCGTACGTCGATTTACCGGCGTCGCCCTGTTCGCCTTTCTGCTTAGCCAGATAGTCAGCCACGCTACCCGTGTTGCCCTGCTCTACCCAAAGCTCGTAGGCACTTTTGCCAGCCTTTCCCGGTTCGCCTTTCAGCTTAGCCAGAAAGTCGGCCACGCTGCCTTCGTTGCCCTGCTCTTTCCAAAGCTCATAGGCCGATTTGCCATCCTGCCCGAGCCGCTGGTCGAGCGCTACTGTTACGTTAAACTCTTTTCCTTCCATGTCTTACGTTGTTTAATTGTCTACTACTTCAATACCTGTGTTCACTTCGCCCGAGGCGATGTCATAGAATCCATCCGGGAAGGTGGCATCATAGATGCGCGTCCGGAAACGTGCAAAGAGGGGGCCTTCGGTGAATCGGGGGTTGTCGAGGCCTACGACCACCTGCCCATTATCCACCTTCAATCCCGGGGGAACGCTTCGCCGAGCTTTCGCCCGACGACGATACGCCGCGACCGCGACGTGTAAAACTCAAATAGCAGATCGCACTTCGTTGGATCGACGGGGTTGCCCATTCGGTCCGTAATGTCGATGCGAAACTTTGCATCCGATTGCTTTTGCAAATACTGTCTGTCCATACTTCGTATAATCGTTAATGGTTCGTTGTCTATACTTCCGGCCGCGTCCACGCATAGGGGCGGCGCTGAGTGAGGTAGTTCGGATCGGCCATATTGCGGTATGCCTCACGCTCGAATCGGATAGCCCGGTAAGCAGTGTGAGCGTCGCGGAGACGCAGCATTCCCCATAGCCATTCCAGCATATAGATGAGGTAGAATCCGAGGAAACCCGTTTCGCGCATCTGCGCCGTGTGGATGGCCTCATGCCGCAGGACGGCTTCGGATAGCGGCCGATACTCCCGCCGAGCGAATACGACGCCCAGCAGATTGATGGCCGTAAAGCCACGGAAAGGCACGAGGCCGTTGTAGATCACTTTCATGCTTTCGCCTTCTTTTCAGGCGTACCGCCACCCATAGACCGGAACGCACTGGCCACCTCGTCCACAATAGCGGCAAACGCGGCCTTCTTTTCCGCCTCTGTCAGGTTGCTCCCTTTATCGAGGTAAAAGCTGATCCGCCCATCCGGAAAGGCCGAAACACTGCCGAGGTTCCGATCCTCACGTTCGATCGAGGCGTTCAATTCCATCGTTCTTCCGCCTTCTTCCGTGATGTTGTACCGGATCGACAGCGTGCCCGCCTCGTCGATCTTTGTCACGCCCTGTCTGATAATTCGTTGCAGTTCCATTTCTATTATTCCCCTTTCACGTCCACGGCCGCCGCTTTGACGTCGCGGATAACTGAGTGAATAAATTGCCCGGTGAGGGTCTGAATAAGCAGTGCAAACTCATCGTCAGAAAACTCTGTTTCCTCCCCCTCGGGAGCGTTGTAAACCTTGCGCGCCAGCGTGTCGAGCTCGAGCGTTAACGAACGCCCATAGATGGCATTGCCGAACGCCCGCCGCTGGTCGAGCACCTCGAAGCGCCCCGGCTCTACTTCTAATTTGATCCTACTGAAATCTATTCTTTTCATATTGTCTATTGTTTGATTGTTGTTATTGCCAGCATAGCAGCCTCGTCTTGGAGTCCCATACAACTACATGGTAGTCATTCCCTCCTATGGGCTGAGTGGTGTGGTTCTTATGCGGTAGATCCATTCTTATTTGAGCGTAACTATGCCAATCAGAGTCCAATCTCCCAACTCGGAGTTCGATCCCCCCCCTCCGCTCTGGATGCTCAACTCTCGACCGTTCAGACTTGTATTTGAACTGCTTCCATAGGTTGGATTAAATTCTCCTTTTAGACCGAAGCCGCTGAGTTCCATGTTCATCTTATTGTTTTCTAAAGCTGTTGCTATTCTAATGCCTCCAGTCGGAGACATAGACATTTGATGGTTAAAGCTATTTTTGACGGACGCCCAAGATGTTCCAGCTGATGAGATGTTTTTGTCTTCTATAACAAATCCTCCAATCTTCGCAGCCTTCGATAGAATCAAGTCCGCGTCAAGTAGCGAGGTAATGATCTTGCCTTTGTCAATGATGGTGCGGTTGCCATACTTCACGCGGTTAAGGTCAATGTCGCCGGAATTGACTTGTTTTTGCAGATTGGACGTAAACCTTTCCTCCGCGTCTAAACGGGTGTGTGCACTGTCGGCCAAGTCTCTTGTAGTCTTTAGACCGTCTTTATACGAACCAAAGGAGACGACGGCATCCATATTGATATTCTTCGAGATCATATTAATCGCCGTCGGGCTTTGGGTGATGTACGAGGCGATCGTGTCGCCATTAGCCAGCTGCGCGGAGGCGTATAGTGCATTGCCTTGTGCGGTGGTTATAAAGCCCGCCGTTTGCAGTCGGAAGATCTTATCCTCGGACGTTGCTTGCCGATTCAGCAGGCTGTTCACCTGATTTTGCGACCACGTTTGCAGCGCCGCGAGCTGATCCTTTGTTCCCCCGGCCGTGACATTGATACGCCCCACCTCACCACGGATCTGATCGGCAAAGACCTTGAACTCCGAACGGGTCTCATAGATCGAGAGATCCGGTTTGTCCGTCAGGTTGCTGTATCCCACGGAGCCCGATTCAATGCGAATATTCCCGCCGATCACCCCCTCGGCCACGTTGAAATACGTCCGGCCGTCGGGGCTGATGATGTTGCGGATGCGCATTTGCCCGGGCAGGATTTCCGTGTAGCCATAGGCCGTGGCAAAGCTGCGTTCCCCGCCCGATTCAGACGAAAGCAGCCCCACGAGGAAGTAATAAAAGCCATCGCCCGGGTCATACTTGTATGTCTCTTGCAACAGGAACTCGCCCGACGTGCCCCCTTTGGCGCATTTGGCCACGAGGTAAAAGGCCGACTTTTCACCTCCAAGGAAGGGCGAGGTGTAGCCCACCACGTCCCAATACTTATAATCCGTCGCTTTGTGTGCTGATGAGGTCTTATTGATGCCCATCGTCATATGCTTCAGGATGGCAGCCGGAGCCGTGAACACCTTCGTCTCATTATTCATCTCGAACAGCGGGATGATTTCGCGCTGCGTCTCCGTCCGGTTGTCGACGAACATGAATTGCTGATACTCGTTGCCCACCAATACGGACATCGTGCGCACCCAGATGGGATTGACGCCAGCCGAAAAATTGTCCAACGCCTTTTCCAGCATATCCTGCGCCTCTTTGGCATGCTCATAGGTGCGCGCCGTCTCGTGACGCAGCTGCCGGAAGCCCTCTTCCGTTGTTACCTCGTTGCGATCGATCTTACCCAGCTGCCCCGACACGCTGCCCGGCGATGCCACATTCGAGAGCTCGAACTGGGGGCGGCGCGGGGTGTTCACCGGCGTGCGTACCCCAGTGATGCGGATCAGCAGGCCATCCGTGGGGGCGTACTTATCTGACTCGAGCAACACGAATCCACCTTTGACGACGCGGCTGCCGATCTCTATCCAGTGACGGTCGGCATACAGCTCATCCAGCTCGGCGGAAAAGGTGTATCGCTCTACTTCGTTTTCATATTTCACCCGCACGGCCTCCCGGAACATCTCCCACGAAGCGCCCGTCCGTGTGGCATTGTCACACACATAAGCGTCGGGCAGCGAGCAACCGAATACGGCGTAGGTGTCACCCACCTTGGGGATGTAGACCGTGCCGCCGGGCATGGCGATGCCGTCGTACGTAGTTTGCACGAGCTCGAAGCGGCGCCCGTCGTGCTTATATTTCAGATCGAACTCCCGGCCGGTGAGGTTTCCACTTTGGAAAATGACTTTCATCGTCTGCCCCGCGATCAGCGCCTTATTGTAGTCGAGGGCCTCAGGGATGGAACTGTCGATGATGTCGTAATTCACATGGCCATCTTTACCGGCGATCATCTCGACGGACGAGACCGTGCCCACGCGCTTGGGGTAGATCTGCGACAGGTCGATGCTATCCTCGACAAAGGTCAGGAGCGGCCGGTCGGCACGGGTGATCTCCGTACCTGTCGCATCCGTTTTGTAGCTGCGCGCCGTGGCGGCGTTGAAGCCCGCTTCATCGGCGAACTTCGTCCCATCGAAAGCGATCGTTTGCGACTTTGGAAGCAACAGTTCCACACTGCCATAGGTCGAGGCGTCGATATTCTTCCGCCCGCCCTGTACAAGCAGGATCTCGCAAGGCTTCTTTGCCCCGAAATTGTCACGCGACACGCCCGGCTTCAGCCCGCAATCTCGCCCGTAACGCAGGCGCAGCGGGTTGGCTTTGTTGTATTCCACGCGGCGCAGGTAGATGGCTTTGCCCCGGATCTCCCATTCCGTTTTGAACTCATCGGCCAGCATTTGCAGGGCATCGGCGCAGGAGGTGTGGCTGTATGAAAGCGTCTTTTCCGTCGCCTCAATGCAGCCGCCCACCGTCCAGCCGCTATCCCTGCGATTAAGTGCCTTCACGATCAGCTCCAAGTGTGCCCGCGGTTTGGCCGTGTAGGCAAACTTCAGCAGGTTTTGAATCGTCGTGTCGCGCACTTTGTACTTACGCAGGGCAGCCTCTGGGCCTTCCATCGTCACGGTGTATTCGAAGTTGCGGTCGCCGTGGCAGATGAATTTTTGCGCGCTTTCCAGCCGGTAGCGCGTACCTCGGAAATCGGTGTAGGCCCCTTCCGGGATCTCCACATATTCAGGCAGGGAATAGTAGAGCGTCAGCAGCTTTGTCTGATGGATCCGATCCTCGAGGTAGCTGCCGTCGTCCGGCTCGACATCGAGGATCAGCGCATCCTTTTTATCGTAGATTTTCATCGGATCACCGTCAAATTCAGTTCAAACTCATACAGGATGAAACCGGGCCGGAGGGCGATAAGCCGCGTGCCCGTACATTCGCGATAAAACACGGGGTAATCCTTTCCCCGGTAGTTCAATGTGTGCTCACCCGGCGCCGTAAGTCGGCCGAACAGGGCGTCGCGGCAGCTCCACATGGCCGCCGTTGAAACGGCTTTTAAGCAGCATTTCAACGCTATTTCTTTGGCATTGAAACGCACGATGCCAGTGTCGTAGATGCGGCCGTCGCGGGTGGCGATCTCCCGGGTGAGATTCTGTTTTACCTCAGCCGGGCGCAGTAGGCTGTCACGCCCTTTTTGAACGAACACACCGAAATCGGCCAGATTGATGCCGTCGAGGGTGTAGGCCGAACGGATGACGTGCGTGCCCGGCGATTGCCAGACGGCCGCGTCAGTGCGCTCAGGTTCGTCGAGCTCGAACAGCGGGCGGAATGATTGCAGCGGCCCGTAATCGCGCAGCTCGTCGAAGTTGGTCAGGCGCAGGCGGAATGTTCGCCCGAGGGAGGGGAAAAGGATAGACCGATAGCCCGGCACAGCTAACGCCGCCACAAACCCGCGGACGTCGGCCTTGGGACCGGAGGCCACGCAGTCGATGCCACCGTAAGGGGTTGCAGCTTGGGCGCCTTCAGATCCACCTCGAGCCGTCGTGTTCCGGCCAATCATTGGCAGCCGGCTCTTTCATAGCCGGGTAGGCCAGCAGGTCGTTGTATCCGCCCCGTACCACCCACACGCCAAAGGCCGCCCGGGCGTCCACGCCATCGATGTAGATATTCGCTTTCATTTCCGTCTTATCCGTTATGCTGTTCGCAGGGTCACCCCGCGGGAATTGATTGTTTCCAGTTCGCGTTTCATGCTGCCGATACCGCTTTCGATCTGCTCGAGGCGCCGGCAGTGCGATGTGTTATCTCGTATCTCTGTCAGTATGGCCACACCCGCCACAAGGGTCTGATTGATCCCCCCTACGGACAGTTTGATGGCGTCTTGATAGATCAGCAGCGCCGTCAGACGGCCCTCGATGGCCGTAGCCGTGTCCTGCGTAATGCTTTGGATACTCTTCGTTGTGCCCGTGCGGCCGTCCTTCGCCTTATCATCTTTCTCGCCGAACTTGGTGTAGCCGCGCTCCTTCGCGCGCTTTTTGACCTTATTCAGCAGCTCGATGTATCGGTCGTCGCGCTTGGTCATCTCTTCCATCAGCTTATCGAAGTCGTCGAGTACATCCTGATCGCCGCCGGGCTTCAGCGATTCGACAAGGTTCTTCTTGAAATCCTCGAACACGTCCGAAAAGATGGCCGAATACAGTAGTTGCGTGATAAAGTCCTCGAGCGAGTCGGACGCCGTGGCAAACATGGCCTTACTGGCATCCTCGCCCGCCTTCCACGCTCCCACGATGGCGTTGCGCAGGTTGTTACCAATGTCGCCGGCCAGGCTTGTGGCGATCTCGCCGAGGCTTTCCTCCGCCTTTTTGACGGCATCCTGCCAATCGAGGGCGTTTTGAAGCAGCTGCTTCGTCTTATCGTCTACCTGATCGGTGTTGATCAGTGTTTCGCCAGCTCTTTATTCAGGTTGCCGGCCTCGTCCACAAGCCCCGGGAAAACCTTCATCAGATCATCCGTGACCTTGTTTTTTTTCTTGCTGAATATGCCCGCAAGCAGTCCGCCGATCGTCCCCACCACGGCGCCGATGGCCGTTCCTATGCCCGGAATGATCGAGCCCACGGCCGCGCCGGCCAGTGCCCCCGTGGCCGCCCCTTTGACTACGTTGTTGCCGTCGACTACGTTGCGCAGGTCGACGTTGGCCTGCCCTTATGCAGCTTGCCGATGGCATCGGAGTAACCATCCATTGCCTTATTCAGCGCTTTGAAGCTGTCTTTGATCTCACGGCGTAGTTGCGCACAAAGGCGCCCGACTTGCTTTGCAGGCGCAATTGCTCATTCAGCGACAGGGCATATTCATGGGCAAAGGCGATGGCGTTTTTGTAGAACTCTTTTTCCACGGCGCGGCGTTTTTCGGCCGCCGCGGTGATCATATTGATCAGCGTGGCTGTGCCCGAGATGGCCGTGCTGATGGCGCCCACCTTGCCCCGTGTCGTATCCATGTCGCGGGAAAGCATCTCACTGGCGGCGGCGAGGCTCGAACCGATTGCCGCGAAGGCCTGACCCACGCTGCCGCTCAGTCCGCCCAGCGCCGCGGCCATCTGCCCGAAGGCGCCGAGCACCTCGGACAGCTTTTGCGTCGGGATACGTCCGAGTTCCTTATTCAGGGCTTCGAGTTCCTCGCGGGCAAGGGCGATTTCCTTAGCCAGCTTGTCCGTCGGGGCGAGCTTGTATCGCTCTTCCATC